>JACCWN010000133.1 GCA_013697625.1 Legionella sp.
TTATTTTTGCTTTCTTGGCCGCCGTATAATAAGCTCGCTTTTTAGACATTTTATTCTCCTCTTTGTATTAAGAAGAATAGCTCTTAATAAACCTTTTTTTGTGTCCAGAAAACCGCGCCTATATTAATAGAAGCAGGTGCAGATACTATTTTGTTAGATACATTAAAACCTAGCTTATTAAACCCACTCTATGAAAAATATGGTGCAAAGGTTATTTGTGAAGGCAGATTATTTTCTCAACCAACAGACGTATTAAGGATGTCTGTTTAAACTTTATAGATATTTTTTAAACTCTTCCTAAAAATTGATTGAACCCATAAACACGATATGTTTTAATTAGAAAAACATATCGTGTTTTAATTGAGGGATTATTCAATGACCAGCATAAATATACTTCCCAGGCTAATTCGACTTAGAGATGCTCCGAACTATTTGGGCATGGACCGGCACCTCTTTAACCATATGGTAAGACCTAGAATATCTGAAATTCCTATAGGTACTCAGGGAATTGCTTTTGACAGACTTGATTTAGATGCTTGGGTAGATGATTATATGCAGTGTAGTGGTCGTCCCGCGGCAAGCAAAGAAAGGAGTTTAGAAAAATGGGACGAAAGCGAATGCCGGGCCTTCAAAAGCGTGGTGAGTTCTGGATCATTGACAAAAAAGTCTTCGGACGCAGACTTTGCGAAAGCACTGGTGCTAGCGATCTCGAAGAAGCGGAAAAGTACCTTGCACGAAGACTTGAAGAAATAAGGCAGGCAACTGTTTACGGCGTGCGACCTAAAAGAAGTTTTATGGAAGCTGCAACAAAATTTCTTCTAGAAAATCAACACAAACGTAGTCTTCATGATGATGCAGGAAGACTACGTGAGTTAGTGAAGTACATTGGAGATATGTCTTTAGAATCCATTCACATGGGTGCGCTACAATCTTTTATAGAAGGGCGAAGGAAAGATGGGGTTAGTACTCGAACGATTAACCATGGTTTACAGGTGGCCCGTCGAATCCTTAATCTTGCAGCCAGTGAATGGATGGATGAATATGGATTAACTTGGACCATGAATGCTCCCAAAATTAAACTTTTGCCAGAGCATGATTTACGTAAACCATATCCGCTGAATTGGGATGAGCAACATAGACTTTTTAATGAGTTGCCTTCTCATCTGGAAAAAATGGCATTATTTGCTGTAAATACTGGATGTAGAGATGGTGAAATATGTGCTTTACGTTGGGAATGGGAAATAAAAATACCTGAGATGCCACATATTTTGGTATTTATCATTCCTGCCGAGTTGGTAAAAAATGGTGAGGAACGATTGGTAGTTTGTAATGATACTGTTCGTTTAATTATTGAAGGTGAGAGAGGAAAGAATCCCTTTCATGTCTTCAGTTATAGAGGGAAACCTTTGGCCCGAATTTTATCAACAGGATGGCGCCAAGCAAGGATTAAAGCCAATCTTCAGCATATACGCGTTCATGACCTAAAACATACATTTGGTCGGCGTTTGCGTGCAGCTGGGGTAAGTTTTGAAGATAGGCAAGATTTGCTTGGTCATCGTTCAAGTCGGATTACGACGCATTATTCATCTGCTGAATTGCAAAATCTATATGATGCCGCGAATAAAGTGTGTGAAAAACAAAAAAGTGGTGTGGTACTTACTTTATTGCGTAATTCAAATGGTAGGACGATTATAAATAAACAGGCTTCAAAAGTAGTTTCTTTATAAGTTTTGATTGCAGCTCACGCAAAAGTCACGTAAGTACTTTTGAAGAGAATCAGGTATTAAGTGTAAATTATTGATTTTTCTGACTTTAATTGGTGGGCCCACTAGGACTTGAACCTAGGACCAACGGATTATGAGTCCGCTGCTCTAACCAACTGAGCTATAGGCCCCGAGAGGATGTTATTTTAAACGTAAATTTATTATTGTGCTACTGTTTTTTCAAAAATTGTAAAATCAGGAGAGTAGACCGATGACTCTACCCGTCAGCCCGTTCTCAAAACAGTTATTGAGCCTGTCACGATTTTGTAAAACGTCTTTATCTGTTAAAGAATTTCCACAAACTGCCGTCAATAACAATATCTATTTGAGTCGATTAGGTAGGGGCAAAATGGATATTATCCTTCAGGGACAACATAATGGGGCTGAGCTTATTGATAGCTTGGAGCGGGTTTTTAAATTATTTGAAGAAAATTATAATATCATGGCCTTTCGTGAAATACATGTAACAGTGACTTTGGTTGATGAAGAAGGAGAGCTTGTGGAATTGGTGGATAGTGAAACCAATCAAGCGTATAGGATATTTGAGGTTTATCGTAATGAATTTGAGTTATCTGGAAAGCAGGGAGTTCCTTTTCTACAATTAGTAGTTGATAATACAAAGTGATTTGATAAAAGGCTCTCTTATGTTAATGGCAATATTAGCCATACTTTTTACCCTTATTTTAACAATAGGAACGCATGAAGCAGGCCATGCCTTGGCTGCTCGCCTTGCTAAAGTCACAATTACCAAAGTATCTATGGGGTTTGGTAGACCCTTGTTGTCTTGGAAAAGTCAAAGTGGTTGTGAGTGGATTTTAGCTTTGTGGCCATTGGGTGGTTATGTACAGTTACTAAACACCAGAGTGGCTCGCGTTTCTCCTGAGCAATTGCCCTATTGCTTTGATAAACAACCGATTTGGAAACGTATAGCAATTTTATTGGCAGGGTCAATAGCAAATTTGGTGTTTGCATGGCTAATATTTATATTTATTTTTCTAGTAGGCTTAAATTATCAGCCACCTATTGTTAAATCTATACAACCTTCAAGCATTGCAGCGCTTGCTGGTGTACAGCCAGGTGACCAATTCATTGCACTAGACAATCAAGCCACACCTTCTTACCGCGAAGTGGGCATGAAACTGATTGAAAATTGGGGCTCAAAAAATGTTAAAATAACTTTTAAACAGAAAAATGAAGAGATTATAATTCTAATCTTCGATTTAAGTAGGCTGGTTTTTAGTCCAAGACATCATTCTTTACTTAACAGTATAGGCATTATTCCTGATTTTAAAACGCATGTTTTGAAAAGACCAAGTCTCTCCCTACATGAAGCACTTCATGAGTCTAGTGAAAAAATTGATGAGTTGGCCTCTTTTTTGTTTATTATTTTAATACAATTAATAAGGGGTGTTATCCCTTTTTCTGCTTTGATAGGCCCCTTGGGTTTCTATGCACTTTCAATGAATTCAATGATTCAAGGTGGGCTTGTTTTCATGTATTTTATTGCAACCTTAAGCACTGCGGTTGGATTGATTAATTTGTTACCCATTCCTGGGCTTGATGGGGGATCAATTGTGTATGCCTTGATTGAAAAAATACGGGGTAAGCCCATTTCTATTGCCTTGGAAGTTTTGATACATAGATTATTTTTTATAGTTTTTTGTATACTTTTAGTGCATTTGACTTTAAATGATTTGCAAAGATAGTGAATTACTTTAAAATCAACCCTGATGATATACTGCTCGTGCACAGCACCATACGCCTACTGTTTGTACGCCTGATTTTTTTAGACTGAGGGCTAACTCATTGGCTGTATTGCCAGTCGTCAGCAGGTCATCAATGATGATGATGTGCTGATAGGGCATTTGTATACTTTTAAAGGCTTTTCGTAAATTCTTTTGTCTTTGCTCGCCATCTAAACTGGCTTGGGGCAGGGTGTTGATGATTTTTTTACAAGACCTAAGATCGTAAGGCAAAGCCAGCTGTTTTGCCAATAATTTGGTTAAAATGGCCGCTTGATTAAACCCTCGTTGCTGGATTCGTTTAGCATGCATGGGTACAGGTAGTAGGCATTGTGGTCTTGTAAAGTTAGGAGGCAGGGCTTGTAGCATAAGGTGGCTAAGATAAGAACCAAGATAGAGGCCTTTTTGATATTTGAATTGGTGTATCAGACCTCGTAATGGCTCTTCAAAGGGATAGGCCGCATAGGTATAGTCGAAATGTGGGGGATTTTTAATACATAAGCCACAAACCAAATGTTCTTTCTGAGGTAAAGGATAGGCGCAATATTGGCAGTTATGTCCTAAGGGTCTCATCAATTGTGTGCAATAAGAACATACTGGGTATTGACCTTTAGTAAATTGTTTGCAAAGTGTGCATATGAGTGGAAATTTAATATATCCTGCTATCCGAAATAATGTTTGGCGCATGCCTGTTGGATTTCCTAATAGTACAATCAATTCCATGGTACCTATAATGAATGTGGTAAATGAAATTAGCAAGGCTTTTAATAGTCAAGCATTTGAATATGAATCAGCTGCTATCGTACAAAAAGAAATTGGCAGAAGATTATTAGAACGTTTGCAATATATGAAAATTGCACCTGAACGAATTCTGGATCTTGGGTGTGGTACAGGCTATCTCTCTCGTGAATTGCGTTTAAAATATCCAAAAAGTCAAATCGTGGGGTTGGATTTGGCTAAGTCCATGTTGCTTCAAGCCAGGAATAAACAGGGTTGGCGCCGCAGGTGGTCCTTGGTGTCGGCAGATATGAACTGTTTACCCTTTGCAGACGGGCAGTTTGATTTGGTATTTGCCAATCAGGCGGTTCATTGGGGTTCTTCAATGCAGAATGTTTTTGGTGAATTGAACCGTGTGATGAAAGTTCAAGGCTGCTTGATGTTCACAACCCTTGGGCCAGATACCTTTAAAGAACTTAAAAAAGCCTGGTCTGGTGTCAATGATCATGCCCATACCAATGAATTTCCAGATATGCATGATGTGGGAGATTGGTTGATGGCAGAGCATTTCTTAGAGCCAGTGGTGGACATGGAAAACCTGACTGTCCATTATCAAAGCTTACAAAAATTAGTTCAAGGACTAAAAAAACAAGGTGTAAAAAATATCAATCCTCAAAGAAATAAAGGCCTTACTTCCAGAGCTGCTTGGGCCAACTTTCTAAATAATTATGAACTATTAAGAACTGAAAATGGAAGCTATCCTTTAAGCTATGAAGTGATATATGGTCAAGCTTGGAAAGGAGAACTTAGACAGAAACACAAAGATGGTGAAACTTTCATCTCCCTATCTCAAATTAAAAAAATGTAGCTCAAGTAATAAGGGGGGGTGAATGGTAACCCCCCCCTAATATTTAACTTTTATTAATATCATTGTTCTGGCCTGGAGTTGATGCACCAATGCTAGTAAGGAAGCATTTTTAGACCCAAATTTGTGTAAACAATCAATGGCTATTTGATAATGATTGTTTATTTTTTCTTCCAATTGTTCCTTGGAATATAAGGCAACAAAAGTTGTTTTTTTATTGGCCTCATCAGAAGAACGACTTTTACCTAGATGCGTAGCTGCAAATTGATCCAAATAGTCATCTTGCATTTGAAATACCAAACCAATATGGTACATACAAGTTTTAAAAGAGGAGGCTGTGTCTACATCTATTGAAGCTTGAGTTGCAAGAATCATATTGGCGCAAGCTGATATGAGTTTCCCTGTTTTAAGGTGATGTATATCACAAAGTTGTGATTCGGTGGTTTCAGGCTTACATAATTGGGTTAAATCTAATGATTGACCACTGACCATGCCGCTTAAACCGCTTGCGCTTATAAGTTCTATGGTCACAGCAATAACTTGAGCTGGGGATAACAGCGGGGAAAGATGTTCTAATAAAACTTGAAGTGCCAAAGCTTGTAAACCATCACCCACTAGAATTGCCGTTGCCTCATCGAAAGCTTTATGACAACTGGCTTTACCTCGACGTAGATCATCATCATCCATGGCTGGTAAATCATCATGAATTAAGGAGTAACAGTGTGTTAATTCAACGGCTGCTGCTATTGCATCTAAAATAGGAAGTTTAATGTCAAGCAATTCACCTAATAAATAAACCAACAGGGGTCTGATTCGTTTTCCACCTGGAAATAAACAATAATACAATGCTTCCCGGATAAGGGGTGCTGGAATGGTGGTGTTGTCAAATAAGTTTTTAAGATAGGCCTCGTGACGTTCTTTGTATTTTTCAATCACGGCTTGGATCATCCAAGGGTGCTGTGAGTATTTCTATTTTTTGTTCGGCTTGATTTAATATGTCTTGACATCGTCTGGCTAAGCTTATACCTTTTTCAAATTGTTGTAGGGAATTATCTAAGGTCAACTCACCTTTTTCAAGTAGACGTACAATTTCTTCAAGATCAATCATAGCTTGTTCAAAATGAATATCTTCGCTCATGTGTTGAATCCTGATTTGGTAAAATGTTGTCACATTATACTGAGTTGAATATAAGATTCAATAACCTATTCTATCTTAAGATATTGGATGTGTGAATGAAAATAAAAACGCAATATGTCTGTAGTCAATGCGCAGCTACCTATAAACAATGGGCTGGGCAATGTACACACTGTGGGTCATGGAATGCTATTGTGGAGGAGGGACTGGTTGCTACTAATCACAATGCCTCCCGTGGCCAATGGGCAAATCAACGTTCCATCATCACCGCTCTCGAAGATGTGGTCATGGATAAAGAAGTACGTATGGATTGTGGTTTGTCTGAATTAAACCGAGTATTGGGCGGTGGTTTGGTTTATGGATCTGTTGTGTTGATTGGAGGCGATCCTGGGATTGGCAAATCCACCTTGTTACTCCAAACTTTGGCCAATTTATCCTTGCAAGAGACAGTTTTATACGTGACTGGAGAAGAGTCATTACAGCAAGTAGCCCTTCGTGCAAGGCGTTTGAATCTGCCTTTGGCTGGACTAAGATTATTAGCTGAAACTCAGGTAGAAACCATCATCGCACATGCTCAAAAAGAAAAGCCTAAAATCATTGTTGTAGATTCTGTGCAAACCATTTTCACTGAAACCATTACCTCAGCTCCCGGTGGCGTCAGTCAGGTGCGAGAAGGGACAGCTCAATTGGTACGCTTTGCAAAGACCACCCAGACCGCCGTGTTTTTGGTGGGACATGTGACTAAAGAAGGGGCCTTGGCAGGCCCTCGGGTCTTAGAACACATGGTCGATTGTGTGCTTTATTTTGAGGGCCAGAATGACAGCCGTTTTCGAGTAATTCGAGCTATAAAAAATAGGTTTGGTGCAGTGAATGAGCTTGGCGTTTTCGCTATGACCGATAAAGGACTAAAGGAGGTGGCCAATCCGTCGGCAATCTTTTTATCACGCCAACCAGAACCCAGACCAGGAAGTGCAGTCATGGTAACTTGGGAAGGCTCGCGTCCTATGTTGGTGGAGGTGCAAGCCCTGGTTGATGAATCTCACGGACAACAAGCAAAACGTGTGACAGCCGGCTTAGAACATAATAGGCTGGCAATTTTATTAGCCGTCTTGCATAGACATGGAGGCATTGCAACCTATGATCAAGATGTGTTTATCAATGTAGTTGGCGGTGTGAAGGTTACAGAAACAGGCTCTGATCTTGCTTTATTAGCGGCGGTGGTATCTAGTTTACGAAATAGAATCTTTGATAGCGAAACCATTGTATTCGGAGAAATTGGCTTGGCAGGGGAAATCAGACCGGTGCAGTCAGGTCAGGAGCGGATAAAAGAGGCGATAAAGCATGGATTTAAACGAGCCATCGTGCCCTTTGCCAATGCGCCTAAGCAGCAGCTTAAAGACATAGTTGTTGAACCAGTTAAATATTTGCGTGAATTATTGGATAAAATGTAAAGGGTATTGAAATGCTAGACCCCATCTTATGGATGATAGGATTGGGGCTAGCTTTAAATCTAAAAGATTTTATGTGATATTACTGTCCAGGTCGCATTACACTTACTGGTACTCGGGTTGTTTGGTCTCCAGCTTCAATAGTCACTACTTTGGGATGAGCATTATGTGAAGATGGAACAAGAACTTCTTCGGTATTAGCAGCAAATGTACGAGTTGATGAATAGGATGTAGGCTTTGAACGATTGAAAAATCTATCTTTTGCACTATCCACCATAGAGGGGCCTGGTTTAGTCAGTAAATACAAACCCAACAATACAGCAGCACTGGCACCTGCGGCAATCATTACCGGTAATGTGAAAGGATTTAAAGTAGCTATAAAGGCAGCCATTATTGCTGTCCTTGTAACTTCAGCGAGGATCAAGGATGAAGCAGTCAATAAAAAATAGCTACATAGCGCTTTACCGCTACTTTCAGTAGGTGCATAGGTAGCGTTGATTTGACGACCGATTTTCCACATTGGTAAAACTGCTAAAGCATAGGGTAAAAGAGAAAGTGTAGCTAGGCCAGCTGAAGCAACGCCCATTACAGGGGGTATAATCAAATCTGCTGTTGCTAACCCTGTTATAAAACCTCCTATACCACCCCACACAGCTTCGTTTGATGTACTCATATAAACTCCTCCAATTAAAAAACAAACACATATTTACATAGAATATGATTTATGTAAATAATTTTTTGAGTATCTGTTTGGATAATCAAATTGTTTGATACTTCTATTGATTGGTATAAACATAGGAATTTTGTTCTATTAAGGCAGGATTAAAAAAGCTTAACTTAGAAATATGAAGAGGGGCATGGATTCTTTTTTCCACTATAATTATTGAATGGCTGTTTTTCGGCGTATATTAAAAGTCTTATTTGGAATAAAGGCGCTATAAAAGTTTATTAAGGATAATAAATGAGCTTAAAAGACTATCATAAAAAAAGAGACTTCAATAAGACCCAGGAACCCAAAGGACATATTACCCATGATAAATCTCATCTGTTTATAATTCAAAAACATGCAGCCAGTCACCTACATTATGATTTTCGAATTGAACTCAAGGGGGTTTTATTAAGTTGGGCCGTACCAAAAGGCCCTTGTTTAGATCCTACTGTAAAACGTTTGGCTATGCATGTTGAGGATCATCCTGTTGAATATGGTTCTTTTGAAGGCATAATACCAAAGGGTCAATATGGCGGGGGTACTGTCATGTTATGGGACAAAGGCATTTGGCGGCCCTTAGATGAAAACCCGTCCAAAGCATATGCGCAAGGACATTTACGCTTTGAATTAGATGCAGAAAAATTAAAGGGCCGTTGGGATTTGTTTCGCTTCAAGGATGATAAGCATTGGTTTTTAGTCAAGCATACAGATGACTATACAAGGCCTTTAGAAACATATGATATCACCAAAGCTGAGCCTTTAAGTGTTTTATCTGGACAATCTATTGAAGAAATAAAAGACAATTACGACCATGTGTGGACTACAGAGGGTTCAGTTAGTGCTACAAAAGTCAACAATAAAACAAGGCATGTAAAACCTAAAATCAAGTTGCCAAAGGATTTAAACCCTGAAGCTTTTCCCCAGATAATTCATCCTCAATTAGCGACATTGGTAAATAAAGCACCTGAAGGCGATGCCTGGTTACATGAAATCAAATTCGATGGTTATAGAATCTTAGCTTTCATTGAAAATAAAAAAGTCATCTTAAGATCAAGAAATAACATTGAATGGACTAAAGAACTTTTACCAGTTGCTCATGCCCTTGAAAAAGTGACCTCAAAAAACCTTATTTTAGATGGAGAAGTGGTGTTGTTGGATGAGCAAGGAAAATCTGATTTTCAGTTGCTGCAAAATACCATCAAAGCCAATCAAAGCTCGAAATTTATTTATTATATTTTCGATATTCTATATTATGATACCTATAATTTAATGCGATTACCCTTACTACAACGCAAAGAAATTTTGCGTGCACTGTTGCCTGAAAAAAATCCTACGCTTTTCTACAGTGATCATATCATCAATGGGGGAGAATTTATTTTCAATCATTCTTGTGAATTGGCTCTAGAAGGGATAATTTCAAAAAAAGTTGATAGTCTTTATGAAACGAAACGTAGTAAATCCTGGTTAAAGGTTAAATGCATAAAACGTCAGGAATTCGTCATTGGTGGTTTCACCAACCCACAAGGTGGACGTAGTCATTTTGGTTCACTTTTTTTAGGTGTCTATAATAAAGCTGGGGATTTAGAATATGCTGGTAATGTTGGGACAGGATTTACCAATGCTTCACTAAAAGAAATTTATGAGCAATTACAAGATCACACATCCTCGACTAACCCTTTTAATACCACTCCGCCAGATGCTAAAAAAGCCCATTGGTTAGAACCAGTTTTGGTTGCGGAGGTTGAATTTTCTCAGTGGACCCAAGACAATCATTTACGTCACCCCAGTTTTAAAGGGCTTCGTTTAGATAAAAAGGCAAAAGAGATAGTACGAGAAAAAGCCCAAACTTTGACTAAAGTTGAAAAAGAATTAGCCATAACAAAGAGTAACTCTAAAGACCTTAATGGAAAAACAATCAACCTGACACATCCTGAAAAGATTCTTTATCCTGAAGACAAATTTACAAAAGAAGATATCCTAGATTACTACCAGGTAGTTTGTGACTATATAATGCCTTTCATCCAAAAAAGGCCTTTATCTTTGGTGCGCTGCCCACATAATTACCAATCCTGTTTTTTTCAAAGGCATTACAATGCCACAACGCCAAAAGCATTAAAATCAGTAGATATAGAAAGTAAGGGTGTTATTGAGCCCTATATTTATCTAGATTCTAAAGAAGGGCTATTTAGTTTAGTACAAATGGGCGTTTTAGAGATACACCCTTGGGGTAGTAAGGTATGCAATCTAGAAATGCCAGATATCATCGTGATTGATTTGGACCCCGCCCCTGATGTCACCTGGAAAGAAGTGGTTGCAGCGGCTTTTGATATCAAAAAAGAACTGTCACAACTGAAATTAAAGTCTTTTGTTAAGACCACTGGTGGTAAGGGATTACATGTTATATTTCCCATTCAACCCGAGTACGATTGGGACCAGGTTAAAAATTTTACGCATGTATTCGTACAGTATCTAGAAAAGAAAAAACCAAATAAATATATCAGTAAAATGACAAAATCAGAACGAGGTGGCAAAATTTTCGTGGATTATTTACGTAATCAACGCAGCGCCACAGCCATAGCAGCTTATTCCACACGATCAAGACTGCATGCTCCCGTCTCGGTACCCTTAGAATGGGATGAGTTATCAGACAAACAAAAGAATAATTTTTATACTATTAAAACTTTGCCAAAACGTTTGATAGCCCTAAAAAAAGATCCCTGGGAAGATTTTTGGACCACCGAGCAAAGTTTGAATCTAGATGATTTAAATACAAAGTAGCCTATATCAGCCTTAGCTTAATACAGGTGTTCAGAAAACAAAACCTGTATTACGCTAGCGCTAATACAGGCTACGATTTAGTACAGGTAGCCTGTATTAGACGTAGTCGTAATACAGGTTTATCTTTACTAATACAGGTGTTCAGAAAACAAAACCTGTATTATGCTAGCGCTAATACAGGCTACGATTTAGTACAGGTAGCCTGTATTAGACGTAGTCGTAATACAGGTTTATCTTTTCTAAAATGAAAATATTAGGTAACCTCTAAATTTTTTTGAAGTCTTCAAAATCTTAGTCTTCAGTTTAAAACTTTAGGGACGTTACCTAGGTTAAATAAAATTCAGCTTGCATTTAAAGACAGTACCTACCTTGGTTAATTATACGTTCAAACATGCCAAATAACGGGAAATGGTTTCTTTTAATCCAAAGTAAAGCGCATCAGAAATTAAGGCGTGGCCAATTGAAACTTCTTGGATATTTGGGATAGCTTGAATAAAGGGTCTTAAATTCTTAAGATTCAAATCGTGGCCTGCGTTTAAGGCAATCCCCAGTTGGTTGATATGAGCTGCAGCAGTTTTGTATACATTTAATATTTCATCTACTGTATCGGTGGCAAAGGCATCTGCATAGGCTTCGGTGTACAGTTCTATTCTGTCAGGTGCAATGATTGCTAAAGCATCCAGTTCTTTGGCTGTTAATGTGAAGGGATCAACAAATAAAGCGGTGCGGATACCAAAATCCTGAAGTCTTCGCACAGTATCCTTTAAGAAAATCTGATTGTCTACTAAGGCCCAACCTGCATTTGAGGTCAATGTCTGTGGTGGATCAGGAACTAGGGTGCATTGAGTTGGTTTGACTTCTTGTACAAGTTTTAAATAAACTTCATCTGGAAAACCTTCAACATTGAATTCAACATCAATGGCATGGGCAATCGTGTACACATCTGCATACTGTATATGTCGGCCATCTGGTCGTGGATGCACGGTTATACCCTGCGCACCAAAGTGGATAATATCTAAGGTATATTGAAGTAAATTTGGGTGGTTTTTACCTCTTGAATTTCTTAATGTTGCAATTTTATTTACATTAACACTTAACTTAGTCATTAAAACCCTTTAGAAATTCACATTGAGTAATCATATAATAATCTCAAGAAACTTCAAAATGCTGTTTTAAAGTTTCTTAAGTGTATAAAAATCAATATTAAATCTAGGCTATTTCTTATTGGAACGCCGTCCAAAGGTAGGTTTATCAGTGCTTCTAGAGATGATTTTAGTCTTGTTTCTTTGCGGGAAACTTCGCTTGGGCGTACTTGGTGAAGCATTTGTAGGCAAACTATGCTTTGGTTCAAATTCTTCTACTTCTTCTCTATCTAATTTTCTTTTAATCAATTTTTCAATAGCATGCAATTGGCTCACCTCGTCTGCGCAAACCAAAGAAATCGCAAGTCCACAAGCACCAGCACGTCCAGTGCGTCCAATACGGTGAACATAATCTTCAGGTACTTGAGGCAGATCAAAATTAACCACGCAGGGTAGCTGATCAATATCAATACCACGGGCAGCGATGTCTGTAGCTACTAAAATATGCAACTGACCAGTTTTAAAGTCTGCCAAGGCTTTGGTGCGTTGGGATTGTGATTTATTACCGTGGATTGCTGCAGCATAAATATTGTTTTCAGCTAAAATTTTAACCAATTTGTTTGCACCATGTTTGGTTCTAGAAAAAACCAGCGCCTGGTCCCATTTATTTTTATGAATCAAATGACTGAGTAAAGCGGGCTTTTGAGCTTTATCTACAGGGTGAACCTTTTGTTTGATTGCTACTGCTGTGGCATTACGAGGAGCCACATCAATTTCAACAGGTTGAGTTAATATACCCTTCACCAGCGTGCGAATTTCATCTGAAAAGGTTGCCGAAAATAAAAGATTTTGACGTTTTTTTGGTAGCAAATTGATGATTCGTTTGATGTCATGGATAAAGCCCATGTCCAACATGCGATCGGCTTCATCTAACACCAGTGTGTCGACTTCATCTAACTGTATTGCGCGCTGCTTGTGTAAATCCATTAAACGTCCTGGTGTAGCAACTAAAATTTCAACACCATTACGTAATTTCATCATTTGAGGATTGATTTTTACCCCACCAAAAACCACTGTGGAGCGTAAAGACAAATGACGACCATATTGAACAATACTCTCATGTACTTGTGCCGCCAATTCGCGGGTGGGGGTAATGATAAGCACACGGGTGTGGTTGTTTTTAGCTCGGGGTTTGGACTGAATATTTTGTAAAATGGGAAGCACAAAACTTGCAGTTTTACCCGTACCAGTTTGTGCAGATGCTAGGACATCTTTACCATTCAATACAGCAGGGATGGCTTGTAATTGAATAGGGGAGGGTTCGGTATAGCCTAATTCTTGGATGGCTTTTAAAAGAGGTTCTATTAAATTCAGTGAGTTAAAACTCATATTCTATTTTCCTTGGTTATTCCAATCAATGTGATTGATTTTAACGCAATTGTACCACAGTTTCTTAACAACCAGTAAATTAAATTGGATGTTTATTTTATTTACTTATGGTTTTATTTAAAGTACATTTGCCTTTTGTAATGTCAAAATCGGTTGTTTAATCTCTGGTGAAAAAATGAAGCGTTTTGTAGGTACCATCGTAGCTTTTTATGTGATTGCTTGCTCTCATGCTTTATATTCAGACAATTTTTATTACAAGATTTTAATTGATGCTGGCAGTTCGGGGTCTCGCTTGCATATATTTCAAATCGATGAGTCTACGCCAGTTCCAACCATCAATAAAGTCTTTTCTAAAAGTATCAAGCCTGGTATGTCCACTTTTGGTGATTCACCTGAAAAAGTAGGACCTGAGTATTTAGCTGAACTCTTAGATGAGGCCGAAGCTTTTTTAGATAAAAAAATGGTAACTGGGGTTGAGATTAATATATTGGCTACGGCAGGTATGCGGCTCATACCAATGGATAAGCAAGAACAGATATTTTTGGAAGTGACTAAATATCTCAATAACTATCCCTTTCAAATAGGAGAAATTAAAACCATTACGGGTGAAATGGAAGGGATTTATGGTTGGCTAGATATAAATTATTTACTCCATAATTTTCAAAATCACACCCCTTCAGTTGGCAGCATTGACATGGGTGGTGCTTCTACACAAATTGCCTATGAGACCACACAATTAGCTACAAAAAAAGATGTGATGACACTGGTTATCAATAACCAACAGTATGTTATTTTTAGTAAAACTTTCAGCGGCTTTGGACAAGATAAGGCTCTGCTTTCCATGTTAAAAAGACAACAAGCTGGAGCCTGCTTTCCTAGAGAATACAACTTTCAGGATGAAAAAGTAGGAGATTTTGATAGAGCCTCCTGTGCAAATATCTATACTGACATGTTATTGAATGAAAAAATTGCACAACAAATTGCACTACCACCTGAACAAACTTTTTTTGCTTATTCAGGTATTTATTACACCTTTAATTTTTTTGAAATGAATGAAAACCCGAATCAAAGCCTTCTTGAATCAAAAATTCAAATCGTTTGTTCAAGCACCTGGTCACAACTTAAAACAGCCTATCCCAAGGTTGCAGATAAATACCTAAGCAGCTACTGTGCAAATGCAGTTTTTGAAAATGAATTGTTATTTAATATGTATAGAATTGAAGGATCTAAATTAAGGGTTGAAAATACTATAGAAAAAAATGATATCGATTGGGCTTTGGGTGCTGTTTTGTATCGTATCATCAAGACTAATCCCATTCCATAAAGGATTCTATTGAAGCATCACTCATAGTAAGGTTTTCTTTTGGATGGGATTTTGGGTCGTAGTTCTTAATAGATTCTAAAGCATCTTCTAAGCTTATAAAGGTGTAACCACGGTTTTTATAGAGCTGTATGATATCTGGCAGCACATAAGCATTGAGCAAATTTGCATGAATTAATACAATCTGTACCTGATTTTTTGTTTTTTCTTCAGCCAATTTGGTTTGTTGTTCAATAAATTCTAGATAAAAAGGTTTTAGTTCGGCAAGATAACTTCGTCTATTTAATTCTGGGATTGATAAAAGTCGTTGATTAAAGACAAAGTCTTTTGAGTCAATGGTTATAGGTGCAATATGATAATGTTTTTTATTTAAATAGGCCAATACCCGTTTCTTTTTCTTCCCCATGCCCATGGCTAAATAAGGGAAACGAAAATATTTGGGTTGGGTTAGAACAGGTTTTAATAAAGTATCGGCCTTTCTTAAGTCTTCAATGTAGTCTTCGGCACTCATTGAATTTAAATTGGCATGAGAAAAAGTATGGTTGCCCAGACCGAAACCTTCTTCACGAAATTGTTGTAGCATCTCCCAATTGTCTTTGCGCACTTCGCGAGCGATGATAAACCCTGTAGCTGGGACTTGCTGCTTTTTTAAAGCATCCATAATCATCTTTAAATGAAAATTACGATATTCACCTACAAAAGGGAGATCATCAATGGTGATGGAAACCCGCTTTGAGCCAGCAAAGCAGGTGGTTTGAACAAATATAAAAGCCAAAAAGAATAATAGGCTATGCGCAATTTTCATAATAAATCTGATAATCGGAATAATAAAGGGATGAATGTCGCAAAAATTAACACAAACCGTCTCATCTTGAAAGAAAAACCATCATTACAACAGTATACTCTGTGAAAAGCCATTGACATGGGGTATATTTGCACAAGATACAATTTTAATATATTGAGTGAAATGATGGTCGAAAAAGATTCTGGAAACCTTTTCATCGTTGCAGCCCCCTCGGGTGGGGGAAAGACCAGTTTGGTAAAAGAATTGGTTCATTCTCTTGAAGGTATAGAAGTGTCTATTTCTCATACCACACGTGCTATGCGCCCTGGCGAAAAAAATGCTGTGGACTATTTCTTTGTGGACGAAAAAGAATTTAAGACCATGCTAGAACACAATGACTTCATCGAACATGCCAAAGTGTTTGACTTTTTATATGGTACCTCTAATGGTCAAATCATGCAGCGGTTAAAGCAAGGAATTGATGTTGTATTGGATATTGATTGGCAAGGTGCTAAACTTATCAAACATCTATATAAAGATTCAAAGAGTATTTTTATTATTCCACCCTCCTTAGAAGTCTTAAAAAAAAGGTTGCTAGACAGAGGACAAGACAAAACCGAGGTGGTGCGTGATAGGATGATAAGAGCACAAGATGAATTAAGCCATTATTCTGAATTTGACTATCTAATTGTCAATGATGATTTTAAGAAAGCAGCTTCTGAATTAAAGGCCATCGTGATTGCTAATCGCTTGAGCATTGCGCGTCAGGTAAAAAAACAATCAAAATTGCTTTCATTCCTGATGTCATCGCAGTAGAATGAAGGGTTTTACTACCTAAAGGAGTTTGATATGGCGCGTGTCACAGTTGAAGATTGTTTGGATCATGTTGCAAATCGATTTGAATTGGTAATGGTTGCTAGTAAGCGTGCTAGGCAAATTGCTGTTCGGGGCGATCAACCCTTGGTGGAATGGGAAAATGATAAACCAACCGTTGTTGCTTTGCGCGAAATCGCAGAAGGCCTAGTAACAGCTGCGATTTTAGACAAAGAAGATTAAGCCATGGTTATAATGGTATAATAGAATTAAGAGGGCTGTTTTGTTATTGTATTAATCTGAGGTATTTAAGGCCATGTTAGACATTAGGGAGTGCTGCGTGGGCTATTTTAAAGAGCTTGATGAGGAGCTTAAATGTTATCTTGAGCGATCGCAAATTGAAAAATGTTATCAAGCCTATGTAGTGGCTGAAAAAGCACATCAAGGGCAGTTGCGTCGTTCAGGAGACCCCTATATCACCCATCCCGTAGGAGCAGCTTTAATCTTAGCCAAGATGCGTTTAGATTATCAAACCATCATGGCTACTCTATTGCACGATGTGGTTGAAGATACCACCATCAGCAAAGAAGATCTACTCAATCAATTTGGCGAGGAAGTGACTGCCTTGGTTGATGGTGTAACCAAACTTACAAAAATAAAATTTGAATCTAAAGCCGAAGCCCAAGCCGAAAATTTTCGCAAAATGATTTTGGCTATGGTTAAAGATATCCGCGTTATCATAGTGAAACTGGCTGATAGACTTCATAATATGAGCACCTTGGGTATTATGCCTTATGCAAAACGACGCCGTATCGCCATAGAAACCCTTGAAATTTATGCCCCAATTGCCAATCGTTTAGGTATGCATTCTGTGTACGTAGGTCTTGAAGATCTTGGTTTTAAAGCGCTTTACCCCATGCGTTATCGCTCCATTAAATCAGTGGTTGAAAAATCCTTGGGCAATAGGCGTGAATTGACACAAACCATAGAAAAAAATTTACAACATGCATTGTCACAGTTAAACATTCCCTTCGAGCAAGTGTTTGGTAGGCAAAAACATTTATACAGTATTTACCGTAAAATGCGCCAAAAAAAAGCATCATTTGCTGAAATTACAGATGTGTTTGCATTCAGAGTTATTACAGAAGACATTGATTCTTGTTATCGAGTGCTGGGAGCTTTGCATTGCACTTACAAACCAGTACCACTTCGTTTTAAAGATTATATTGGTATTCCCAAGGCTAATGGATATCAGTCACTGCATACCACTTTATTTGGGCCATTCGGTGTGCCCTTAGAAGTACAAGTTCGTACGCGTGAAATGGATAAGGTCGCTGCTAATGGAGTGGCTGCGCATTGGATTTATAAATCTTCTGGACTTGAAGTCAACGAAGCGCAACTGCGAGCTAAAGAATGGATACAAAGTTTATTAGAAATGCAGCGTAGTACTGGTAATTCTTTAGAATTCATAGAAAATGTTAAAATCGATTTGTTCCCAGATGAAGTCTACGTATTTACACCCAAGGGCCACATCATGGAGCTTCCAAAAGGAGCTACTCCAGTAGATTTTGCCTATACAGTGCATTCAGGTGTAGGCAATAGTTGTGTTGCTGCTAAGGTAAATAGACGGCTGGTTCCTCTAAGCATACCCTTATCTAATGGGCAAACGGTGGAAATTATAACAGTCCCTGGTGCCCATCCTAATCCAACCTGGCTAAGCTTCGTGGTTACTGGCAAGGCCCGCTCAAACATTAGGCATTTTTTAAAAAGCCAACAAAATGCTGAGTCCATTGTGATGGGGAAACGTCTTTTAGAACAAGCTTTGTCAGAATTGTCTAGTGATATAGCAAAAATTCCACCTGAAACTTTACAGGCTTTACTCACAGATCTTCAATATAAAACCGAAGATGAGTTATATTATGCCCTTGGCATTGGCAATCACATGCCTATGGTCATTGCTAAATGTTTGGTTGTAACCCAAGATTCCAATGAGTTAGAAAAGGGTTCAAAAGGACGACCTTTAGCCATCAAGGGAACAGAAGGCATGGTTGTGCATTTTGGTGAATGTTGCCAACCCGTTCCCGGTGATAATATTGTGGGGAAATTTCAAAAGGGCAGGGGCATCATTGTTCATTCCAGTGAATGTTCCACTTTAAAAACCACCCGCAGCACACCCGAACAATTCATTGCTCTATGTTGGGATGAAGATATAGAAGGAGAATATTGGGTGGACATCACCATGGATGTTGCTAATGAACGTGGAGTTTTGGCAGTTTTGGCAACTGTTATTGCTGAAGCGGGCTCAAATATTGGAAATATCAATGTGGATCCGCGTGATGGTAGACATAACATGGTAACCTTTTCAATAAGTGTAAGTGATAGGGCGCATTTGGCTCGAGTGATGCGACGATTAAGGGCAAATAAAGTAGTAATGCGGCTTTCTAGAAAAAAACAAGGAGATAATTAATGGAGTCTATACATAGCAAACTTGCACCGCAAGTTATTGGAACCTACAGTCAAGCCGTTCGATGTGATAAAACAGTTTATTTATCAGGTCAGATTCCACTTGATCCGCAAACCATGCAGTTATGCAGTGAAGACATCAAAATTCAAATCATACAAGTATTACAAAATTTATCTGCAGTGTGCGAGGAAGCAGGTGGAAGTTTGTCGGATGTGGTAAAATTAAATGTATACCTTACTGATTTAGCACATTTTCCCTTAATTAATGAAGCAATGCATCAATATCTCACTGAACCCTACCCTGCAAGGGCAGCCATTGGGGTTTCCGCCTTACCGCGCGGTTCTCAGGTTGAAATAGATGGAATTATGATCTTAAAATGAGTTTTTATACATGAGTATTATTTCTTTACATGATGCCACCTTAATTGTTGCTGGTAATTGTTTATTAGACAAAGCAAATTTACAGATTCAGCAGCATGATAGGATTGCTTTGGTTGGAAGAAATGGCGCTGGAAAGTCCACATTGTTGAAGTTATTACAAGGTGAATTGGTGCTTGACAAGGGCCAGTTTCAACAAAATTCCGGTCTGCGCATCGCAGGCCTCACCCAAGAAGTACCCATCAGTGGAGATGAAGGGGTTTATCATTTTTTAGTCAAAAGTTTAGGTGAAATCGGCTTGGTTTTATCTGAATATTATGAGCATTGCTCAAATGATGACATGGATAAGCTCATGGCTTGCCAACAAAAGATGGACGATTTGCATGCTTGGGATTTTCTCCCCAAAATAGAAACAATGGCCTCGCGACTAGGAATAGATGCCGGTGCCAGAATGCTCAACTTGTCAGGTGGCATGAAACGTCGCGTGTTGTTAGCTGCGGCGCTGATTGCTGCACCAGATGTTTTATTATTAGATGAACCAACCAACCATTTGGACATTGATGCTATTGAGTGGTTGGAGTCTTACTTAAAAGGTTTTACCGGCGCTTTGATAGTGGTTACACACGATAGAGAATTCCTAAAACAAGTTGCAGATAGAATCGTTCAAATTGACAGAGGTAAAATCTATTTACATGATTGCGATTACGAAACCTATTTAGATAGACGAGAAGCCAACCTTCTTTCTGAGCAAAGACATAATGATTTGTTCGATAAGAGGCTTGCAGATGAAGAAGCCTGGATTCGAACTGGTGTCAAAGCGCGTCGTACACGCAATGAGGGCCGTGTTAGGGCTCTTAAATCTTTGAGAGAGGAATATCAGGCAAGACGCAAACAGTCCGGAAATGTTAAGTCCCTTACTTTAGACGTTGCACGTTCGGGCTCGGTTGTTGTTGAAGCCAGCAATTTAAATTATTCAATTGAAAAGCAAGTACTTATTAAAGATTTGTCTTTATTAATCACACGTGGTGATAAGCTTGGAATCATAGGACCCAATGGCTGTGGAAAAACAACATTGATTCGCTTACTACTAGGTGAGTTGAAGCCTGATTCCGGGGAAGTGAAAACGGGAACTTCTTTGAATATTGCCTATTTTGATCAATTGCGTCGTCAATTGAGTGATGATCAAACACTCATGTACAATGTTGGAGATGGTGCCGATTATGTAACCATCAATGGCAAACAAAAACACGTTGCAAGTTATCTGCGTGATTTTTTATTTTCACCAGAACGTTTCAATCAACAAGTTTCTTCCCTTTCAGGTGGAGAAAAAAATCGGTTATTATTGGCTAAATTGTTTGCTAAACCAGTAAATTTATTGGTGATGGATGAGCCTACCAATGATTTGGATATAGAAACCCTTGAATTATTAGAAACTATGCTTATGGATTATCCTGGTACATTGTTACTTATCAGTCATGATAGAGCTTTTATTAATCAAGTTGTGACCAGCGTATTGGTGTATGAAGGAGCTGGTCGTTTCAGTGAATGGGTGGGTGGTTATGATGACTATAAAGTTAACAAAAAGCAAAACAAAGAGAAAGAGACCTCTACAAAACAAGTTGCTTCAAAAAAAACAAGTTCACCCAAATTAAATTTCAATGAGCAGCGCGAACTTGCACAATTACCCAAAAAAATTGAATCTTTAGAGAAAAAAATAACCCAGCTGCATGTCCTCATGGCCTCACCTGATTTTTATCAACAAGAGGCTGAAAAGATTACAAAAATAACTCAACAATTGTCAGAAGATGAGGCTTCTTTGTCCTTACTATATTCACGTTGGGAAGATTTGGCTGAGAGAGAATAAATATCTCAAGAGTCTTTGGTGATTTAAAGTAGTAGGTTATAAACATAAAATTAGGAAAAAGAATGTCTCTATATTCACTGGCCTTTGCTATACTTTTAATTGCCGCAATTGTTCTTTTTTCAAATGAAATAAAAAAGACCCTCAAGGCTATCTTTGAATACAAAATTGCAATGATTCTGTTACCCTTAATACTGGCAACTTATTTAATATATAGTTTTGATTATTGGTTATTATGGGCCCTTTATTATTATTTAGAATTTTTAGAAAAATGTATAGATATCATTGCTGTGCTCATACCCTTCAAAAGTCTAAGTTATTTGATTTCTGCGATCATTGTATTGACTTTATTTGCAGTACTTCCTGTCATGGTTGTGAATTTTATAGTCAATAAACGTTCTTACCTCCCCTTTCAATATCCCTATTTAGTAAGCACTGTCATTTGGATAGTCACTGCAATGGTATTGGTTGTTCGTTGATAATCTAAATATCGAGGCCAATTAATGCTATGAATTTCATGACAATTTGTCGTCATTTCAAACGAAGTGAAGAAACAATCAGCATCACGGCATATCCTAAATTGAGATGGAAGCCAGCGTTTCAATGTTTTGGAGTTATTCATCATCCACATGAAAACTGGTTGAATTAAGACGAAATAAAAGGCTCTAGTTTAAATGAATTGAGTTATAGTCACTTTTATTAGGTCAGTTAGTTCTGCTTAGCGGGCATGGTCCCCTGAAAAATGAAGATTCAGCATATTCGTTAATTACACAAGCAGCAGGGGAATGTTCGTCACCCGAAATAAAAGTTCCCTCCGAACAAGTACCTAATTTACCACCGCCAATATGGCATAGATCTGCCAATACAATCTCTGAACTCATTAAAGATACTATAATTATCAATTTTCCTAAATTTTTCTAATATTGTTTGTCATAATTATCCTCTTAAATTAATAAAATAAATGTGAGCTAATCTGGCCTGTCTGTGCAATTAAAGTATAGTCACATCGGGGTTAAATTACAAATACGGAGCAAAAGCGAACTATAGTCAAAGGTAGATGAATAATCTACCAGCAAGATATTTTTTATCACCTTTTGAATGAATCATGAGTATTTATACTAACAAGCTTACTGGCATTTTCAAGGTTCTTGGGTATAATACCGGCAACTCATCTTCAGGTTGCTCTATGAAAAGGCAAGATTTTTATTTTAAATTACCACCCGAATTGATTGCACAATATCCTTTAGATAAACGCAGTGACTCACGTCTCTTAAGGTATCATTCACATACTGAGGAATATGGACATCACCAATTTAGAGACTTGGCGGACTTTCTTAATCCTGGTGATTTGTTGGTAATGAATGATTCAAAAGTTTTAAAAGCAAGATTGTATGGACATAAGGCAACTGGTGGAAAGGTTGAACTGTTGCTTGAGCGTGTGACCGGTGAATTTACTTTTTTGGCTCATATGAAGGCCAGCAAAGCACTTAATCCTGGTACGCAAATTTACTTAGAACAAAAAATGCAGCTTGAAGTCCTTGGCCGGGATGAAGACTTGTTTATCTGTAGGGCTAATAAACCCATATTAGATTTACTAAATCAAATCGGGCATATACCTTTGCCGCCCTATATTCAACGTGATGATGAATCATTAGATGCCCAACGATATCAAACAATTTATGCTAAAACAGAAGGCTCGGTAGCAGCGCCTACAGCCGGTCTTCATTTTGATGATGAGGTGATGAGCAAACTGGCATTCAAGGGTGTCAATGTTGCCTATCTTACCTTACACGTGGGTGCGGGTACCTTTAGACCTGTACGGTCTGAATTTATTCAAGATCATAAAATGCATTTCGAATTTTATACCTTAGATAAAGCCTTGTGTGAGGCTGTCAGGGTTACCAAAGAGGCGGGAAACCGAGTCATTGCCGTGGGCACAACTGCTTTGCGCAGCCTAGAAAGTGCAGCAAGAGCCGGTAGCTTAAATCCAGGCAGTGCTAAAACAGATATATTTATTTACCCAGGGTTTGAATTTAAAATTTGTGATGGTCTATTGACCAATTTCCATTTGCCAGAATCCACCTTATTGATGCTGGTATCAGCCTTCATAGGCTACCAACAAACCATGGCCTTATATCAAGAAGCCCTTGATAAAAAATATCGGTTTTTTAGTTATGGTGATGCGAGTTTGTTGTTATGAACATAGTGCCTGTTGCAACAACCCCTGCGGCTTTATGCCTAAGTATGGCCAACTGGGTAGAGTTAAATGTAGGTGCTCTTGTATTTTCATTAGAGTCATTATTGATAAAACCAGGATATGAATTATTAAAAACCATATCTGATATTCGCCTCTATTTAGGTTGGTCAGGTTCTTTTATACTAAGCGCACAACACATCAAACTAACCAGAGATAATACTGTAACTCTTATTTCTCCTTATGATGGTAGCAAACTACTATTAACAGAAAAAAACCTTGTAGACATTCTCAATCTCTTGAGACCAGATGTACTTATTTTACCAAAAAAATGTGAACTGCTACGTATTGAATTGGATGCATCCATACTAACTTATATTCACGTGAATGATGTGTCATCAGATTTAAATAGGACAACTCAAAGATTGTATTTTGATGTAGATGACAAGGATGAGTTTGCACAATTATGTGATTATATGGAACAAACCAAACCACATCCCTGTTATATTACAGGTAAGTGTGCTGTAGAGGTAGCGACGCACATTAAAACAATAAAAAACAATCCTCATTTAATTGAATCAGATAAGCCTGCAAATGAAGCCATGCAGGGTAGGGTATATACTCAAAGTGGGGTGATTGATATACTGGATAATCAGTATGAGCTATCTTTTGAACCCATTGACCCAAATTGTACTTGCCCCACCTGCGCGCATCAATTGACCAAAGCCTACTTACATCATTTATTGGTCCATACTCCATTGCTATGTCAGCGGTTTTTAATACAACATAATGTATATTATGTTAAGACCTATTTTTGAATTGCGTTATTTTTAAGCTCTGGTAGAGTCTGTTGACTCCAAACACAGGCCTGTTTATATGGTTCACTGAGTTTAGGGTTACTGCAGGGTGATTGGTTGGTGGTCAACTCATCAGCCATTACACTGAAAGAAGTTAAAATTAAACAACTTAGACTCATTTTTATAATATTTTTCATGGTATCTCCTAAGTTTAATCCCTTTTTATATCAAAGATTTCATTACCACGGTGTATGTATTCTAATGCATAATTTAGCTGTCCGTGTGTTTCGGCATGAATGATCATAAGAGGTTGGTTTTTCTCAATTTTTTTGTTTAACTGAACCAATAATTTAACCCCTGCAGCTTTCATCTCTGGTGCGCCAGCCAACTTAGCAAGGGTTGCAAGATGTCCATTATTGATAGAAATGATGGTTCCTGAATGACTGGCTTCTAAGGTGTGTGTATAGGCCGCTTTGGGAATTTTACGCAGTCCTCCTTGGGCTTCACAAATGTCTATGAATTTTTTTAAAGCTTTGCCACTTGCCAATATATTTTTTGCGATTGATAGGCCCTGATGTGCTTTTACTTTAGGAGAAAATTCAATAAGTTCTCCTGCAAGTTTGAGTGCGTTGTCACGTAAATCAGTAGGCGCATCCGCAGTATTGTTTAGAACAGCCCAAATATCCTGTGCCTCAAGTCCTGGCCCTATACCCTGGCCTATGGGTTGATTTCCATCTGAAAACAATACTTTTATTTCTACATCAAATTGTTTAGCTACATACTCTAATAATTTTTTCAGCTCCTTTGCTGATTCTAAATCTCGGATTTTAGCGGTAGGTCCAATGGGGACATCTATTAAAATATGATTTGAACCAGCTGCGATTTTTTTTGACATGATTGAGGCAACCATTTGCCCCTGGCTATGCAAATTCAGTGTTTTCAATAACCGAATAAACATATCATCTGCTGGACTAAGACTGATTGAACCACCCCAGGCAACACATCCATGTTCTTTTTCGACTATCCTTCTCATGCTGTTGATGTCTAAAGTAACATTGGTAAAAACCTCCATGGTATCAGCTGTTCCTGATGAGGATGTAATTGCTCTTGAGGAGGTTTTTGGTATATACAAACCATAGGCTGCAACTATAGCTACAACAATGGGTGTTGTTCTGTTACCTGACAGTCCACCAATGCTGTGTTTATCCACAATTAAGGGGGAGGACCAAGTTATTTTTTGACCAGTGATGATCATGGCTTGAGTTAAGGAAACAACCTCAAATGAGGTTAATTTATTGCCAATACAAGCTGCAATAAACATACTCACATTGGTACTGGATAAATGGCCAGAAATCATATCTTTAACAATAGATTCAATTTCAGGATACTTTAACTCATGGCCATAAATTTTAGAGCGAATACTGCTGGTTGAGGCAATTGAACTTGGGTGACTTAAGCTGATTTCAGCCCCTTCATGAGCCGATAATAAAGTCCAGGCATGTTGAGATAAACTGGCTTCATTGATTTTTAAAATATTACTATCAATGGTATGTAAGGTTGCGATAATGGAAACATCATTTAAAGTAACTGATACTTTAGATTGAGCCAGAAATCCTTCAGATTTACAAATAAAAGAGTCAGCTCTCAAATAAATAATGGGCTCTTCCAAGCTGTTAATGCCTAGATTTTTTAATATTGTTACATTGCTTTTAATCAAATGAATCTCAGTAAATGTAGAGCCTACCTTCATTTAACTATAGGATAACTTTGATTAATATCAATTGGGTTTAATGAGTTTTTCATTTTTTTAGACAAAAGTGAAAATTCAACAGATCTTAAAGGCTGTACTACTTTTCTTAGTACAAACTATGACCCTAGTATAGAATAAATTTCTAATACTTTAAGCTTCTTTTGAATACAGTGCAATTGCATTGCCTTCTGAATCTAAAATCACTGCCCTATGACCATAAGGACCTATTTGCTCTTTAGGTTTCAGTATTTGACTCCCTAAACTTTTAGCTTGCTGTATGGCACTATCTATTTTTCCTTCAAGGTTCAAATAAACCAAAGGTCCATCTTTAGAAGGTTTTCTATCATCCATGACGCTAAGACAGCCTGAAACATTGTCTTGCACATGTGGCAAAAGTCCAAATTCATAGCCTTGCTCACTGATTTTAGATATTTCAGCATCTAAAAGGGCACTGTAAAATCGAATGGCTCTATCTAGGTCTACAACAGGTATATCAATCCAACAAAAAGTATTTTTTTCACTCATAATAGTCCTTAAAACATGTGTAATAAATTTGGGCTTACAAACAGCATTACAGACTTTATATATCTATGTTATATATTGTGCCTTATTTATTAGCTCAGCCCACAATTCAAAAGAGGTTCTTAATAGATTAATTCAGTAGTTATATAATTTAAAAAAAAATTTTAACTTGATAAATATATATAAAGTGCATGGTATAATTCATTGTACATAATAAATAATGGGGTATGATACCCCTTTTTTATATATTTTTAAGTTTTAAATCCTAAGAGTAAAATTTTTAATGATTAAAATGCAAAGTTCTATTGGCTGTTTTAAAGGCAGTTAAATGAGTGTTATAAAAATTGAGTCCTATCTTCAGAAAAATTTTTCATTAAGTGTCCTTAGTGTCTTGGCCTTTTTATTATTTTGTCGTGTCATATCGATGTGGTATATCCCTTTAAATGACAGTACCGAAGCTCGGTATGCAGAAATTGCTCGTAAAATGTTAGAAACCGGCAATTGGGTCACACCTCTACATGATTATGGTGTGCCTTTTTGGGCAAAGCCGCCTTTGTCTACATGGTTGTCTGCTTTTTCAATGCACTGTTTTGGCGTGAATGAATTTGCTGTGCGTTTACCAGGTTTACTGCTATCTATGGCTGTTGTTTGGCTGGTATGGGATTTGGCAACAAAACACAGTGGTTTTATCGTTGGTCGGATAGCTGCTTTGGTGCTTACAGGTACCTTGTATTTTTACCTGGATGCTGGGACTGTAATGACTGATCCTGCACTCTTATTTTGTATTACTCTTTCTATGGTAGCCTTTTGGCATGGTTTTGCTGGAAATATCCTCTGGTCTTATGTTTTTTTTGTAGGATTGGGCTTAGGATTGTTAGCCAAAGGCCCTATAGCTGTAGTGCTTATTGGTCTACCTATATTTTTTTGGATGTTGGTTAGAGGTCACGGGCTTTGCTTTTGGAAAAGAATCCCCTGGGTAAAAGGCACTTTCATAACACTTGCAATAGCATTGCCCTGGTATATTTTAGCCGAAATTAGGACACCAGGGTTTTTAAATTATTTTTTTATTGGTGAGCATCTCAATCGATTTTTAGTGCCAGGGTGGACTGGTGATAAATATGGCATGGCCCATAACCAACGATGGGGCATGATTTGGTTGTATGCCTTAGGGGGTCTTTTTCCCTGGAGCATTGTTGGGGGTTGTTGGTTGTTAAAACATTGGAAAAATATGCCTCCTTTGATTCAAGACGAAGACGGTTGGATGTTATATCTCTTGTTTTGCATGTGTATTCCTCTCATCTTTTTTACTTTTGCATCCAATATCATTTACACCTATGTGTTCCCTTCATTACCAGCTTTCGCCTTATTATTTGCAGAAGTCTGGAAGCGTTCTAATTATAAATCCATCAATGGACTATTGATTTTGTCTATGAGTTGCGGCCTGATTTTTCTAACTGGAACGCTTATTTTCGTCCTAAAACCGGAGCTTGTTGCTAAAACTCAAAAACCCTTGGTACTTGCATGGATTAAACAAACACCAGCTTTAGGTAGTTCGCTCATTTATTGGAATGATAAAACTGAATTTTCTGCACAATTTTATACTGCAGGTAAAGTGAAATCAGCTAATAATGCGGTTGTTTTGCGTACACTGTTACACAATAATTTTGAAAATTATTTGGTTGTACAGTCTAAGGATCTGAACCAAGTACCTGGAGATGTATTATCCCACTGTAACAAAGTGGAAACCCTAAGGTATAAAGAAACTAAAATTATATTATTTCATTGCCCAAAATTTAATATGATTGGCTAACAACTGGAGAGAAGCCTTGGCAAAACTTTATTTTTATTATTCTGCAATGAATGCTGGTAAAAGCACCGTTTTATTGCAATCTAGTCATAATTATAAAGAACGTGGCATGCATACCTTATTGTTGAAACCTGCCATAGATAATCGACTAGATACAACAACAATAGCTTCTCGAATTGGTTTGTCAGAAGAGGCTGTAGTTTTTAATCTAACCGAGGATTTATATATTTTGACTCTTAATCTACTAAAAAATTCAAAGATAGCTTGTGTTCTGGTTGATGAGGCGCAATTTATGACTAAAGATCAGGTAATGCAGTTGACAGAGATTACTGATCAATTATCAATTCCTGTATTAACCTATGGCTTACGAACGGATTTTAGAGGAGAGCTGTTTACAGGCAGTCAATTTTTACTGGCTTGGGCTGATGAATTAATTGAGCTTAAGACCATATGTCATTGTGGTCGTAAGGCCATCATGAACATGAGAGTCAATGAACAAGGCAAGGCGATTACAGAAGGTGAACAAATTTTTATTGGCGGTAATGAATCTTATATTGCAACCTGCCGTTTGCACTTTAAAAAAGGGGATGGTGGTACTTATTCAAGCCTTGTAAATCATGTTTAATTGTAGACACATGGACAATGGCGCTCTTGGTAGTACATACATCTAATACTGTCTACCCTTCTTAAATTTGCGATTTAGAAAGTAGATGCCTTGGAATATTACATACTCTACTTTATCCCTATATAAAATAGTATCAAATTAAATACCTATTGCACTTAAAATTTGATATACTTTACCGCAAGTTTTAAGCCTTATAGGATGTATCAGTGGCAGGTTCTATTGCGGATTCGAGTTACTTTGTTGAACGGAGTAACTTTATGTCTTGGGTTGTTTGCTTATCTGCTGGGCTGTTTTTCATGTATGAATTTTTTCAGCTTAATATCTTCGATGTCATTAATCAACCTTTACGCGAAACCTTCCATATTAATGCAACTCAATTGAGTTGGATGTCCAGCATGTATTTGTGGGCAGATATTTTATTTTTACTACCAGCTGGTCTTATTTTAGACCGATTCTCCACCCGTTCCGTGATTTTAACAGCATTGCTGGTTTGTGTTTTAGGTACCATGGGGTTTGCAAGTACCAGTAACTTTGTGTTGGCCTCATTTTTTCATTTTCTTTCTGGGATAGGCAACGCATTCTGCTTTTTATCCTGTGTCGTTTTAGTATCGCGGTGGTTTCCTCCAAAACGTCAAGCATTGGTTATTGGTTCAGTAGTTACAATGGCTTTTATAGGTGGTATGTTAGCCCATACACCCTTTGCTTATCTATACGAACTCTATGGTTGGCGTTACGCTTTGTTCATTGATGCCTTTGTGGGTGCGGTACTGCTTGTTTGGATTTATTTTGTAGTTAAAGATACCCCAACCAACCTATCATCTCAGTATCGAAGAAACCAGAACAAGGCTTGGTTTAAGAACGCTTTGTCAAACCCTCAAAACTGGCTGGCTGGTTGTTACACTTCCTTTTTAAATTTACCTATCATGGTTTTATGTGCCTTATGGGGTGCCTCTTATCTCCAGGTGGTGCATCATTTGTCATCAATGCAAGCAAGCAATGTGGTGAGTTTGATTTTTGTAGGCTCAATCATCGGCTGTCCAGTGATTGGGTGGTTATCTGATGCTCAAGGTAAACGCAAACCAATCATGATTGCAGGCGCAATAGCAACATTGCTTACTGTCATTCCTTTATTTATGAACATGCCTTTAACCCAGTTTTCTTTAAGTATTATTTTTTTTGGTTTGGGTTTTTTTACCAGTACTCAAGTTATCTCTTACCCTTTAATTGCGGAAAGCAATCTTAGTAACAACACAGGGTCTGCCACTGGTATTGCTTCCGTCATTATAATGGGTGGGGGTGGTGTTGGTCAGATTTTATTTGGATGGTTTATGGCCAAGCATGCAGGTATGACGATTGCTAAATACAGTATTTCTGATTTTCAATTTGCTATGTGGATGTTTCCTGTTGCAGCGGTTGCAGCCTTAATTGCTGTATATTTGACAAAAGAAACCTATTGTAAGCGACTTGTAGAGGAATAAAAATGCATCAGGTGGGTCAAGAGATTCAAGAGGTGGATGTTAAGTTTTCTTTTTTACCATGGATGGTGTGTTTTGCAGCCACTTTATTTTTCTTTTATGAATTTATTCAAGGCAATATGTTTGCCTCTATAGCATCAAACATCATGCAGTCTTATCATATTCAAGCTGATAAAATGACTTATTTGTCTAGTATTTATTATTTTTCGAATGTTCTGTTTTTGTTTGTTGCTGGGGTCATTCTTGATAGATTCTCAGTCAAAAATACGCTTTTAGTTGCCATGTCTTTGTGTGTTATTTCCACCTTTATTCTGGCTTACTCCTATTCTTTCTATATTGCTTTATTATGTCGTTTTTTAACAGGTATAGGCGGGGCATTTTGTTTTCTAGGCCCTGTACGATTGGCTTCCCAATGGTTTCCACCCAATCGCATGGCTTTGATCACAGGTATCATTGTGACAATCGCCATGACCGGTGGCATGCTAGCACAGTATCCTTTGACTATTTTGGTTGCATCTTTAGGATGGCGTAAAGCTGTTTTGTATGTGGGTATATTAGGGTTGATTATGCTGGTTGTCATGTTTTTTGGAATCAAAGAAAAAAAATTAGATTTTAAAAAAAATGAACCTTTTAAAAAAGTTACATCCATTCTTGGAAAAACCTATTCAAACCCTCAATATCTGCGTGCAGCTTTGTATACCAGCTTGATGAATATGGCAATAGCTGTTTTTGGGGCAATGATGGGAACACTATACTTAGAACAACGGTTGCCAATCAGTACCAAAGAGGCCTCTATGGTCAATGGCTTATTGTTTTTAGGAGCAATTATTGGTTCTCCCTTGGTTGGATGGATTTCTGATAAGGTCGGGTTACGAATTTTGCCCATGAAAATTGGTGCTATTTCTTCTTTAATAATTTTATTAATTATTTTATATTTACCAGTTTCTCTATTTCAAATGGCTATATTGTTTTTTTTATTGGGATTTTTTACTTCTGCTCAAGTTATTAGTTATGCTTTGGTAGCAGAAAGCAGCCCACCTACATTGACTGCTACAGCCATAAGCGTCATCTCTATATTGACTCAGGGTGGTTATCTTATTTATCAAAATATATTCAGTTCATTGTTAACCCATCATGGGAGCGCTGCTTTGATTCATGGAGTCCCTGTGTATCAATTGGGAGCTTATCAATATGCTTCAATCATCCTACCATTAGGGGTAATTGTAGCATTTATGATGACCTATGGCTTAAAAGAAACCAATTGCATTCGGAGTAATTATTAACCATGGTCGGTAGAGTTTGTGTTTTACTAATGGATTCTTTAGGAATCGGGGCTAGTCTGGATGCCGCAATGTATGGGGATGAGGGCGCCAATACTCTTGGACATATTTATGAGCATTGTAAAGAAGGTAAAGCTGATAAAGATGGACTGAGACAAGGACCTTTATTGCTTCCCAACCTAGCAAGGGTAGGCCTATTCCATGCTACAGTTGCAAGCTCAGGTATAAGCAGTATTGATTTATCTACTTATGCAACACCCAATGCCTATTATGGTTATGCAGTTGAATGTAGTTTAGGTAAAGATACCCCCAGTGGACATTGGGAAATAGCTGGTGTTCCTATTCGATTTAAATGGGGTTATTTTCCAGATATTCCTGATTGTTTCCCAAAAAAACTAATTGAAGCACTCATACAACAAGCCAACCTACCTGGTATTTTGGGCAATAAGCATGCCTCTGGGACGACCATTCTTGAAGAATTGGGCGAGGAACATCTTGTTTCTGGAAAACCAATTGTATATACCTCGGCAGACAGTGTGTTTCAAATAGCGGCTCATGAGACTTACTTTGGTTTAGAAAATTTATATAATCTATGTGAGATAGCAAGAACTTTGGTGGATGAATATCAAATAGCCCGCGTAATTGCACGCCCCTTTACCGGGACCCCTGGTGCATTTCAGCGAACTGGCAATCGCCGAGATTATTCCACCCCCCCACCTCAAAAAACCTTATTGGATCATTTAAAAACTGAGGGTAGGGAAGTCATTGCAATTGGTAAAACAGCTGATATTTTTGCACACCAAGGCCTTACCCAGACAATAAAAGCAACTGGAAATATGGCCTTATTCGATGCCACCTTAACTGCCTTGTCTACACTCCCCCCAGGTGGTTTGATTTTTACAAATTTTGTTGATTTCGATTCTTCCTACGGGCACAGACGTGATGTACCCGGATATGCTCATGCTTTAGAATCATTTGATGCTCGATTATCAGAACTTGATGCAATATTACAGCCAGATGATTTAATCTTTATCGCTGCAGATCATGGCTGTGACCCAACTTTTCCAGGCTCTGATCATACACGTGAACATAGTCCTGTTCTGGTTTTTGGTCCAAAGTTAAATAGTCGATTTATTGGTAGACGAGATACTTTTGCTGATATTGGCCAAAGTATCGCAGAACATCTTGGAATCGATCCCTTATCAGAAGGCTTGTCTTTTTTATCTTAGAATAACTTCTTCGTATTACCATTGATTTTTTGTAAAGTGCCCCCATTTATAGTTTTTTAGAACAAATAGGATTTAAATTGGAACAATATAGAGGCACAACCATACTATCAGTTCGCCGTGGGAATCAAGTGGTTATTGGTGGTGATGGTCAAGTTAGTCTAGGCAATACCATTATGAAAGGAAATGCACGCAAAGTCCGGCGCTTGTATAAAGATCAAGTCATTGCAGGATTTGCAGGTGGAACCGCCGATGCATTCACGCTTTTTGAACGTTTTGAAAGTAAACTAGAAATGCACCAAGGACATTTGGTAAGGGCCGCGGTGGAACTGGCTAAAGATTGGAGAACAGATAAAATATTGCGTCGTCTTGAGGCAATACTTGCGGTGGCTGACTCCAAAGCTTCCCTAATCATTACCGGTAACGGAGATGTTATAGAACCTGAAGAAGGCTTAATAGCTATTGGCTCTGGTGGGCCTTTTGCCCAAGCCGCCGCGAAAGCATTGCTTAGAAATACTAAATTGACTGCCAAAGATATTGTACAGAAAGCATTAACAATAGCGGGTGAGATTTGTATCTACACAAATAACAATTTAACCATAGAAGAATTAACCAATGACATCAAATAATAGCATGGTGATGACTCCGCGTGAGATCGTCCAAGAATTAGACAAACATATCATTGGTCAAGATGATGCAAAGCGTGCTGTTGCCATCGCCTTAAGGAATCGTTGGCGCCGCATGAAAATTACAGATCCAATTTTACGCAATGAAATCATGCCCAAAAATATCCTTATGATAGGTCCAACTGGGGTGGGTAAAACAGAAATTGCAAGGCGTTTGGCCAAGCTCGCTCATGCACCTTTTATTAAAGTTGAAGCCACTAAATTTACAGAGGTTGGGTATGTTGGCCGTGATGTTGACTCCATTTTGCGTGATCTTGCAGACATTGCTATCAAACAAGAAAGAGAATGGGCTATAAAAAAAATATCCCATCTAGCAGAAGATGCTGCCGAAAACAGGATTTTAGATATATTATTGCCACCTGCTCGTGGCACTACCGAGCCAGAAAAGGACTCAACAGCAAGACAAGTATTTCGTAAACAATTACGAGAAGGTGCTTTAAACGAACAAGAAATTGAAATCGATGTAACTGCCTCACCTATAGGGGTAGAAATTATGGCCCCACCTGGTATGGAGGAGATGACCAACCAACTGCAGTCTATGTTTCAACAAGTAGGAACTCAGCGTACAAAAACACGTAAAATGACTATTGTTAAAGCCCTCAAGATTATACGTGAGGAGGAGGCTGCTAAACTCATCAATGAAGAAGATATTAAAATTCGAGCCATTGAAAGTGTGGAACAACATGGTATTGTTTTTATCGATGAACTTGATAAAGTCGCAAGACGGGCAGAAGGTGTTGGCGGCGGGGATGTTTCTCGTGAGGGTGTCCAAAGAGATTTATTGCCATTGGTGGAAGGCACTACTGTGTCAACGAAATACGGCATGATTAAATCCGACCACATTTTATTCATTGCTTCTGGTGCCTTTCATGTTGCTAGGCCTTCAGACTTAATTGCCGAATTGCAGGGTAGGCTCCCTATACGTGTAGAATTATCTGCCCTCAGCGTTGAAGATTTTGTACGCATTCTCACCGAACCGAAAGCTTCATTAACAGAACAATATGCGGCTTTGATGGCCACAGAAGGATTAGAATTGGTGTTCGATACAACGGGTATTCGTCGAATTGCGGAAGTGGCTTGGCAAGTGAATGAGCGTACAGAGAATATTGGCGCACGCCGTTTATATACTGTAATGGAAAGATTATTAGAAGTGGTATCTTTTGAGGCAACAGATAAATCTGGTGAGCAAGTCTTCGTTGATGCTATCTATGTTGAAAAAAATCTAGGTAAATTGGTTGCAGATGAGGATTTAGCCAGGTATATACTCTAAGCTTTCATTTATTCAATGATTCTCAAAACATTTGCGGGAAGCTGGCCTTCAACTGTGTTGTAAGAGATTTGTTTGCAAATTAAAAAAGAGGTAGGGCATGAGTGCACCTTATATTTTAATATTATATTATTCACGTACGGGTTCAACTGCCCAATTGGCTAAATACATCGCACGAGGTGTTGAAAGTAATTTAGGCATCACTGCTAGATTAAGAACTGTACCCCCGGTTTCATCTACCTGCGAAGCAGTTGATAAGCCCATTCCAGAAGAGGGCGCGCCTTATGTGAGTTTGGAGGATCTCCAGCATTGTCAAGGATTGGCTTTGGGTAGCCCAACACGCTTTGGGAATATGGCAGCCCCTCTTAAATATTTTCTAGATAGCACATCCTCGCTTTGGTTGGCAGGTAGCCTAGTGGATAAACCTGCTTGTGTTTTTTCTTCATCTGCATCTATTCATGGGGGTCAGGAAACAACACTAATCAGCATGATGTTACCTCTCATGCATCACGGAATGATTTTGCTTGGAATACCCTATACTGAGTCTACTTTGACAAGCACCATTAGCGGAGGAACTCCTTATGGTGTAACGCATGTTTCTGGTGCAGACAATGACCAACCAATCACCCAAGATGAGCAGGTGATGGCAAAGTGTTTAGGCCTACGTCTAGGTCGAGTAGCTTTGGAATTATCAAAATTTGAGATCTAAATGAGAGATAAGGTATTGATAAACAAAGCCGAACAAATTGCGACTTTACATTTACCTTCTTAGCAATACACTATATTATGTCACGCGATTTGATGGTTTTTAATTAAAAGATACGAGGAGTATATATGAGTTATTTTATTAGCGACGCCATGGCTGCAGTAGGCGCACCAGCTGCACAGTCTGATGGTACCTTCTCACTAATTATGATTGCTGCTATCTTTGTTTTATTTTATTTTATGTTAATCAGACCACAAAACAAACGAGCCAAGGAACAAAAAAATTTGCTAGCACGGCTGAAAAAAGGCGATGAAGTTATTACTTCTGGTGGGATGTTAGGAAAAATCGTAAGTTTGGATGACCAATATATTCGTGTCAGTCCTGCTGAGGGCATAGAAATCAGTTTGCAAAAAAGCGCAGTCGTTACAGTATTGCCTAAAGGCACTTTAAAATCTATCTAAGTAGGCATAGGAACAAGCAAATGCAAAACAAATATCCTTTATGGAAAAATCTAATGCTGGTACTGATAGCAGTCATTGGATTTATTTATGCCATACCAAATTTATATACCGAAAATCCTGTAGTTCAAATTTCAGCGGAAAATGCTGGGAATAAAGAGGATTTAAAAAAGCAAGTGGCAACAATCTTAGATCAAAATAAAATTGAATACAGCTCAATCATCCTTGAAAATGACGGTGTTGAAGTTATTTTCAAGTCCACTGATGCTCAATTACTAGCCCGAGACGTCATTAAAAATAAACTTGGAAATAATTATACAGTGGCCCTAAATCTAGCCTCAGCAACTCCCCGTTGGCTAGAGAGCCTTGGTGCTAGCCCTATGAAGCAAGGTCTAGATCTGAGAGGTGGTGTCCATTTCCTATTAGAAGTGGATGTGGACAGTGTCATTGGGAGGCGTTACGAAGGGCTCATGAAAACGATTGGGCAAACCTTGCGTGAAAAGGGCATACGTTATTCTGGAATTCGTTATACGGCAACCAAGGGAATAGAATTGCATTTCAAGGATGAACAAACCCTGGATAATGCACTGAAGGAGTTGAAAACAAAAGCTACCGAAGTTGTTTATGTGAAGGCTAAAGAAGATTTCACAATCTTAGGCTCTTTGGCTCCCTCAGAAATAAATACCACAAGACAAAATACCATTGAGCAAACAATGAGTATTCTTAGGAATCGTGTAAACGAGCTAGGGGTGGGTGAGGCTGTGGTCCAACAACAAGGTGCTACCCGTATCGCAGTTGATTTACCAGGGATACAAGATGCTGTCAGAGCACATCAAATACTTGGAGGCACGGCAACCTTACAATTTAATATGGTCGATCAAGATCATGATCCTGAAATTGCTAAACAAACTGGTGCTGTACCTGTCAGTGACAAATTATATCTTATGGATGGACAGCCAATTTTATTAAAAAGGCAAGTTATTTTGAGTGGCGATTCTATCACTTCCGCGGTTTCAAGTTTTGATCAACAAACTGCTAGTCCAGCTGTGCAAATACAACTAGGTGGAGGCGGTGAGAGTTTGTTTACCAAAGTCACCCGTGACAATATTGGTAGGCGTATGGCAATAGTATATGTTGAAACCAAAACCAGCATGCAAAAAGTGGATGGTGTTGATAAACGAGTAACACACAAAGAAGAAAAAGTGATATCAGCTGCGGTAATTCAATCAGCTTTGGGAAATAATTTTCAAATCACAGGACTTAAAGATCAAAAAGAGGCAAGCAATTTGGCCTTGTTATTAAGAGCAGGTGCATTACCAGCTGCAATAACACCCATTGAAGAGCGTACAGTAGGACCTTCTCTTGGTAAAGAAAATATTCGTCGAGGGGTTGTGTCCCTGGAAGTGGGTATGGGTTTGATTTTGATCTTGATGTTGTTTTATTATAGATTTTTTGGACTTGTGGCTAACATTGCCTTGTTGTTAAATTTAGTATTATTAGGCGCCTTGTTGTCAATCATTGGTGCGACTTTAACTTTACCCGGCATTGCGGGGATAGTGCTTACTGTTGGTATGGCTGTTGATGCCAATGTGCTTATTTATGAACGGATTCGAGAGGAATTGCGACACGGATTATCACCTCAGTCTGCCATTTCTGCAGGTTATGATCGTGCTTTTTCCACCATTCTTGATGCAAATGTAACTACTTTAATTGTGGCCATCATTCTTTTTGCAGTGGGAACGGGTCCTGTACGCGGTTTTGCGGTAACCCTTTCTTTGGGGTTATTAACGTCTATGCTAACGGCTATTACCTATACCAGAGGTATTGTTAATTGGTATTATGGTGGCCGCAATGTAAAAAAATTATCTATTGGTATTTAAGGCGACTCACATGGAATTTTTCAATCCAAATTCAAAAATAGACTTTATGGGGGCTCGTCGTTGGACGGCTACCTTCTCAATCTTGATCTTCATCATTTCAATGGCAGCTTTGAGCATCTATGGATTGAAGTGGGGACTTGATTTTACTGGTGGTACTCAAATTGAAGTTAGTTACCCTCAGGCCGTGGATTTACAACTGATTCGTGAAAATTTAAGTAAAATTGGTTTTAAAGAAGCACAAGTAGTTAGTTATGGGACTTCCAAAGATGTCCTAATCAGTATTGCGCCCCGTCAAGCCGTTCAGCAATCCAGTTTGGTAGATCAAGTAATGAGTGTGCTTCCTGGTGCCAGCAAGCAGCGGGTGGAGTTTGTTGGACCTCAAGTGGGGCACGAATTAGCAACGAAGGGGGCTTTAGCAATCATTGTTTCTTTGATTGCTACTATGATTTATATCGCCATGCGATTTGAATATAGACTTGCAGTGAGCTCTGCTATCGCATTGATTCACGATCCGGTCTTAATTCTAGGGATCTTTGCTTTATTCGGGATTGAATTTGATTTAAAAGCACTGGCTGGGTTATTGGCTGTAATAGGCTATTCTTTGAACGATACAATTGTGGTCTTCGATAGAGTACGCGAAAATTTCGTTAAAATACGACGCACCAGCTCAGTAGATATCATGAATGTCTCTATAAACCAGACACTTTCAAGAACCATCATGACTTCTTTACTGACACTATTTGTGGTGGTCGCTTTATTTGTATATGGTGGGGAAACCATTAGAGGTTTTTCTTTAGCCTTAATCATAGGTATAGTAATTGGTACCTATTCCTCAATTTACGTCGCAGGTGCATTGGCTGTAGCAATGGGTTTGGATAGAAAAGATTTTTTACCAAATCAACGTAAAGAATTGGATGATCGTCCCTAGTTAATGCTTGCGCGAAAGTCATTTTACCTTTTAGTTCGACTTCCAGCAGCTTGTTCGCGGGAAGTCGGGACTGGGTAAAAATATATTAGGCGCCACCGACTAGTTAGCCATCATTAGCAAATAGGTAACCCTTTCTTTTTCCACAGTTTAAATAACTTATCTACGCTAGGATGTAACTCTGATTGTTGTACAATATGCATTTTTCGATTTGAGATTGGTTTGCTTAATTCATCATACAATAAACTGTCGTCGAACCCATAAGTGCCCGCCATATGTCTGTCCGCAATAAAATAACAAGACTCAATACCTGCAAATGATATTGCAGCCAGGCACATAGGGCAAGGTTCTGAAGTACAATAGATAGCACTTGCATCCAACCGATATGACTTTAAATATTTTGATGCCATGCGAATCGCATTGATTTCAGCGTGACTTGTGGCATCACAATCTTTTAAAACGTGTCATGGGCTATTGCAATGAGTTGATTATTAGAAACAATACAGGCGCCGAACGGAGCCCCATCACCCCTACGGACACCAATCATTGCTTCTTTTAGCGCTAATTCTAAATAGACTTTTTGATTTGCCATGCGTTTTCCACCTAGTATATTATACTTTCATTTACTGAAATTTAAAGACGTTCAATATTACTTCATCAACATTGACTTGTCAGCCTTATCTTAACCAAGTATAATGTAAAATATTTATAAAAAGAGGTTATATTTTGTCTAATTCTGATTCAGATTATCGGTTTAATCCAATGGTATATTCCGATAGTCTGCATACATTTGATAAGCCGCATTTTTTTTATTGGTTTTTTCAATGTTTGGTTGGCGACTCACGTTACTTTGATTATTATAGAGGCGATGATGACTCCTTTTTTGCTAATCTAAAATATTTCACCAAAAACAGGATCCTAACCCATCATAGTACTGTCTTGCATATGGGTATACTTGATTATCTTCTAGTTATACCATTCATTATCCAATTAGGTAATGTCGTCTTTCTCAAATTTATGGAAGCAGCGGAAAATCCATACTTTTGTGATGATCTTCTTAAGGAGTCCGCCTTAATTTTTATTATATTTGCGGCTTGTTTATCCTTATTTCTGCATATCTTGGGTTCGTCGATTGTGGTACCGGTTAAGTTCATTCTAGCAAGCGCAATTCTTTTGTTAGCCACACCCTTCCTATTACGCTATTACAATCATATACAACAGCAAGAATTAAGTCTTATGCAAATGCCTGTGATGTATGTTGAGGGTGACGATCTTTTACCAAATTTTGGAAATGAATTATCAGATGAATCCTTGAAAACATTATTGGATGAAAGCTGTGGAAAAGGGGATATAACCCTAAAAGATGTTTTACGTATTACAAGCTTAGATGCTATACCTACGATACGTCCGCTGCGCAGTGATTCCCGTGCTTTGGGGGTATATATAAAACACGAATTGATTGCTTTGATTCTTCCTTCTAGTAGGACTAAAGAAGGAATTTTAGCAATGTTAAAGAGTAATAGAAACAGTATTTCTAAGGAATCCCTTGACATACCTGGCATAAAGTCTTTATTGGACAAACCCTATTGGAAAGACGCACGTACTGCAAATGCGTTCTTTTCCTTGTCTGCAGGAGTTCAGCAATATTCCACTAAGACAGGTTTGGCCAATGTGGCTGGAGGAACAGTCCCTGATCGATTATTTTCTGAAATAAGTAAATATGCAGGCCTAGACCCAGTCTCCCTAAAAACTGGAGACGCTTATTCTGCCTTTTTTTCCAATTATACAAGGGCTTTTTCAAGCAATCCAATGCTTGTTGATGAAAGGCTTTCTCCCCCCAACCCATAATATCACGGGGATAATCACAAAGCTGCTTTAACACAGTTCATGCCTTGTCAAGCATTACCTATGTTTTATCAAGACAAAATCATATTTTGATTAACTAAAAATAATAATGTCGTCATTGCGAACGCAGTGAAGCCACCCAGTTCGACGGCTTGATGAAATTCAGTTCTAGGTTGCTTCACTGTGTTCGCAATGAGGGTAATTGTATTTAAATAATAGCATTAGTTTGCCCTAAGTATTTTAATAGGCTGTGCCCATTTCCTACCGCTGAACTCCAACCAGGTTCATACAAGTACATCTTCATATCTATTATTTAGATTGCGGTTTTTCCTAGCTTTCACTAAGGCTACAAATTTGCAATATATCCCCAACCTTGTCTCCATTCAACTTTTTTGAACCTTGGATGTTTGAGTACTTTTTCAGAAAAAGCTAGGGTATCAATATTTGAGGCAATGATCACAAGGTTTGCAGATTTTTTTATAGGGATTACCACGGTAGAATTAAAACGTTGTTTAACCAACTGAAAAATAAGCCATTGATCCATAGAATTTGCTAAATTTATAGCTATATAGCCGTCAGGATTTAATATCTTAGCACAATAAATAAAAAATTCATCAGTACTACAGTTTGCTGGATAATGGGTGGCATTATATAGATCAATTAACAAATGATCATATTGCTTGGTAGCCTTACGAACAAACTCCAGGGCATCTTCATTCACAATTGAAATATTTTGAAGGCTATCTATCATAAAATAATCTTTTGCCACCTGAATCACCTCTTTTTCTATCTCCACAGCGATAAGAGAAGAAAATGGATAATAAGCGCTGAGCATATGTATAAGTCCACCACCGCCTAAACCCAAAATACAGCACCTTTTGGGACTGCTTATTGCCATCAAAGCCAATGCTGGAAGATAATATAAAACTGGTTGATGAGGAAAAAATCGATTGAGCACAGTTTGTAAGGTATCATTCCCAAAAGTTAACCACCGATAAAAAAGATTTTGATACACTTTTATACCTGAAGGAGATGTATAAATGCAGGTACCTAATTTTGTTTTCCACATGGGCTGTTACTTATGTAAATTGAAATGAATAAATGGAACCCAATTTTAATATCTGCGTCAACTCATCCAAAGCTTTGAAACTTTCAAACATGAAGCCTGGATCCTTTAAATCTCCGGGGATCAATTCATCTCTATAATGTTTTATCACCCAGGCATCCAACTTATCTAAAAGTTTGTCGTCTACCAATAAACTTTGATTCATGCCAGCGATTTCATCTGTATTCAAGGGGATTCGTAATCGCAAGCAAGCCGGTCCACCTCCATTGTGCATGCTTTGTTTGAGATCCAAATAATACACTTGATTGATTGGATTGTTAGAATCATTTAATAAATTATTAATATAATTGTTTACCAATGGATTATATTGACACTCAATTGGTGCTATTAGAATCATATTATTTTGGTGTGGCAGGGTAATTAGTTGAGAATTGAATAAGTAAGAAGCAACAGCATCTTCAATGGAAATTTCTTTCCTTGCAATCTCAATAACCTCTAAAGGAAAATTTGCTTGTGCTTTAAGGTAATTTAGCATGTTTTTTTGATCAAAAAAGGCGTCCTCATGAACTAAAAATAAAGATTCATTGCCTACTGAGATCACATCATTATGAAAGACACCTTTATCAATGGCTTTAGGATTCTGGAGAACAAACAATACTTGATTTAAATCAAGTTGATGTTTTCGAGCAATTGCTTCACAGGCTTCTAATGTTTGTCTGACAGGATATTTTTTGGGACCTACCGATCCTTTAGAACCAATACCATTTTTTCCATAAACAAATAAATGCAGTCCTGGTTGCCCATGGGTTTTACAAAATCGTGTATGATTAGCGGCACCCTCATCACTGGTCAAATTTGAACTAGGGACGGGGTCATGATGAACAAAATAACTTGGATCATTAAATATGGTTTCTAATAATTTTTTAGAGAATGTGGCTTCTTGTGTTCTGTGTAAATTTGTAACCATATTAGCTGCAGTAAAATGAACTTTATTATCAAGTGTATCCATACTTGGAGAAACTGTTGCTGCATTGGCCATCCACATGCTTGAAGCGCTGTAACAAATACTTAATAAATCAGGATAACGGCTGACTTTATTTATTTGCTCATTAGGAGTTCCTTTAAAACCTAATTGGTGCAATAAATGAAGGTTTGGACGTTCATGAGGCGGCATGATGGCTTGCTTTAACCCCAATGAATGCAGTAATCTCATTTTTTTTAAGCCCTGCCTTGCAGCATCGCGTGGATTTGAAACTTTTGCTGCGTGCCCTTCAGAGGCAATATTACCAGGTGCTAAACCCGCATAATGATGCGTGGGGCCAACCAACCCATCCATGTTAAGTTCATATACGTACATTAAGATCCTAAATTTATACCGGGCAAAACCTTCGAAGGTTTTGAAAGATGTGTTTGTTCCAAAGATGCAATTGGATAGGCGCAATAATCAGCCGCACTATACCCACTGGGTCTATGATTTCCGCTAAGTCCCACCCCACCAAAAGGCAGACTACTTAAAGCACCTGTTGTTGGCTGATTCCAATTGATGAGCCCTGCCGATACCTGGTGATATACTTTATTATATTTACCTTCATCATCACTCAAAATGCCTACCATTAATCCATACCTAGTTTGGTTGGCTATATCAATTGCTTGTTCAAAATCAGTGTAACGATATACTTGAATTAAAGGCCCAAATATTTCTTGGTCAGGGGGATTGGGCACCGAACTCATGTCTAAAATGCCTGGTGAAAGAAACCCTGTGTGCTCAGATAAAGAGTGCATTAATAGCAAAGCATTTGCTCCCAATCGAATTAAACCCGCTTGCGATTCCAGCAGCCTTTGAGCTTGGGCATAGGATATAACAGGACCCATGAAAGGCACAGGATGCGAATCATAAGCACCAATTGTAAGGCTTTGACACATCCTTATAAATGCCTTTAAAAAATCATCACCCCAAGGGCTGTTGGGTATAATGACACGTCGGGCACAAGTACAGCGTTGTCCAGTGCTGATAAGAGTAGATAGTAATGTATGATACAAAGCAGCATCTAAATCTGAAACCTCATCAATGATCAAAGGGTTATTTCCACCCATTTCTAATGCTAAAATAACATTTAAACGATTGCTAAACTGCCTATGTATACTAAAACCCGCATCAAAGCTGCCTGTAAAATATACCCCCTGTATATCTTGGTCTAAAAGCGCTTTAGCACAGGTAACATCGCCTTGTAAGCAATTGATAACTCCGGCAGGGATGTGACTGTCATGCCAACATTGCATTATTAATTCAGCAACGGCGGGTGTTTGTTCGCTGGGCTTATATAAAATTGTATTACCAGCAAGCAAAGCGGGGATAATATGCCCATTGCTTAAATGTGCTGGAAAATTAAATGGACCAAGAATAACCACAATACCTTGTGGTTTAAAGCGTAATCGGTTAACAATGTCTCCCTGAAGCACTTCATTTGGATAGGTTTTCTCTTTATAGGCTTGGATAGACAACTTGATTTTAGCGATAACTGAATTAACCTCAGTTACTGATTCCCATAAGGGTTTACCATTTTCTTTTGAAATTAGAAGGGCTAAGGCATCTCGCTGTTTTTCAATTTCATCTCCAAACGCTATGACATACTCTGCGCGTTTTTCAAAGCTGATAATTGACCAGGCAGCTAGTGCTGCTTGAGCAGCTTTATGGGCTAAAAAAATAACATCCTTACCAGCGTGACTCCCTTGCCAAACCAAAGCGCCATTGGCTGGATTGTTTGATTCAAGGCTCATCCCTTGGCCTGCCATCCACTGGCCATCTACATAGTGTCCATTGCTTTGAATTACCTTTGATGTAACCATTGAATACCTTTTCAAATAGATGTGTTAAGGGGGACTATCCGTAAATGATCTCCAGTATGTACCTGTAAAAGATCTGCAATTTCTTTACTTATAATACAAGTAAACCCAACAGGATCAATCAGGGCAGAGCCCAGAGTAGCTCTAAATTCTACTTGAAGGTTTGCTAATAGATAGTCAATGCTGGTGACATCATCACGTAGTTTAATGATTTTAAAGAGTTGACTCAAGCCAATACTTTTTATATTTTCCAAGGGTGCTTCTATAGTAGGACCTGCATCAAAAATATCCACATAATGGTTGTAACGAAAGCCTTCTTTTAGTAAAATTTTCATAGCGGGTAGTGATGTTTTATGAGGTTTTCCTATTACAGCTTGTGCATCTGGATTAAGCAGTTGGACATAAATAGGAGTTAGAGGCATCAAATCTGCAATCAATTGTTTATCACTTGCCAAGGTCAGTCTATCTGCTTCTATAAAGGACATATGGAAAAAATGAGAGCCTAAATGGTCCCAAAAGGGCGATTCTCCATCCTCATCACTTACGCCTCTCATTTCTGCAATCACAGTCTTGGAAAATCTGTATGGGGATTGTGCCATAAATAAAAAGCGTCCTTTAGATAGCAATAACCCATTGTGATTTCGCCTGTAATTTGGTTCAAGATACAAGGTACACATTTCAGAACACCCTTGATGGTCATTGACTAAATTTAACACCTCATAATCACTTCGAATATTGAGCGAATAGCACATACGGGTATATTTAGATAATTTATAAGAATAAAAAGGACTTTCAAACCCGGTATTTGCTTCAATTCCAGAGGTGCCAACAAGTTGTTTTGTCAGCGAATCTTCTAGCACAAAAAAATAATATTCATTGGTCGGAAATTGGGGATCGGTTTTAAAAGATAGAGTTGATAATTGTAGACGTTTTTTTAATAAAGCTTCATCTTTAGGAAGGGTAGTGATGCCAATTCCACTGTGCAGAGCTAAATTATAAATAGCCTCTAAATCAGTATTTCGTGCATGGCGAAGTAGCATCATGTGATTTACCCTCTTGTGCTAAATCAAGTAGAAGTAAGGCACTTAAACTGGCACGTTCAGCCAAACTATCTAAAATGATGAATTCATTTTCACTATGGATATGACCACCCCTGACACCCAAGGTATCTAGAACAGGCAAACCACGGTGTGCTAGATTATTTCCATCACAACAGCCTCCGCTGTCTTTCCAATCAATAAGCAAACCCAATTTTTTTCCAATGTGTTGTAGTCTATGAAACAAGTTAAGACTTCCAGCACACACTTGTTTCACAGGACGTCCTACACCGCCTAAGATATCTAAAGTATAACTGGTCCTTTGGAATTTTGTTTTTATCTTACCAAATTGTTTTTGAAGCCAAAGCGTATCGTCTGCAGAGGTTATTCGAACATCCAACTTTGCCACAGCCTTGTCTGGGACCATATTTAAGGCTTCTCCACCGGCTATTTTACCTACATTGATTGTAAGTCCTGTGCGTTGTCCATTTAAACCATTGATTGCGGTAATCACCTCAGCTAAATAGCAAATGGCATTTCTACCTTCTTCAAACGATCTGCCAGCATGGGCTGTTTTCCCTGTAGCAATGATGGTAAATTTTCCAGCTCCTTTACGGTTTTTTGCTAAAATGCCTGTGGCTGTCATTGCTGGTTCATAGACCAAAGCAGCTTCATAGTGTGGGGCTATTTCTTCTAAAATACCCTTAGATGCTGGAGAACCAATTTCTTCATCTGCATTGATCAACACATCCCAACCTAATAATTGAGCCGCATCTGTTTGTTCAAAGGCTAACAAAGCATGTAACATCACCAGAAGGCCACCTTTCATATCGGCAACACCTGGACCATTGATCTGATTATCATTGACATAGGTCAGTGTTTTAAAAGGATGAGTGAAAGGATATACCGTGTCCATGTGCCCACAAAAAAGTATGCGCCGCTTTAAATGTGGGCGTTTACTTATAAATAGAACATCCCCACACCTTTGGATTATCTCTTCACCCTGCATGTTAAAAGACGGAACCGCAGCAAGTTGCTTGAGCTCTATAGAATCAGCAAAAGGGCGGAATACAGCTTGTAGTTGCTGAGATATTTGTGCAAGGCCTAAAAGATTTTCTGTGCCAGAATTGATTTCACATAATTCATGAAGCTGTGCAACCATTGTCTCTTGACTGGCTTTTATAGAATAAACAAGCTCTTTTTGTAAGTTATCCATGGCGTTTTAGTCTCACTTAAACATAAAACATAGCTTAAGCAAACTCGTTCGTCAATTAACTACCAGCTTAAGATGTGGTAACAATGTTTTTTTTCTGAGCGGATCGGTATCGGGCTTGTTTTTCAATGTCTATGTATCTGTCTGTGGTTGCACTTGAACTGTGGCCTGCATCATCACGGACATGTTCACGAGGACGAATTTTTACATCCTCAGATATACCAGTATGCCTAAGCCAATGCACCGTAGCCGATGCTAAATTCATAGCTTCTTCTTCTAATCCTTGGTTCTTAAGGTGTACTCCTGCTAAGTCAAAACATTGCTGTATGATTCGACGAATGGGTGCGGTGTCACGCATAGGCCCATTACCACGCATTTTTGGTATCAAGGGCGTATTATCCGCAGGTGAAGGTAAAGGGGATAGGCCAAGATAATTTCTCCAACGAGATAAACTGGAAAGCATTGCTTTACTAACAGCAATCTGTCTTTCTTTGTTACCTTTACCAACGGTTGTAAACCACCAATGGCCATTGCTGTCCTTTGCAAAATGATTCATACATGGGGTCCACCGGTCATTGGCAACAAGTTCACTAATTCTAAGGTACATCCCAAATAAAAGACTGAGCATGAAGCAGGTCCGCTCATGTTTTTCAGGCGCTTGTTGTGCCAAACATTCAGCGGCCTTCATAGTAGCCCCCCATTGAATCATACTAAGTCTGCGAATAGGCACCTTGTGTTGACGCTTACGTATGAATTTACTTTTTTGACGAATCAATGCCACGGGGTTAGATGTTAAGTATTCTTCTGCAATTAAAAAATTAAATAAGGTGCTTAATATAGCGAAAATCTCTTGGGTACTGCCTTGTGATAAACTGAATTGGTCTAAAGTAGGAGGGGTTTTGGTGATAGAATTTTTGTTAATTTTGACTACAAAAGGCCGCCATTCAGTATTAGGCTTTCGAGTATTATCTTTAACCAAATATCTAGGAACTTTTTTTAAACTTATCCAAGATTTAGGTGGATTCTGACAAAAATTGACATACTGCTCAATATCTTCTCTATTCAACGCTTTTAATGTACATTGTTTGATTTGCCACGACCATTGAAGTAAGCGTTCAGTCTCACGCCTGTAACTATTAAATGTCCCTTCACTACCTATATAGCTTTTTAAAAAAGATAGGCACTGAACAAAGTCTTCAGAAAAGCGTTCATGAGGTAACATTACATGCTGCTGATTTTTATTTATATACTTTATACTATCAAAAAGTGGTAGAAAATTAGTATTCATCCGCTGGCTCTGGAATGATGCGATAATTTACAGTGTAATTCATAAGCACCTTTCATCCAAGTTCTGGTCCTGCATTTTTGCTCAAGAAGCGCTTCATTCACAAAGCTGATTACTTTAATTACATGTTTGTAACAGTATCAGAACCTGCTGTAAGCAATTCGACTAATAATTAATATCTTATGGTTGTCTAAAAAATTATAGGTGTTTTCACCTCATACTAAGAGCTAGTAGTGTAAATAAGGATGGGCCGGTAAGGATCCTGAACCTAATATGGGAAATAATATAAATAAGTTATTGACCTAGACAAAATCACCTAGTATTATTTGCCTCTCTGTCCTTGAGACGGGTAACGGGGTGTAGCGCAGTCTGGTAGCGCGTCTGCTTTGGGAGCAGGATGTCGGGAGTTCGAATCTCTCCACCCCGACCATTAAGCGCCCGTAGCTCATCTGGATAGAGCATCGGCCTTCTAAGCCGAGGGTAGCAGGTTCGAGTCCTGCCGGGCGCACCAGCTTGTCTGTGGAAGAGAATTTTGGTGAGCGTAGCTCAGTTGGTAGAGCCCCGGGTTGTGATCCCGGTTGTCGTGGGTTCGAATCCCATCGTTCACCCCATAAGCATTTTATTAAATTTTTAGGTTAATTTAAAAAAATACAAATAAAAATGTCTACTGCTAAAGATTCTGTCTGAGTCTTTACAAGACTTAATTACTGATTGATAATCCAACCTAATTGCGAAAGTGGCGGAATTGGTAGACGCACTGGATTTAGGTTCCAGCGGGGCAACCCGTGAGAGTTCGAGTCTCTCCTTTCGCACCATTTCATGTAAATATCCAAGAGGTGAATGAATGCAAGTATCTATTGAGACCTTAGAAGGCTTAGAACGTAAGGTAACGATATCCGTTCCTACAAATGAAGTTGAGGAAGAAGTAAGCTCTCGCCTCAAAAATCTTACTCGGAAAGTAAAAATCGATGGCTTCCGGCCCGGAAAGGCCCCAATGAACTTCGTTACCAAACGTTATGAGGGCTCAGTTAGACAAGAAGTTGCAAAAGATCTTGTAGAAAAGACTTTGCCTACGGCTCTAAAACAAAATGATTTAGCCCCAACTGATTACCCCAATGTTGAACTTCTTAATATGAATAAAGGTGAAGATTTCAAATACAGCGTAGTCTTTGAGGTATTCCCAACTTTTGAAATCACTGAACTTAATAAAATTCCTGTTGAATTGCTACGTTCAGAAGTTACAGACAAAGATGTTGAAGCAATGTTAGAGAAGCTCCGCGAACAGCACAGCACCTGGAAAGAAGCAGACCATTCTGCAAAAAAAGGCAACAAAGTTATGATTGATTTTGAAGGCTTTTTAGATGGTAAACAATTCGAGGGCGGTCAAGCCAGTGGCCATGAGCTGATTCTTGGTTCAGGCTCCATGATTCCTGGGTTTGAAGATGGTATCATTGGACATAAGGTTGGGGATACCTTCGATATTAAAGTTAATTTCCCAAAGGACTATGGACATTCAGAGTTAGCAGGAAAAGAAGCTACTTTTAAAATTACCTTACACAAAGTGATGGATGCAGAATTGCCCGAACTTAATGAAGCATTTGCTGAAAAATTCAATATTAAAACTGGTGGTATGGAAGCTTTAACCAAAGATATAAAAAGTAATATGGAACGAGAATTAGATAGAAAAATCAATGTTGCTAACAGAGAAAAGTTGTTTGACAAACTGATGGAAAGAAATACCATTGACCTACCTGCTTCCATGATAGAACGAGAAATCGAACATCTAAAACATGAGGCTTTTCATCGCATCTTTGGTCCAGAGCATAATGATAACGAAAAGATTCCTGATTTTCCAAGAGATTTATTCGAAGAGCAAGCAAAACGTCGAGTGCATCTTGGTTTGCTATTCTCTGAGTACGTTAAAAAGCATAATATAGTCGCAGAACGTGATCGTGTGGATGCAATCATCGACAAATTTGCCACAGCTTATGAGTCACCAGATGAATTGAGAAATATGTATAAAACCAATAAAGAACATATGGCAGAAATTGAAGCATTGGTGCTAGAAGAATTGGTAGCTGAAAAAATTGCCAGTGATGCAACTGTTAAATATGTCTCAAAAGATTATGATTTAGTGATGAATCCTCAAAAAGGCACTGAAAATAAAGGAGAGTAAACATGGACTATTTCAATAATCAAATTCGCAGTGCCAGTGGGTTAGTACCTATGGTGGTTGAGCAGACCGCACGTGGAGAGCGTTCTTATGATATATATTCAAGATTACTAAAAGAAAGAATCATTTTTCTACTCGGTGAAGTTGAAGATCATATGGCGAATTTAGTTGTTGCACAACTATTGTTCCTTGAATCTGAAAATCCTGAGAAAGACATCTCTCTTTATATTAATTCCCCTGGCGGTGTGGTTACAGCAGGATTGGCTATTTATGATACCATGCAATTTATTAAGCCAAATGTCAGTACTTTATGCATTGGCCAAGCGGCTAGCGCAGCTGCATTATTATTGTGTGCTGGGACGGATGGTAAAAGATTTTGCTTGCCAAATTCTAGAGTAATGATTCATCAACCCTTGGGTGGATATAGAGGTCAGGCAACTGATATTGAAATCCATGCTCGTGAAACTTTAGCTGTTCGTGAACGTTTAAATTGCATCATGGCCAAACACACCAGAAAAACTCCAGATCAGATTATGCGTGATACTGAAAGAGATAATTTTATGAGCGCATCACAAGCAGTTGATTATGGGTTGGTTGACAAAGTACTTCATGACAGAGAATTATTAGTCCCAATAAGAAACATAGAATAACTTTTTCTCTGTTAAACAAAGCTATACATGATTTTAATAGCACGTTCTGTCACATTGACTAAAATTTTACGGTAATTTGTTTTTCAAATTGCCGTGGAAAGGGGTTTTTTTTATGAGTAAATCCGGTAATGACAAAGGGGATAAAGTTCTTTATTGTTCCTTTTGTGGTAAAAGCCAACATGAGGTTAAAAAATTAATTGCAGGACCTTCTGTCTTTGTCTGTGATGAATGTGTGGATTTATGTAATGACATCATACGTGAAGAAGTTCAAGAAACCCATGAAGAGACAGAACCGCATTTACCATCACCTAAGGAAATTTCAAATTTTCTAGATGAGTATGTGATTGGTCAGCCTCATGCTAAAAAGGTTTTATCTGTCGCTGTTTATAATCACTACAAAAGGTTACGGCATAAAAATGAGGACGGTGTTGAGCTTGGAAAAAGTAATATTTTACTTATAGGGCCTACTGGTAGTGGTAAAACTTTACTAGCACAAACTTTAGCTCGAATTTTGAATGTACCTTTTGCTATGGCCGATGCCACAACTTTAACAGAAGCTGGTTATGTTGGGGAAGATGTAGAGAACATCATTCAAAAACTTCTACAAAAATGTGACTATGATGTGGATAAAGCGCAACAAGGTATTGTCTATATAGATGAAATTGATAAAATTTCACGTAAGTCTGATAATCCCTCTATTACGCGGGATGTTTCAGGTGAAGGTGTACAACAAGCTCTTTTAAAGCTCATTGAAGGAACAGTTGCTTCTATACCACCGCAAGGCGGCCGTAAACACCCTCAACAAGAATTTCTACAAGTAGATACATCTAATATTCTATTTATTTGTGGTGGTGCATTCTCCGGCTTAGAAAAAGTTATACGTGATCGAAGTGACAAATCTGGAATTGGCTTCTCAGCTCAATTAAAAAATAAAACAACCGATACTGAAGAAGTTTCTAAAATGTTAAATCAAATGGAATCAGATGATTTGATTAAATACGGCTTAATACCAGAATTTGTAGGGCGGTTACCGGTGGTAACAACCCTACATGAACTTGATGAAACGGCTTTGATTGATATTTTAACCAGACCAAAAAATGCCCTTACCAAACAATTTCAATCCTTATTTAAGATGGAAGGTGTTGAGCTAGAGTTTAAAACTGAAGCCTTGGTAGAAATATCTAAAAAAGCAATTAAAAGAAAAATGGGTGCCCGAGGCCTCAGAGCTATTTTAGAGAATTTATTATTAGATACCATGTATGAACTACCATCTGTGGAAGGTGTAGTCAAAGTTGTGATTGATGAAGCAGTTGTAAGCAATGCAACCAAGCCTATTCTTTTATATGAACAAGAGGATTTAAAACATAAGTCTGGGGAAAAATAGTTCTAGTATTCATAATCCTGTATTAGAAAAACTAGTACAGGAAATTAACTTTGGAAATAGTTTTTATCTTAATTGCATCGATATTTTGCTTTATTTACATGTTCTATATAGAAATGTTTTGACAACTAAAATTCCACTTTTCTCAGTTTATCTCTCACTTAAAGAATTGTTCACAGATATTATTATCTGTATACTCTTTACAAATAAAGTATATGTTCAAGGTTGGTTATGATTTAAGGTCTATTCTTAATGTCACCTGAACTATATTATCGTTAATTTATGATTTTACTTTCGAATAAGGACTCATTATGTCTAATAACAATGAAGTCGTGTCTACTCCCTTGGAATCTAATTCTTTTTTTCCCGTATTGCCCTTAAGAGATGTGGTGGTTTATCCACACATGGTGATTCCACTTTTTGTAGGCCGTGGAAAATCTATTAAAGCTCTGGAAATTGCAATGCTGGGTAACAAGCAAATTTTTCTTGTTGCGCAACGTAAATCAGGCAATGATGATCCTACACAGGAAGATGTGTATCAAGTTGGGACTTTATCGAACGTATTACAACTTCTTAAATTGCCCGATGGCACGGTTAAAGTTCTAGTTGAAGGTGAAAAACGTGCAAAAGCTTTACATTATCGTCAAGAAAATGATTATTTAGAAGCACAGTTAGAACTCATTGAAGATACCGAGAGCAAAACAGATGAGCCCGAAGTTGGCATTATCATGCGTGCATTGTTATCCCAGTTTGAGCAATATATAAAATTGAATAAAAAAATTCCACCAGAAGTTTTAGCTCCTTTGACCAATATCGATGATCCAGGCAGACTTGGAGATGCAATTTCAGCTCATCTCAGTCTTAAAGTTGAAAACAAACAAGAAGTGCTGGAAATTTTAGACGGAGCTAGTCGACTCGAACGTTTAATGGCTTTGATTGAAAATGAAATTGATTTATTACATGTTGAAAAACGAGTAAAAGGCCGAGTAAAACGCCAAATGGAAAAAAGCCAACGCGAATACTACCTTAATGAACAAATGAAAGCTATCCAAAAAGAACTGGGTGAATTAGGGGAAGAAGGTAATGAACTAGATCAACTTGAAGCATCTATTAATAAAGCAGGGATGCCTAAGGAAGCCAAAGAGAAAGCTTTATCGGAACTTCATAAATTAAAAATGATGTCACCCATGTCAGCCGAAGCAACTGTGATTAGAAATTATTTAGATTGGATGTTAATAGTTCCATGGAAAAAGAAAAACAAAATTCAATTCGATCTTCTCAAAGCCGAGCGTTTATTAGATAAAGAACACCATGGTTTGGAACGTGTAAAAGAAAGAATCATCGAGTATCTGGCAGTACAGCAGCGTGTTAAACGTTTAAAAGGTCCCATCATCTGTTTGGTAGGTCCTCCTGGTGTTGGCAAGACATCCTTGGGTCAATCTATAGCGAATGCAACCGGTAGAACTTTTATTCGAATTGCATTGGGTGGTGTGCGTGATGAGGCTGAGATACGTGGGCATAGACGTACTTACATTGGTTCTATGCCTGGAAAAATAATACAGAAACTAAGTAAAGCCGGCGTCAAAAATCCTTTAATCATGCTGGACGAAGTTGATAAAATGGCTATGGATTTCAGAGGAGATCCTGCCTCTGCCTTGCTTGAAGTATTAGATCCTGAACAAAATCACACATTTAGTGATCATTATCTAGAAGTTGATTATGATTTAAGTGATGTGATGTTTATTGCAACTGCGAACTCCTTAGAAATTCCAGCAGCCTTATTAGATAGAATGGAAGTCATACGGCTGGCTGGATACACTGAAGATGAAAAAGTCAATATTGCTACTCAATATTTAGTGCCTAAGCAAGTAGTACTAAATGGGTTGAATGACAAAGAAATACATATCAGCGAGGGTACCATAAGAGATATTATTCGATACTATACGCGCGAAGCTGGTGTACGTAATCTTGAAAGAGATATTGCGCGTGTTTGTAGAAAAGTGGTTAAACAAATTTTATCTGATAAAAGACTTAAAAAAATCAATATTACCATTTCTAATCTCGAGAAATATTTGGGCGTTAAGAAATTCCGATATGGTCTTGCTGAAAAATATGATCAAATTGGACAAGTTACTGGATTAGCTTGGACAAGTGTAGGTGGTGAGCTCCTAACACTTGAGGCATCTATGATGCAAGGAAAGGGCAAAGTGACACATACGGGCCAATTGGGTGAGGTTATGCAAGAATCCATTCATGCAGCCATGACTGTTGTGAGAAGCCGAGCAAAGAAATTTGGCTTAGCAGATGACTTTTATGAGAAAAATGATTTTCATGTTCACGTACCAGAAGGTGCAACTCCAAAAGATGGCCCAAGCGCAGGGATTGGGATGTGTACTGTACTAGTATCGGTAGTAACACAAATTCCTGTGAAAGCTGATGTAGCTATGACTGGAGAAATTACCTTGCGTGGTCAAGTATTGCCCATTGGTGGCCTAAAAGAGAAACTTCTAGCGGCTCATCGTGGAGGTATCAAACATGTGCTCATACCAGAAGAGAACTTAAAAGATCTTGAAGAGATACCAGACAATGTATTACGCAAGCTGATTATTCATCCAGTAAAAACCATTGAACAGGTTCTAGATCTCGCATTACAACGGTCACCTTGGGTAGATCAGTCAACATATGTACAAGAAAAATCTATAGACAAAAAAAAATCAAAAAAAATAAAAAATAATGATTTACAGGACCATTAATAAGCGGTATATTTCTCCAAGTTCTCCGCTGCTAGCGGGTGCTTCAAGGATGTTATAACTTGACTAAAGTGATTTTAATTAACTAATCGGCTTTGGTGAATGGATGATTAACTGTGAGGGGATAAGATGAACAAGAGTGAATTAGTTGATGCTATAGCAAGCGGTGCTGGATTAACCAAGGCAGACGCAAGCAAAGTTCTCGATACTTTTATGACTACTGTAACAGATGTCTTAAAGAGTGGTGGTCAACTTGTAATACCTGGGTTTGGTACCTTCTTAACAGGTAATCGTTCCGCTCGTACTGGTAGAAATCCACAAACTGGTAAAGCAATACAAATTGCAGCTTCAAGAGTAGCGAAGTTTAAAGCAGGTAAAAATTTAAAAGAAGCAGTTCAAGAATCATAAGTTTTTCGGGTGCTTAGCTCAGCTGGGAGAGCATCGCCCTTACAAGGCGAGGGTCGTAGGTTCGATCCCTACAGCACCCACCATGAATAGGAGTGGTAGTTCAGTTGGTTAGAATACCGGCCTGTCACGCCGGGGGTCGCGGGTTCGAGCCCCGTCCACTCCGCCAGATTAACGCGCCGAAAGGCGCGTTTTTTTATCAATATAGGGTAATCTGAAGCTAGACAAGGGATTGTGTTTTAAGGTCAAACAATTTCCAATTTTATAATAGTCATGCCTTTACTGGCCTTGACATTATAAAATAGGCTAAATAGGCATAGAAGAAATGGTTTCGGGGTGGTTTTTAATCTAAACATCTATGAAATTTTTTCAGGTATCTCACAAGAGCTTCTTTTTACATCGGAGTATCTTCTTCAGATATAACTAATATCGAAATGGATCAGATATGTTACAAAAGTTGAATGAACGTATACAAGGCATTGTTGCTTGGATAATCATAATCCTAATCGCGATTACATTTACATTGTTTGGTGTTGACTATTATATGCAATCTCACCAGACCTCCGATGCCATAGCTACAGTGAATAAGCAACCAATAAGTAATCAGGCATATGAAACCAGTTATCGACGTTCCCGGTCCAGACTAAATTCAGCAACCACCTCTGTAGCTGATGATAAACAATTGCAAAAGCAAGTTTTAGATGAATTAATCAGAAATGAAGTAACAGTACAAGCTGCAAAAGATTATGGCTTTGAAGTAACGCAAAACCAGGCCACGTCCGCTATCCTTAGCATTCCTCAATTTCAAGAAGACGGACATTTTTCAACACAAAGATACGAACAAGCCTTAAACGCTGCATTATTTACCGAGGCTTCATTTCAAAACGAAGTTAGACAAGGCATGCTTCTAAACCAGCAACGCTTTGCTTTTATAGGAAGTTCTTTTGCACTGGCGTCTGAAATTGAACGATTTGTCAAGTTATATATGCAAAAAAGGGACTATGATTATTTAACTATTAGTCCATCTAAATTTTCTAAACAAGTAACTATTTCTCCTGAGGCTATACAATCTTATTACAAAGCGCATCAAAAGAATTTCTTTACACTAGAACAGGTAAGCTTAGAGTATGTTACCTTGTCCATGTCCGACATAAAAAATAAAATAAAAATTTCTGAAGATGAGATTAATCGTTATTATGAGGACAATAAACAAAATTTTCTAACTCCTGCACAATGGAAAGTATCTCATATCTTGTTTGCAATACCAGAAACCGCATTGGAATCTGATATTCAAAAGATTCAACTGAAAGCTCAAGATGCTTCCAATAAATTAAAACAAAATCCTAAGCTGTTTAAAGAATTAGTAACTTCACTTTCTGATGATAAGGTATCAATCGCTCTTTCTGGAGATTTACCTTGGATCTCTGGAGGCCAGAAAGAATATGATGGTATATTATCCAAGTTAACCAATCCAGGTGAAATTACTACCCCCATAAGGACTAAAAATGGTTTAGAAATTTTTCAATTAGTAGATTATAAGCCCATATCAATCAAATCGCTAATCGAAGTTGCACCAACCATCAAGGATCAGTTAGTATCGGAAATGGCCCAAAAAAAATATAATAAAGCTTTAGAACAATTGTCGGATTTAAGTTATCAATCCCCGGATTCCCTTGTTCCAGTTTCTGATGCTTTAAATTTAAAAATACAAAAAACAGAACCATTTTCCCGCAAGGGGGGCTCCACGGATTTGACTAAAGTAAAACAAATCATCAATGCTGCATTTAATCATGAGGTTCTTAATTTGAATAATAATAGCGAACCCATTCAAATAAATAATGATGCCCTTGTAGTCATTCGCTTAAGCAAACACTATCCTTCTAAACAACAATCACTAGCTGAAGTGCAAGAGCAAATTGAAAAAAGATTAGTACAAGAAAAAAGTGAAGCTTTGGCTAAAGAGTTAGGGTCTAAATTTTTGAATCCACTTGAAGATAAAAATCAATCTGAAATTATGAATACTTATCAACTGCAATGGCATACTGTAGTTCGTGCTACCAGGGATAATGATAAGAATAATTCCCAACTCAATGAATTAGCCTTTACTTTATTGAAACCAGGCAGTCGAGAAGGCACCCGCTTAACAAATGGGGACTATGCAGTTTTATTGTTAAAACAAATAAATAATGGCCGGTTAGACAGCTTAGATAAAGAACAAAGAGACAGTTTAACTCAACAAATAGAAACCAGTTATGGCGTGATGGACTATGACTTATATGTTAATAGTTTGATGAACAGATCTAAAATAGTAAAGAAACATGTTAATGTAACCTAGGGCAATTTTGTTCAATCCTTATCATACGTAAAAAATATAAGATATTATTATGAAAAAAGAAGTTATTATTATTGGTATTTCTGGCCCATCTGCATCAGGTAAAAGCCTCTTAGCAAATACCATTGTAAATGAATTAGGTTCAGAACAAGTCGTAGTAATCTCTGAAGATTCTTACTATAAAGACAATGGTCATTTGCCTTTTGCCGAAAGAGAAAAGATTAACTATGACCATCCAGAATCCTTTGATCACGAGCTGTTATGTGAACATTTAAAGCTTTTGAGGCTGGGAAATTCTATTAATATTCCTATCTATTCACACTCAAAACATCAGCGCCTAACTGACACAAGAACAATAGGTCAGCATGCAATTATTATACTTGAGGGCATTTTATTGTTTAGTGATAAATCCTTAAGAGAGATAATGGATATTAGAATTTTTATGTCTACCCCTTTGGATGTTTGTTTGATGAGACGTTTAAAAAGAGATGTAGTGGAACGTCACCGTTCATTTGAGTCTGTGGTTCATCAATATGAAACGACTGTACGACCTATGTATTTACAATTTATAGAACCTTCCAGTCGTTATGCCGATGTCATTGTGCCTAGAGGTGGAGAAAATAGAATTGCTATTGAAATGATCCAAGCCAAAATGCGTGAATTATTAGCAACACATACAAGCCTATAGGTTTAAAAGGAGAATTCTGTGAGTTTTTTAAAAGGAAAGAAGGCGCTAATTCTGGGATTAGCAAGCAATCGGTCAATTGCATATGGTATTGCAAAAGCACTTCATCACCAAGGTGCAGAGTTGGCATTCACTTATCAAAGTGAGAAATTACAATCTCGGGTCGAAACCATGGCTACTGAGCTTGATTCAAATTTAACTTTTCCATGTGATGTTGCAAAAGATGAGGACATCAACAATTTATTTAACAATTTAAAAAATCATTGGACGCAATTTGATATTTTAATACATTCTGTAGCTTTTGCGCCCTCTGACCAGATCAGTGGTGATTTTATAGAGTGCTCAAACCGTGAAGGTTTTCGCATTGCCCATGATATCAGTGCTTACAGTTTGGTCGGATTAGCGCAAGCAGCATTACCAATGATGGAAGGGACTCAGGGTGCCATATTAACCCTTAGTTATTATGGCGCAGAGAAAGCCGTGCCAAATTATAATGTCATGGGTATTGCAAAAGCCAGTTTGGAAGCTGCCGTACGTTATCTTGCTGCCAGTTTAGGACCTAGAGGTTTACGTGTGAATGCAATATCTGCAGGGCCAATTAAAACTTTAGCAGCAGCAGGAATCAAAGATTTTAGAAAAGTTCAATCTGCTTATGCATCTATTACACCATTGAAGAGAAATATCACTGCTGATGAGGTAGGAAATGCTGCGGCTTTTTTATGTTCTGATTTAGCTTCTGGTATAACCGGTGAAATAGTACACGTAGATGCTGGCTATCATGCAGTTTCAACTATAAGCGAATAATTTTTTACCTGGTTGTTTCATTGCAAAGTTACTGATGATTTCGTGAATCCTTTTATTTAAATGATCTTACGCCTTTCTCAAATTGAAAGATTACTTATGGTTGCTTTATCTATAGAACCAATTCATGGATTACATTCTTTCTACAAAAAAATCCAATTTCAGCTATTATTCAAGTGGGTTTTTTTTATTTCTAATCAGTAAGTGATGTTGCCCCTTTAAAAAAACCAACCATTGAATACTAGTAAGCCTGGCGTTCAAGGAATACTTGTATCAAGTTGTAATTATCCTAAGCAGTATCATGGGAGAGAGTTAGGTACTAGGACAGTATTGGGAAACCAAAAAACAAGATAGAGTGTGAGCCTTTCATAACTCGCTATGACGCAGGATTGCAGGCTTATTAACGATTTTGCAAGCGGGTTCTAAAGCAGAGATTTTTGCATGAACACGAAAAGTTAGAATTTCCACCGCACAAGCTAGTTAATATGTTTTTAAATAAAGGACACGGACATAAATAGAACTAATTTGTGCACTTAACAATTCTAGGGATTATATATTATATGAGATCACTTATCCAGTTCATTGTTTTCTATATCCTTTTGTTTATTTCTGTAAATGTTTCAGCCTATGAAACACAATTTAATTTAGACTGTATGAATAACTCTGTAATTTACTCCACTTTGGGTCAAAGAAACATAAATATTGCTATTTCGGCTTGCTCCAACGAGTTAATACAGAAGTTAAAACCAATAAACTCTCCACAATTAATAACTAAGGATGCAATAAAACTTATCCTTGCAATGGTTATCTCGCACAATACTGCGCCTTATGGTTCTACGACCTCAAAATCAATTGAATATGAAGAATTGATAAAACATGACAAGTTACATTGCGGTACTTACGCAATTTTAATGGCCTATTTAGTTCCTGATATGAAAATTCATATCATCGGTTTTGATGGGGGGGCTGTGGGAAATCATGCTCAAATAATATATAAAGATTCATCCATAGCCTTGTTGTTAGATCCAACAGTCTCGACAATAGCTGAGGTTACTTATGACTCCTTGTTACAAGGTGTAAAGGCTAAAAATGTTATCACAATAAATCCTAATCCCAACAATATTCCAGAAATCAGAGATGATTTCACAAATAAAGTTGTGTCTGCTTTGCGAGACGGGAAGTACAAATCTAGTAGTATACTCTATTATTATGAAAGTCTTAACCACATGCTAGGTAAAGGCCCAAAGGATCCTTACATTACACCCGGCGGTATAAGCTGGGGTAGTAGAAGACCTATAGACTCAAACAATTTTCCCGCCCATTTTGAGGACCTATATCATTTATAACTTTATGACAAGGCAGGGATAATAACTGACAGAAGAGGGTAGGCCTTAGTAAGCTCTCGATAAGAAACCCTCATCCCCAACCCTTCTCCCTTAGGAAAGGGAGAAGGGAGCTGCTCCGTACCTCAATTTAACACCTGTGCTCAAACAAAATTCTATTTATATGGGACATCCCTGGTATTAAGATAGATTTATTAGACAGCACAGACAAAAAGTGATAAACAGGCACCTACTTAGACAAACGTAATTTTAGAAATCTTAAGAAGAAATCTGATTATGTTAATAAATATCTGTAAATTTTGAAGTTAAAAATTAGATGCAATTAGTCTTGTTACAGAATATGGTTGGAGCCAGACAGAAGCTTGAAAAAGCCTAGGAATTGACCAAATATAGATCGGTCGATGGATTAAGGAGCAATATTCAAAGGTGTAAGCACACTAATTTTGCGAGGTGACCCTTAAAATTTCAGCTAGAGAAGTATCCCCAATGAGTACTCTTTTAAAGCCATCCTCACGAATACTAGGGGTAGTTGGTCTAAGATAAGTTTCCATGCTTTGCATTGTTTCTTGTCTGTGTATCATTCCTTTCAAAGTTTCATCGATTCGAATGAGCTCATAAATCCCAGTTCTACCGCGATACCCTAGGTTATTGCATAATTCACAACCTTTGGGTTCGTATACCAATGATAAATCGGTGTCAGGTTTGAGTCCCATTAATTCCTTTTCATCGTCCCTAAGTTCATGTGGAACTTTGCAATCTGTACACAATCTTCTAACTAAACGTTGCGCTATCAGTCCAACAATACTTGATGAAAGTAAAAAAGATTCAACACCCATGTCTCTAAGACGTGTCAGTGCACCCAAGGCGCTATTGGTATGTAATGTAGATAAAACCAAATGACCGGTGAGACTGGCTTGAACTGCAATTTCAGCCGTCTCAAGATCTCGAATTTCTCCAATCATGACTATGTCAGGATCTTGTCTTAAAATGGCTCTTAATCCTTTGGCAAAGGTCATATCCACTTTAGTATTAACTTGCGTTTGTCCAATACCAATTAAATCATATTCAATGGGATCCTCAATGGTCAATATATTTCTTGTGACTTGGTTGAGCTCTGTTATCATGGCATATAGCGAGGTAGTTTTACCTGAGCCTGTAGGACCTGTAATTAATATGATTCCGTGAGGCTCTGCAATCATACGCCGCATACTGTCTAAGGTCCATTGTGGCATACCTAAAAGATTCAGATCTAATTGCGCTGCTTCTTTGTCTAAAATTCTTAAAACCACACGTTCACCATAATTGGATGGTAAAGTTGAGACTCGTACATCTATATTATGGCCACCAATACGTAGAGAAATGCGTCCATCTTGAGGAATTCGTTTTTCAGCTATATCCAATTTCGCCATTACTTTGACCCGAGATATAACCAAAGGGGCAATGACACGCTGAATCTCCAGTACTTCATGCAATACCCCATCTACTCTAGTGCGGACCAAAACTCTATCTTCGTAAGTTTCAATATGAATATCCGAAGCTTTTTGTTTTATTGCTTGGGTAAATAAGGCATTGATCAGACGTATAATTGGTGCATCGTCTTGGTTGGCTAATAAATCTTCACTTATGGGCAGTTGGCTGGCTAATAAGGTTAAATCTATGTCATCACCCATGCCTTCGGCGGCTTCTAAAATGGATGATTTTGATTGATAAATATTTGCAAGATGTTGTTGAAAAACAGTTTCAGTTACAGGTAAGACATTTAAGTTACATTGCAACAAACGTTTGACTTCTGCAAAAGCTTGTAAGGAAGTATTAGGTAAATGGTAGACCAATGCTGTGTTATTTTTTATATCACCGACTATGATGCCATTGGTTTTTGCAAAATTATAGGGCAGTCTTATTATTTTATCATCAGATCCCATTATTTAGTTGCCTGTAGAGAATTACCGCTAAATGGAATGGGTAAATCGGCAGTAACCAGTGGTGGTAACACGCTTTCTTGGTCATTCTGATTATAAACTTCTTGAGACCTTACCCATTCTAATTCATATTCACGGGTATTTTCATATTTATCACCACTGACCATAACAGTATCATGTTCGGTTCGTAAAATAATAGGCTTTATAAATACCATCAGGACCTTTTTTTCCCTATTACGGATATTATGTTGAAATAATCGACCTAGTCCAGGTATACCAGCTAAAATGGGCACAGTTACATTGTTGTTGCCAATACCATCTTGGGTTAGGCCACCAAGAACAACGATGTCACCACTTTCAACATTTACAGAAGTGACAATACTACTGATTGAAAAGGTAGGTGTGGTGTTGTTATTGATGCTGGAGGGGTCAAGGGTATCATTGCCTTGATCAATTTGCATTTGTATGCCACACCCTTTGGTAATTTGCGGTCGAACATATAAATGTAAAGCCACATTGACACGGTCAAAGGTGGTGTAAGGACTAGCCGTTGTTGTGCCTCCTGCGTTATTGGGATATGAGGTTGATGCAATTGAAACCTGCTTACCTACCAATATTTTAGCTTGACGGTTATCTAGAACTACAACTGATGGGGTGGATAAAATATTTGCTTTTTCTTCAGTTGCTAAGGCATAGATCTGAGCTTGAAAATTGGCAAGCCTTGCTTTGGAATTGATAATGGCAAAGCCAGGTCTGAAATTACCAGGATTTCCCGTTTGTGAATCAGAGCCAAATTCTATACCTAAATCATTTATCTCATCTTGATTGATTTCCGCAACCATAGCCTCTATAAGCAGTTGGGCGGGTTTTATATCCACCTTGCTGATGACGCTTCTTAATGTGCGAATAATAGCAACTGGAGCATTTAGTATGATTGAGTTGGTATTAGGCTCAGCAATGATTTGTATGGTTGGTTTGGTCGACCCTTCATTTTGGGTAGACACGGTACTTGTGTTGGCTGTTGCATCAGTATGTCCGGCAGGAACAACAGGGGCTGGCGCAGCAACTGCAGTGCTGGCACCACTTGAAGGCGTTGTACTTGGATAGGTAAGGTTTGAGGCAGGATTGGTGCTATCTAAAATGGGCCTGGTGATAGTACCTATGGTTGTACCTACGATACCACTGAAATTTGCCTGTGCAATGCCCGCTAAAATAGGAACAAGATCCTCAGCTCTCAAATAGTGTAGATACACTACTTGTGTGGTGGCATTGGTTCCATCTCTGTTATGCCTATCCAATTTTAACAACAACATACGGATGCGTATTCTATCGGTTCTATTACCGCTGATTAAGATTGAATTGGTTTTATCATCCGAGGCAATGGTAATTTGTTCTCGATTGGCTTGATTGGGTTGAGCTTTCACTAAATCTTTTAAGGTTGCGGCAACATCCATAGCTAAAGACTGCCTTAAATGAACGATATCAACCCCACTGGCATCGGAGCTATCAACTTGTTTGATGATACAGGTCAAACGCCTGATGTTGTTTGCTCTGCCTGATAAAATGATCATATTTGATGGGGCATAAGCAGAAACGTTGCTCCACTGAGGCATCAAGGGTCTAAGGACTGGAACCAACTGTTCAGCAGGCACGTAACGGACAGGTACTACAGAAACCATCATGTCATCCCCGCGCGGTGGATTACGTAATTCATTGATAAGACCTGGAGCTAAACCTTTTGCATCTATGACAGGTATTATTTTTATGATCTCTCCAGTGGGAATTGCTGCATAACCATTAACCTGAAGTACAGATAAAAATACCTGGTACAATTCCTGATTGGAAAGTGGGGTTGAGGAAATGATAGAAATTTTGCCTTGAACTCTGGGGTCTACAGCAAAATTTTTACCAGTGACTCGAGAGACTTCAGCAATCACTGCATGTATATCGGCATTTCTTAAATTCCACAGTGTGGTATTTGGAGCAATGTCTTTGTTTAACCTTTGTTCTTTTGGTTGACTGGGATCCAGACTTTGAGTTTTTTGATTTATTGAAAGGGGTCGGGCTTGAGATAATGTGTCTTTCAATGCTCGGGCAGCAAGATAATCTTTGATAGGTCCAATTTGAATTAGAAAAAGTCTTTTATCAGCAAGTTTTTTTATTTCAATTGGTTGCTTGATTAGTTGTGCCAGTTCTTGTTGACGTTTAACAGCTTGTTTTTCAAGTGTAAAAGCACCAGCTTGAAGGTAAAAGATCGTTTTTCCATTTTTAGTAGTCGTAGAAATATTAATATCATTTGCTATAGCAAAGGAGGGCAAGAATAAAATTGCACACATCAATACAAATAAACGCATGTAACTACCGAAAAGTAATGGATAATTACATAATAACCAAATTCACAAAGCTTCCATAGCTTTTTTATTGATACAGGAAAAAAAAATAATTCTAATCTTGTAAGGCCCTGTAATTGTGTATTGTATGCTCTAATTATTCACAATCACTACAATCCAGCTTTAAATGTTTTATCAGGTTCATTAGACTTTGTATGTTCTTTCTTAGACGGACCCATAAACCCTAGTTCTGTGTCTGAAGGTTTAATAGGCTCCTTCACATGTTTAGGATTAACTTTTATAAATGGATTTGATTGGGTAACTAATTGACTGCTCCTACTTTGGGAGGTATCGTAATTCACTGAGTCCTTACCTAGAGATATACATTTATTTAAATACTCATTAAATTCAGGAGAATGAAGCTGATGGTTTAGGATATTTTCCATAACTACTTGGTTAAATATTGAAACCCTGTCAATTTTTATGGCTGCATTGAATGCCAAGGTAACTTGAGAATTTAAAGTTGTATTCGCAATCATAGATTGCAATTGTTTTTAAATATCACGGTTTAATATTTTTATCACATGCATTGGAAACCCTTTATCAGAAGCTTGGATAAGCTGTGTTTGAATTTTTTCCATTGCTACTTGGATGCACTGAATTTTATCTTCGTTTGAAATAGGTTTGTTCATTGTACTTTCATAGTTTTTAAGTATTGCTTTGAGCATTGGTACATTACAACTGCCATAAGATTCTGAAAGCCGATAAATTTTTTCCATACTCAGGTAAGTGTTGGTGACTGCAAAGACAGGGTCGCTTTCTGGGAAAAGCGTGTTTTCTGAAAATTTGTTGTATTCTGCATGTGTCATTTTTAGAGTTTTTCTATCATCACTTATTATGGCATCTGAAAAATATGTTTTAATTACTTGAGGATCCAGTACTTTGTCGAAATGCACATAAACATATCTTGGATCCTTATTCAATGACACCTCCAAGATTTTTGAGCCATGTGGTTCGGTATTGACATGTTTGTAAGCACGACCATCATCAGAATATAATCTGGGTTTATTGAACATCATTTCAAGAGTAATTGTCTGCTTGAGCAATGAAAGCTTATCTTCATCAAAGGCAATGCTTGGAAGAATTGGTTTTCCATCAAGGCGAGGAAACCCCTGAAATGCAGTTTGAATTCTACGTTCAAGTGAATGAAGCATAGTCTGTGCATCATCTCGTAACAAAATAAGGGTGGCTTTTGTTTGTACATTTTCAGAATTTTTTTCAAGCGAATCTAATTTTTTCAATGCTGCCATATGTGTAAAAAATAGTCCTCTTACATTGTCTAGTATTTCTGTTTCCTTTCGTACAAGTTTTGCAATACTATCGACTTTTGCATTAACTGATGAATCATTGATCATCGACCTATTACGACAAATGAAATGTCTTGCCACCCCTGGTATCATGGACTTCCAAGTTGAGGGTATTAAACTTGCTCTCGAGTCAAGTGATAAGGTATCTGAACCTTTTATAACTTGATCAAATACGTACAAATCACGACCATTCATCAATGCTTTATTTTGGTTGTTTTTCCCAATTGCATCTGGGTCACTACTGACATAAAGTAAACCCAAGATTTTACCCAAATCATCTACACATTGATCTGCTTCAAATCCCTCCCCAACACTTTTAATAGTTGAATCTTTTAGATAATCAGACTCTGGTTTACCTTTTGCGAATGCCTTTAATGTGTCAATTTTTTCAAAAGGAATAAACAGGGCGGGGTTACTATTATAAGATACCATCGTTGATTGTGTTGTTTTGTGGTCAAGTTGTCTTGAGATGTTCAAAGCGATGGCTTCGTGTTGAACCTCTAAAATGTCACCATGCTTTGGCAACTTTAACATGGCCTCAGGCGTAAGTTTATAATCACTGGGATGGTTGAGATCTATTTTTTCCGTTGCCAATCTGTTAAGCATGCTCAAAGCATTATCATGGCTTACCAAAATTATTTTTGCTGTAACTCCTCCAACTTTTTCAGGAATATCACAATACAGTCCTATACTGCCATCCGCTGTGGGATTTCTAAAACAGTCATTGAATCATAAACTTTATATAGGTCTATCATTGCCTGTTCGGAGCTAGATTTAGTAACTGTGGGTAACTTAGGGTTAAAAGTGGGTATATGTTTTTTAATTTCTGTCGCTAAATTTTTTAATCCCTTTAAACGAAGCTCATCCAAATCTATGGTTTTCGGACTATTCTTTCCTTGTTTTACTTTTTTTTGAGAAAAATCTAGTGTGTCTAGAACAAGTATTGATGTCTGTTTTTCTTCCTTTGTTTCACCAGCTATCTCAGGTAGCGCACCTTGACGCATTGAACCATTTTTTTGCGGCATATCACACCTCAATGATAAAACATGAGCAGTAACACATCAGGTTAAAGAGTAACCTTCTCCTGAACTTAAATACACTTTGAAACATATATTTTTTGAATAATCAGATATATCTTTATAAGGAATTATAAATTAATTATAGCAAGGTAAACTTAAGAGATTATTATTGTACAGTTGGAAGTGTAATTTATTTTAACTTTATGCTGAAAAAAAATTACTAGAGATTAGGAGTTTTTAAAGTAAGAATTCTGTTAGGAAGTTTTTACTAAAATGTTTTAACTCGGTTAAATAAAACTGAAGGTCTTCATAAATGAGTGCTCAAAAAAATTGAGCTTATTCTGGCGGAGAGAGAGGGATTCGAACCCTCGATACGTTGCCGTATACACACTTTCCAGGCGTGCGCCTTCAACCGCTCGGCCACCTCTCCTAATAGGGAAGGGGAGCTTATACTTTCTTCTTGAGAAAATCAATAGCCATGTCTGCAACATATCCATATCAAGGGTACTTAAAGTATTGATTTAACCTTTGAATGTTTTTTAAAATCAGTGATACTATTGAATTTAATTTAAATATAAAGGTGAAATATGTTAAAAGTGGGCATTACGACTCTGGCCTTGTTAGTTACAAGTCCGCTTTGGGCTTTTATTTGTGATTTAACTGTAATAAAAGACAGTTGTTGGGCAAAGGCACCTTATGATGTAACAATAGATGTAATAGATTCTGGGGCTAGCATCCCAAGCAAGTTAGCCACTCTAACAATGTCACGAGAAGAAATTTTAGGAAGACAAGTTTTTGAGTGTAAAGCATCTCAAATTCTGACGTATAGGGCCAGGTTTAAACCGGCTATGTGGCAACATGATGCAAATTTGATTTATTCATCTAAATCCTCTTTGAGCCTACCAGCCCTTATTCATCCAGGTGATACAAGCTGGAATTTAACCCTTTGTTATTCCACTGCTTTTTCTGGTGTGCCTTTGCCTACAGAAGCTATATCCATGTGTACCTGTGATTATTCAAGCGTTCCCTCAATAAGGTTGATTCAAAAAAAAATGATTTAGGAGATAATAGTTGATTACACTAAGAAATAAAATAGGTCAAATGTTGGTGATGGGCTTTACTGGATGTGTTCTTCAAGATAATAGCCCAGTTACGCAGTGGTTATCTCATGATGGGTTAGGGGGCGTTTTACTATTTGATAAAGATTTATCTACAGGGTTGTTTGGAAAAAATTTAAGAAATCAAAACCAAATCAAACAACTCATTCATCAACTTAATCGATATTCAGCTAATAATTTATTAACCGGAAGCAAAGTGCCACTTTTAGTAGCCTTAGACTATGAAGGCGGCTCCGTAGACCGTTTGTCAAATATTGATGGGTGCATGACCACTATGGATGCGCTTTCATTAGCTAGAGTATCTGAATCAGTTTTAGAAGAAGAATTTTCTCTGATGGCAAAGACCATGAAGTCCTTAGGCTTTAATGTAAATTTTGCCCCTGTTGTTGATTTACACCTGAATGATCAAGGGATCATTGGCAATTTAAAACGCAGTTTTTCTGCAAATCCAGAAGAAGTGGTTCATATTGCCAAAAAGTTTGTTGATATTTTTGCAGAGCATGGTATCGCCTGTGCTTATAAGCATTTCCCTGGGCATGGAAGTGCAATTGGTGATACACATGAAGGTTTCGTAGATGTCAGTGAGACCTTTCAAAGTAGGGAATTAGAACCCTATAATAGCCTATTAAAAAATTATGAACAGCTCGTCATGGTGATGACAGCCCATGTGGTGAATAAAAAATTAGATAGTCAAGCTTTACCGGCTACTCTGTCTCATGAGATTCTAACAGGAATATTACGCCAAAAGATGGGATATGATGGCATCATTATAAGTGATGACTTACAAATGCAAGCCATTGCAAATCACTATACACTTGAAGAAGCATTGTCTTTGACAATCAATGCGGGCGCAGATATGTTGATATTTGCCAATCAATTAGGCAATCATTCAGCACCCCAGCTCATCGATACTATTGAGCAGTTGGTTTTAGAAGAAAAAATCAATCCCCAGCGCATCGATAATGCTTTTAGAAGAGTAATGCGTTTAAAACAACAAATGGAATGTCTTGAACTGACTCAAGATTAATACTTGACTTAAAGGGACTGTATTTGTTAGAATATGCTCTAAGTGTCCAATAATAAAACTCAAGAGCCCACTGATGAATGCAGCGGCTTTCCATTTGCTGTTAAGCAGCTATTACTAGTAAGGATTTGGTATGTGTTCAAATCGGTCGCAAAAAAATAATAATCTCATTTTAAGCGCTCCAGTATTGTACACTTTTATGATAATCTTAGGTGTCTTCAGTGGATTATCTGATATCTCCTTTTTAAAAGATTTAGGCTTAATCATCTCTGAATTATTTATAAAACTATTCAAATGCATAAGCCTACCCATCATCTCTCTATCTATCATTGTTACTTTGGCAAACTATAAAACAGATGCATTTATGTTGCGTATTTGGCAAAGAACCATTCGCTATACTTTTTTAACAACCTTTGTAGCTGCAACCATCAGTTTCATTTTGTATGTCTTGATTGATCCCAACACAGTTCAGGTTCATTTGCACCAGTCAAATGCTGCTACTATGAATAAATCCAGTTACTTAAGCTATTTAGCAAACATAATTCCAACAAACCTGTGGTCTCCATTTTTAGAACAACAGGTGATGGCAGTGCTTTTACTCAGTCTCATGATAGGATTTTCTGTTCGTAAAGTGCCTGATGTACAAGCTCGGGAAACCATCACATTATTTTTCAGAGGGGCTCATGGACTATTTATCGTAATGACTGGCTGGATTATCAAGTTAATACCATTGGCTTTGTTTGGTTTCATTACATCTACAGTCGTTCAATTGCGTTCTGGAACAGATATTAAGGGCATAGGCCAATATTTATTAATCATCGTTTTAGCAAATTGTATCCAAGGCTTCATAATATTGCCTTTGTGGTTAAGAATGAATGGAATTAGGCCTTTTAAGGCGATGCGTGCCATGCTCCCAGCCTTATCAGTGGCTTTTTTCTCAAAATCATCGGTTGGAACATTGCCTGTTACTATGGCAACTATTGAGAAAAATTTAAATGTAAACCCTCAAATAAGTAGATTTGTCCTGCCTTTATGCACCAGTATCAACATGAATGGATGTGCTGCATTTATTTTTGCTACGGTCATTTATCTCATGCAAAGCCATGGTATGCCTGTAACCTATCTAACAATGGTATTATGGGTCTTTGTCGCAACCATAGCAGCCATTGGTAATGCTGGCGTGCCCATGGGCTGTTTTTTCTTAAGTGTGAGTTTGTTAGCTGGGATGAATGTACCAATTACATTGATGGGGGTTATCCTTCCTTTTTATGGCCTTATTGATATGTTAGAAACCTCATTAAATGTTTGGTCAGATGCTTGTGTGACTAAGGTAGTTAATGAAAAGGCTATGATAGAAAATAAAATAAAAAATCCTTCACCAACTCCAGATTTTTTAGAACCAGAGCTGAGTTGACTAAATAAAAGTTATCTGATGTAGGATATTTTTTCAATAAACAGTTGGCTTTTATATCATAGGAGTGGATTTAAATTCATCTCTAAGTATATTCAAAAAGTTCATCTGTTTACTGATGTTAAATGATTAGACAGGCTGTTTTCTGTTTTGGTCAAAACCCTGCTAGCTTCCCTATCTTGAAAAAACAGATTTTTCATTTTAAATTTAGTGCTCAAACATTCATTGGCCTGATAGGTTGATTTTGGTATTGTGCCAAGACCTGCCATGTCTGCAATCAGAGGATATAAATCATTAGTGACTGTACCTTTGGTGAATATTTCTAATCCAGTACCACAGGATGCGTCTTTAAATGCTTGACTGACCGTAAACAAAGCCCAGGCCTGGCGCTCTTTTTGGAGAGGCGCGTGTTTCATCATATGATTTAATGCTTGATGATCTATATTGGCTTGCGAAAAATGATAGGCATCCAATTTTTGAATTGCTAAAATATGCTGTTTGGTTTCTCTGCTTGGAATTATAAATCCAAAGCATTTTTTTACTGGGCTTGATAATGGACTTAAATGATACATTCCTAGAATTATCATATCCTTGTCAAAATCCTCATTGTTTTGGCAAGTTAAATAGATAGGAGAGATATAAAAATCAGTTTTATCAAAATTTTGTAGAACAAAGCTCTGCCATTGGCTGTTATCTTGTAGTTTTGTTAGTAACAAATTATAATCAAGAGTGTTTTTATTTGAAGCATTTACATCTGGAAATGTTGGATTTACTTTAGAAAAAAATACTGGTGTTGTTAAAACCAAAGCATTTTGCTGCAAAAGATATCTTCTATAAAGTATTAATATTGGAGACAACAATAGGGTAGTAAGAGCCGCGAGTATATGATTAAAAGGTATGGTGAGAGCGGCAAGTATAAAAGCTGGTACTAATAAGGGGAAAGAAACAACAAAAAGTGCTTTTTGCCAGAAGGTATCAAGCCTACCATTGGGCATATAGACCACGAAAATACTAAAAAAAAATTTAAATACGGCTGGAATAATAAATAGATAATCGATAATCCCAAATTCAATAGCAAAGCCTTGACCATCTCTTTGGCTAAATAATCCCCCAGTTAGGCTTAAAAGAAAAGATAAAAAAAAGTTTTTTTGTTTGATGAACATGTCGTCTAGGAGTAGTTTGCTATCATAAGGATTAAATTTTTTGATAGATATCAGCGGTTGTAGTTTACAGATGATTGCATGGGTGAAAACAATAAGGATGTTTATAAAAATCATATCATTTATTGTATATTTTATCAACACTTAAAATACTCTAAAACTTAAAAAGTAATATTAAAAACCTGCTGATATTTTAACTGCAGCCATTTTAGTAAAGGCCTTGTTTAAGCATTTTAAATATACTAAGTGCATTGTTGTTGTAAAGTTACAGTGATCTGTTATAATACTACCCGGTTCAAAGTTAACATAGCACTCAAGGAAAAATGCCATGCTGGATAGTACACAAACCGAGTTTTCAACCAACCCTCAAGACATAAAGATCACTGACTCTACGCAATCACAAGCGGCTCGTATTGTTATTCATAAAATATACAACAAAGGCCAACAATTTATAATCGATGGTTTTACTGACGATCTTACCAAAAATTGGAATCCTCAAATAACTTTACAGGCAAATCCACGCATACAATTATTAGAATCAGGCCAGTATGAAGTCATTTTAACAATTCATATCAAGGCTCAGCAAATAGATAAAATGCTTTTCCAAATCCAACTAGAACAAGCTGGCTTATTTACTTTACAGCAGGTTGCTGAAGAACAAAAAGAACTGGTTTTATATGGAGCTTGTTCTAATGCCTTATTTCCTTACGCCGCAGTGATGGTGAATCAGATACTTTCGCAAGCAGGGCTTCCTCATATATATTTAAATCCCCTAGATTTTGTAACCCTTTATCAACAACATCAAGCAAAACCAAATAAAATTTAATCCCAAGAAAAGCGGTCAGCATTGAAACCCTAACAACAAATCGCCGTTTCAACTGGACCAATTATTTTTCGTTTGACCATTTAAGGATCTACAATGTTTTCTCTTAGTAAATTATTTATTTTATCTTCAGTTTCAGCCTATGTTGGTAATCAGCGCCAATTATTAGAATCAAATAACAGCTTGCCCTCGACATACAGACAATCTTGTTATCCTAGTGGAACATGTAATATTGGTGCTTTGACCAATGGTCTGTCAGGTTTGGTATTCGAAGGTCAAGAAATAAACGATCTCAGTGGTCAACCAATCAGTTCCGCAGGAGATTTTAACGGAGATGGTTATCCTGATTTTTTAATTGGAGCCCCGGATTCACTTGGGTTTAGAGGCAGTGCTTATATGGTCTTTGGCACCAACACAAGCAATTCTTTGGGTAATGGCCTGTTTAATTTAGGCACCATTATTGATGGTAAACAGGGGTTTGTACTTCAAGGTTCCGCCACCAATGATCTCTTCGGTTTTGCCTTAAAAAATGCTGGTGACATCAATAATGATGGCCTGGCTGATATGGTTGTGAGTGCTGTAGGCGCTTCAAGTACCTCAGGTATCAGTTATGTCATTTTTGGTACAACAAACAAAACTGCTTGGGGAAGCGGTGTGTTGAATGTAAGTAGTTTGATGAATGGTAATCGCGGATTTTCTTTACAGGGTGGACCAAGTGACTACAGTGGCTATTCTTTGGGTACTGGTGCAGACATCAATGGCGATGGTATTTCCGATTTAATTATAGGTTCGCCAGCATTTGCAGGACTTCATAGGGGTAAAACCTATGTGGTTTTCGGAACTAATATTAGCACTGCCTGGAATGGAGGCGCCTTTTCTCTAAATAGCTTGATGAACGGGCAGCAAGGATTTGTTGTACAAGGTGAAATAGCTGCAGATCTAAGCGCTTTGGCAGTTAATACTGGTGATATAAATGGCGATGGGATATCTGATCTTTATATAGGGGCACAAAATGCACAGGCTACCAGGGGTAAAATGTACACTGTTTTTGGTTCTAAAAATAGCAGCACCTGGGGTACCGGAGCTGTAGATGTTATTAGTTTAATGGATGGCAAACGAGGCTTTTCATTACAAGGAGAAGTAACAAATGGCTATGTGGGTTTCTCACTGACCACAGCTGGTGACATGAATGGTGATGGCATTCCAGAACTCATTGTTGGTACGGTACGTTCAGTAAACAATGTAGCTACCACTTATGTGGTTTTTGGTAGTCGAAATGACAGTGCCTGGGATAATGGACTTATCAATATCAATAGTTTAATGGATGGACAAAGAGGCTTTCAATTATTAGTGGATGCCCCTAATACAGCTGGCGGTCGCTCGGTGAACACGCTGGGAGACATTAATGGTGATGGTTTGTCTGATGTCCTTATTGGAGCCCCTGGTGATTCATTAAATACTGGAAAAGGCTATGTGATATACGGCAGTAGTAATAACAGCGCATGGAGCAATGGAACAGCCAACTTAGAGGATTTAATGGATGGTACGCTTGGCTTTGCATTGCAGGGAAAAGCACAAAGTGATTTCACCGCTTTTTCAGTAGCTGCAGTAGGTGATTTCAATGGTGATGGCAGGCCTGACTACATTGTAGGTGCACGCGGTACTTCAAGTCCTCTTAAAATGAACAGCGGTAGTACTTATTTGTTATATGGTGGGGATACCAATTCAACTTATTTTTCACGCAATGAACTAGAAATAGGCAGTGGTGATACCGTTTTATTATCACAACAGAATTTAAATTTAGAAAGTAACCAAGCTAATGCAAGGCTTGGACAAACATTGCTTAAAGTGGAAAATTTAACCAACGGTTATTTTTCCTTTAACTTTGCACCTGCTGATAGGATTACAAACTTTTATTTTGAAAATATCACTGGCAATAAAGTTCAATTTGTACATACTGGGGTTTCCTTTGCGCCAGGCTATCGTCTGCGTTTTCAGAAAGGTGCAGACTCATTTTATTCTGATGCTGAGATTAACTTTCTCGGTTATCATCCAAACTTAGAAAATAATGAACTGACAGTAAATCAAAATCAATCAGTAACCCTGGGTAATAATCAACTGAGTGCATCTGATCAAGACAATGGCCCCAGCGAACTAATATTTGATATTGATACGCTCAAGTATGGTCACTTCACAGTATTTAACCCTTTAACGAATACATCGCGTAATACAACTCAATTCACTCAATTAGACATATCAAAAAGATACGTACAATTTATCCATGATGGTACCAGGAATGTGCCAACCTATTCTGTTGCTGTTTTCGATGGTAAATCATATTCAGCAAGACAGGCCGCACAGATTACTTTTAATTATGCACCAGAACTTAACATCAGTACTTCGCCATTGATATTTGATCAAGATCAAGGAACCATTCTGAGCCCCATGGATGTCAGTGCAACAGACAATGAAACTTTCGCAGGTTCACTCATTCTAGAGATAAAAGATCCCACCTACGGTCATTTCGCTTACAGCAATAACTTAAACAGTTCTATTACAAGCTTTCAACAGCTTTCTTTAATCACAGAAGTTGTTGAATTTGTGCAAAATGGCAGCGATGTAACACCCACCTTTGCCATCCGTGTGACTGATGGAATCTTATCTTCCCCTTGGAAAGTACCAGCCATTTATTTAAATCATAAGCCTGTAGTGCTAAATACGATGGGCGAGCAAACTGTAATACAAGGTGAAGATATCAGCATTCAGTTGCCTAATAATTTATTTAAAGACCCTGATGCCAATGACACTCTGTCGTTCCGAGCAACTCTAGTAGGTGGGGTGCCTTTACCGGTAGAACTCCTTTTCACCCCTCCCAATCATTTGACTGGAAACCTACCCAATGTAGGTAGCTATCATATTAAAATAACCGCCACCGACAACCGGGTCTTACAGGCTTCGACCAACTTTGTACTTCGTGCAAATGAGTCAAACGCCGCATCATACCGCGCTTTAACCGAAGCCCTATCAGCCATAGGGAGTTTTTCGATAACATTGTTAGCCTACCTATGGCTTAGAAGACGTATTGCAAAACATAGACGTGATTTTCCTTTGGCAAATGATATCCGAAAAACGCTCAATTTAGAGTATTTTGATTTTTCACGTTTTGATGGTGATACTTTTAAAACCAAAATAAATGAGCTTTCACAAGAATTACAAAAGGATTATCAGCAGTTTTATACAGATTTAACACCAGCAGAACGAAAATCTTTTGCAGTGTGTGTTTCTGAAATTTTAATGGCCAGAGGTTTGGTTACAAAATCAGAATATGCCGGCGGTCTTTTTGGGATCATGTGCTGTTTAAATGTGGGTTGGCCAACAAAGTTAGATTTGAAAAAATTTGAAGATCAAAGCCTAGAGATCTCAGAAGAAGCCGTGAGAGTTTGGAAAAAAGCATCTGGATATACCTTTCTACCAATGAAAGATTGGGAAAATGGCCCATCCCAACAGGACACAATTTATGTTGAAATACAAGAAAATAAGATTCATTATAGAGTGATACATAGAGGTGTAAAACGTGGGGGCAATGAAGGGTACATCAATGCAAAAGATCTGGATCTTGAGACACTGCCTGACTTCAATGATTTAAGTCACTATTCACAAAAAATCATTGAAATGGCCACCCAGAATCAAGATACTGATCCTAACAAAGCTTTAAAAAAATGGCCATATCACTCTTCTAATAAAAAAGAAAAATGTACTGTGTTCTTCTGTTGTGCAAAACCTGCATCCGCTTCAAGATTTCCAGAAGCTGGTATTGCATTAGAGAGCCTTAAAAAATACGAAGCAGAGGACCAAGAGCAAAAAGGACAACATCCTAGCAATTCTCATGTGTTTTTCGGGGGCCGCAAGCGTCTAGCTGTCATAGAAGCCAGGTTAGATAAACTTGAAAAAAAGATACCTTCTGGGGCGCCGGATATTGAAAAAGCACGCCCACTAATGGGTAATGGCTAAATTTATAATTATAAATCATTAAAATTTATTATATTATCTCAAATTTGGTCCAAGGCTTTATTAAGCACAGATAAGGGTTACCTTTCCCTTGTCAGTGCTATTGGCTGATAGTAGTTAAGTTACAAACTCCATAAGGACTTGGAAATGAAAAAAATAGGTTTAATACGGTTTTTAAGTTTTATTGTTTTTATACTATCACTAACAAGTCTGCAGGCGGGTATTCCACTGTGGGACATTATACCCTTGACCCCAACCAATCTATCCATTGAAAAAAGTAGTACTGCTACAGTTCAATACCTAGTTACCAACAATAGTTTAAAATCTCATACATTATCTATGCAACTAATTTCTGGTATTAGTCAAAGTACTGGAGCTGGTCTTTGTAGCAATTCTTTCACCCTTGCTTACAAAGGCGCGTCTTGTGTGTTATCACTGTATATAAAGGGCAGTTTATTGACTAATTCCATATCAGATGGTCCAATTATATGTAACAATGGTTCAATGTTGCAGTGCTATCGACCCAGCATTGGAAATATTCTGAATATACAGGTGATAGATGATAAGCCCACCCACACCTACACCTTAGGCGGTACAGTCACTGGGTTAACAGGTAGCTTGGTATTACTAAATAAGGGCACAAATCCTCTCACTATAAGCATCAATGGTCAATTTTTGTTTTCTGAGCCTTTGGATGATGGTGAAACTTACTCAGTTACCCTTGGCACCCAGCCAATGAACCAAACCTGCACTGTCAGCAATGCTTCTGGAATCATTCATCAAAATGTAACCAATATTTCTGTGGTTTGTCTTTCAAACAAATCTACTACTACCACCCTAGAAGTAAGTAGTACTGGGACCATCCCCGCCTCTTCAATAGGGACTACAAATATCATTACTGTTAAAAACACTGGATTGACGAATAAAGCTTATAATGTCCACATAGTTTTACCAGAATTATGGGAAAATGCAGTAACTCAAGATAGTAGCAATTGTTCAATTGAAATCCTGGAGACACTTGTAACCTCGTTTTTAGCTCAACACAAGCATTTGTGGCCCAAAAGAATATACAAGTGACTGGTGATAATATCAGCAACTCACCTACTATGGCCATTGCATTTACTGTCAATGATTATTTAGTCTGGGAGGTTGCTGGTCTTAATATCCAGGTCATTGATTTAACAGATCTAGTAGATTCACCAGAGCCCTGGGGTGGATTTTTAGACCCAGTAGGAAATGCCCAGAGTTTTTTTGCAGGTTTTACCAACACCCTAAATATTGTTCAGCATTTAGGGTCCAATACTACTTATGCTGCCCGTGGTTGTAATGAAAACACAAATGGGGGTGCGCCCATTGGCACTTGGTATTTGCCCGCCCTTTGTCAAATGGGGGAGGGCGACAATTGTCAGCCGGGTACGGCAAACATCAACATCAATTTGGTACAACTTGGATTTGGTGGACTGACAGATAATTTCGCTTATTGGAGTTCAACTGAAAGTAGTATGTCACCTGCTATCAATGCTTGGTCTCAACAATTCGGCGCTGTCACTCTTCAAGCTTTAGAACTTAAAAACAGTCCTTTGTTGGTGCGTTGTGCTCGTAATTTCAGCGGTATTTAATTAGTACAGAAAGGGGTATCAATTGGGAATGTTCAGTCACCAAGATACAAATATAATGAACAAAATCTTCTTATACTCAAACATTGAAGCTAGAGAGTCATTCCTGAGAAATTAATTGCTAAAAAGAAATATAAAGGTATAGTTCTACCCCAGCCTTAATAGTACAAATTTTACTGGGGTAGTGGTTACTGTGCGAAAAACGGGTGTTAGGCGGCAGCCTCTACAGAATAAAATGCAGCAATATCCAATACTAATACTTCTCGCTCAAAACAACATATTTTTTTGAAACTATCATCATGGAATATTATATCACTTAGTGGTATAATTAAATAAAAAGGGTGCTTTGTGGAAATTTATAAAATTCCCGCTTTTGATGAGTGGGCAAAAGAATATAGAGTTTCAGATGAAAAGCTAGTTGATGCAGTTAGAGAAATGAATAGTGGATTGTATGATGCTAATTTAGGCGGCAACGTTTATAAAAAAAGAGTTCCTTTAGATAATAAGGGCAAGAGTGGCGGCGCGCGAACTATAATAGCATTTAAAGTGAATGACAATGCATTTTTTATATACAGTTTTGCTAAAAGTAAGCAAGACAATGTTAGTGAGAAAGAGCTTAAGGCATTAAAAAAATTAGCAAAGGTTTACCTTGGGCTTACTGATAAAGAAATTATTGAGGCAATTCGCTGCGGTAATTTAATTAAGGTGGATATAAAATGAAGAAATCAATTTTAGATGTAGTGCATGGATCGGTTAAAGGTCTTTACGATGCAGGAATTGTTGATGCTACAACGATGCATGAATTTGATGTATTGTGTCTGCCTCCAATTAAATTATTTACCTCACAAGAAATTAAAACGTTGCGGTTAAAGGAACATGTTAGCCAGGTTGTATTTGCCAAATATTTAAATACGTCACCATCGACCATTCGGCAATGGGAGCAAGGCGAAAAACACCCAAGAGGGACTTCCTTGAAACTTCTAAATTTAGTTGCTGATAAGGGGCTTTCTATCCTTGGTTAAGGGGTTCTTTGTGGGAAGGGACGAAATTTCCCACATTACCTATACATCCCTCTTCTGCTAGCCTAGACTGGTTTTTTTATTTCTTATCATCTTTAATATAACTAACTGTAAAGTAAGACGTTTTTAATTAAATAAAATTCATATTTTTCAGCCCGATTATTGGTCAAAAATTAATTTACCAGATCAATTATTGAGAAATTCTCTCTTAATTAATTGCTTAAATTTTGTTTTTAGAGGAATTATTATCAATATTTTTAAGATTTAAACAATGTTGTGAAGCATCAGCATTTATTTTTGTAGGAATTTACTGTTGATAATATGAAAATAATAAATAATTTATACATGTATTTTCAATAAGTTACATTCAATTTATATTGTAAATTGCAAAGCAGTTAATTGGCTACAGCCTAGTATAGTAAAGGGAAATCAGGGTATGTAGGGAAATTTCGTACCTTCCCACAAAGAACCCCCTTAAGCAATTTTCCCAGACCCAGCAAGTGACATCTCTTTCTTTTTATAATTTAGTAAGAAGGATGATAACACTCCAGCTATCAAGCCCCAAAATGCTGCGCCTATGCCATAAAAGGAAATACCAGAAGCTGAGACCAAGAAAGTGATGATGGCAGGTTCACGCTGAGTTTCATCATCAAGTGCTACCTTTAAACTACTGGCCATGGTGCTTAATAAGGCAAGTCCTGCCAGAGCCAAGATCAATTCATGAGGAAAAGCATAAAACAAGGAAACCAAAGTGGCTCCAAATAGACCAATGAAAAACCAACATATGCCTGCAAATACAGTAGCTTTATACCGATTTTGGGGATTACTGTCGGCCTCACTACCGGTGCAAATAGCTGCAGTAAGTGAGGTTAAACAAATGGAATAGCTACCAAAGGGCGCAAGTATGGTATTAATAACACCTATCCAGCTGATGATAGGAGAAAGAGGGGGGTTATATCCACTGGCCTGGATTATAGAAACTCCCGGAATATTTTGTGTGGTCATTGTGATGATAAACAAAGGAATCCCGATGCTTATCAGTACAGGTAAAGAAAATACTGGTAAAGTAAAAATCGGTGTTGCCAGTGATAAATGGAAATTATTTAAATGAAACAAGCCAGACATTTGGGCACTTAAAATACCGGAGAGTAGCACTAAAAGTATGGTATATCGTGGCATGAAACGTTTTCCAATTAAATACATGGTCATCATACTGAATATAAGAACAAACTGATCTTTCATCGCTATAAAAATATTCATACCAAAATGTATGAGAATGCCTGCGAGCATGGCAGAGGTAAGGGCGCGAGGTACGTGTTTGATGGCCTTTTCAAACCAACCCGTTATACCTGTTAAAAAAGTTAACACAGCGGCAAATATAAAAGCTCCAATGGCTTCTGGCATAGATACTCCGGCTAAACCAGTTGCCAGCAATGCTGCACCCGGTGTAGACCAGCCTGTTAAGATAGGTGTACGATAATATAAGGACAAGCCGATACAGGAAAAAGTCATACTGATGCCAAGGGCAAATAACCAAGATCCTATTTCTGCAGGTGAGGCACCGGCTGAGGTTGCCGCCTGTACAATTAAGATTGCAGAACTTGTAAATCCTACCATCACTGCTATAAAGCCTGCGACAATGTTAGAAACAGAAAAATAATTGAACATGGGTATCCTTGGTCTTTATAAAGATAAGAGTTTTTGACAAAGTGTAAAATAAATTTTTTCTAAGGTTATTAATTCGTCAAGATTAACCCATTCATTGACTTGATGTATACTTGCGTTCACAGGTCCAATTTCTACTACCTCAACGCCATAGGGAGCTATAAAGCGACCATCTGAGGTGCCTCCGCTTGTCGAAAGCTCTGCAGTCAGACCAGTATGTTCGGAAATAGCCAGTTGCGCCGATTCTAATAACAGACCTTTGTTAGTCAAAAAAGGCTCACCATTCAGCCGCCACTCTAGTGTGGGATTTAACTTGTGTTCCTTTAATATGTCAAGAACTTTTTCCTTTAAAGAAGAAGCTGTGTTTTCAGTAGAATATCTAAAGTTAAAACACAAGGCAACATCTCCTGGAATGACATTAGATGCTTTGCCATCGGAGTGGATTTTGGTTATTTGCATAGTAGTAGGAGGGAACCATGCATTGCCTTCATCCCATTGCATGGTGCACAATTGCGCTAAGGCAGGTGCAAGCCTGTGAATGGGATTATCTGCTAAATGAGGATAAGCTACATGACCTTGAATCCCCTGAAGTTTCATTTTTGCTGTTAGTGAGCCGCGTCTGCCAATTTTTATTACATCCCCAACTTGCTTGGTACTGGAGGGTTCACCCACAACACAATAATCAATATCAATACCATGTGCTTTTAATTGTTGCATGACAAAGGGTGTACCTAAGTCAAAATTATCACCTTCTTCCCCGCTGGTAATAAGAAATCCAATTTTTACAGATGAATCGGGATAGGATTTAACCCAACGTTCTGCCAGCATTAACATACAGGCAAGACTCCCCTTCATGTCAGCTACTCCTCGCCCATATAGGATATTGCCATTTTTCGTCAGTTTGAATGGGTTGCTATTCCAATTTTCAATACAGCCTACAGGTACTACATCCGTGTGCCCAGCAAAGACTAATAGAGGTCCCTGGGTTCCACGATGTGCAAAGAAATTAGACACTGGCTTGTTATCCAATTGCAAGCAAGAAAATCCCAGGTTACTAAGAAATTCAATCATATATTGTTGACAACCTTCATCATGTGGGGTGACTGATTCAAAGGCAATGAGCTTTTCGAGGATATCTACTAATTCAGACACTAGCTCATCCTTAATAGTTCATTTATGCTTACTTTAGAGCGTGTTTGCTCGTCCACCTGCTTTACAATGACGGCACAATATAAGCTGTGGCTATTGTCTTGAGATGGTAGGGAGCCTGCAACTACTACAGAACCCGCTGGAATTCGACCATAACTGATAGTGCCTGTCTGACGATTATATATTTTAGTACTCTGGCCTAAGAATACACCCATGGATATAACCGAACCTCGTTCAACAATAACACCTTCCACAACCTCAGACCGTGCACCAATAAAACAATTGTCTTCAATGATGGTGGGATTTGCTTGCAAGGGTTCTAATACTCCGCCTATGCCAACACCCCCTGAGAGATGAACATGTTTCCCAATTTGTGCACAAGATCCCACGGTCGCCCAGGTATCAACCATTACACCCTCATCTATGTAGGCACCTATATTCACATAAGAGGGCATGAGTACAGTGTTTTTTGCAATGAAAGCACCACGACGGACCATGGCATGGGGCACAAGGCGTATTCCTGAAGCTTGGAATTGTTCTTGATTATGGTGTTTAAATTTGAGTGGAACTTTATCATAAAAATTACAAAACCCGGCCTCAATAACTTCATTAGGAGTTAATTTGAAGGACAATAATACTGCTTTTTTGATCCATTGATGGGTTATCCAATCTCCAGCTACAGGTTCTGCAACTCGTAATTGACCACTGTCTAGACAGGAAATCACATCCTCAATTGCGCTCAACAATTGGCTGCTGGCAGTTTCTAAAGTTAAGGTTTGTCTTTGTTCATAGGCTTGTTCAATGATAGTTTGCAAAGTATTCATTCAAGTTCCAATTTAAGTGATGAAATCAAATTATCTTTTTCCATCCATTTTTCGTTAAGCCAGTCTATAAATTTCGCTTTGGTTTGACTATGCTGCATTGATGATTCTAAAGTGAATTGTTTAGGAATGGGTATTTGACGCACGTGTATGGTGACCTTAGAAATCCTCTTGCAAAGAAAATCCCATAAAGATGGCTTTTGGGGATAAATAATTGTCACATCTAGCATGCCTGTTAGTTGCTCACCCATGGCATTTAGAATAAATCCTATGCCCCCAGCTTTAGGTTTCAGCAAATATCTATAAGGTGAATTTTGTTGTGCCTTTTTTTGAGGACTAAACCGTGTCCCCTCTACAAAATTCATAATAGAAGCAGGTTTTTTTTTAAATTTTTCAATGGCTTTGCGTGTCGAAATCAAATCCTTGCCTTGTTTGTGTGGGTTTTTTTCCAGATATTTTTTACTATATCGTTTCATAAAAGGGCAGCCCATAGCCCACCAGGAAAAACCAAGTAAGGGCACCCATTTGAGTTGATCTTTGATAAAAAATTTTAATATTGGGATTTTATGATTTAATAATCTTTGTAAAATGACGATATCAAGCCAGCTTTGATGATTTGCTATGACCAAATACCAATGTTTGTTATCCAAATGCTCTAAACCTGATATTTGCCAGTGAATGGATTGAGTCTTATCTATGTACCAATTATTGGTATCACACCAACGGGTCACAATGGCATCCACCCCTTGGGTACACAAGGCTTGCCACCTTTCATTTGGGTATAATTTTAGAAGGCCCATAAATAATATTGGTATAAAGAAAATCGTTGTGGATAAAATTAAAACGAAGGTGGCGACAATTGCTTGAAATTGTCCTCCAGATGATTTGCACTGCATGTTCATTTACAGCTCTCCTTTTAAGGCATAATCTAAATCAGCACGCAGATCATCTATGTTTTCTATGCCCACCGACAGTCTTACCAGGCCATCTTCAATACCCAATTGCTGGCGTTGTGCTAAAGGAATTGAAGCATGGGTCATGATGGCTGGATGTTCAATGAGACTCTCCACGCCACCTAAACTCTCAGCCAAGGTGAAAAGCTCACACCTTGCCAAAAATATCTTTGCCGCTTCAAGCCCACCTTTGATAATAACCGTTATCATACCACCAAAGGCATGCATTTGCTGTATTGCCAAAGCATTTTGAGGGTGGCTTTTTAAGCCTGGATAAATAACCTTAGCAATTTTAGGATGTGCTGAAAGCCAGTCTGCTAAATAGGCTGCATTTTCACAATGTCTTTGCATGCGAATCGACAATGTTTTAAGGCTTCTTAATACTAAAAAACTGTCAAATGGACTTGCAATGGCACCACAGGCGTTTTGTAAAAAACCCACTTGATCAACCAAACGGGGGTTGTCCCCAACGACCACCACTCCTGAGATAACATCGGAATGACCATTTAAATATTTTGTTGCAGAATGAATTACAAGATCAAATCCAAGTTCTAAAGGACGTTGAATCCATGGCGTAGCAAAGGTATTATCTACCACAGAAATAAGGTCATGTTTTTTAGCAATTTGTACAATTTCCCTTAGATTAGCTAATTTTAGCATGGGATTAGAAGGCGTCTCAACCCATAGTAATTTAGTTTTTGGTGTGATGGCAGCTTCTATATTTTTGGAATCAGTCATATCCACAAAGGAAAAAGATAAATTGGAACAGCGTTTTTTTACTTTATCAAAGACTCTGAAAGTACCTCCATACAGATCATCAGTGGCTATAACATGATCGCCTGAATCTAATATATCAATGACCGTATTAATGGCGGCCATCCCAGATGCAAAAGCAAATCCTTTGGTTCCCGACTCTAAACTTGCTACACAATCTTCGTATGCAAAGCGGGTAGGATTTTGAGTTCGAGAATATTCAAAACCTTGATGCTCACCAGGTGCAATTTGTTTGTAGGTGGAGGTAGCATAAATAGGGGTCATAACAGCCCCTGTGCTAGGACAAGGTGCTTGACCAGCATGAATTGCACGAGTATCAAAATGATTGATTTTCATTGTAGTCCCTTATTAAAGTTTTTATTCCAGCAGCCGCTATAATTATAGAAAGACATTCTAGTGAGTGCTGTATGAATAGGCAAGAAATCAAGTATGAAAAAGTTGCTGCAGCAGCTGAAAAATTGAAAAAATTAGGCAAAGAGCCTTCGGTTACTGATATCTGTGAAGCATTAGAAATCTTAGGCAATCAACCCCCTGAATTATCAGTTCTGCTTGAGCAATGGTACCATAATCAGCCTGAATTCAAGCGAACCACAACCACACCTAATCTAACAAAAACAATGATAGACAAAAACACTGAACTGGAGCGCTCCCTATCCCTACTTCGTGCAACATTAGAGTCGACTGCGGATGGTATCATGATGGTAAATGGCCATGGAGCAGTAGTGGACTGGAATCAGAAATTCGTTGAAATGTGGCGGATACCTTCTTATATGATGGAGTCTGGTAAGGAGAGCATCAGCTTTGATTATATCCTTGAGCAATTAGCAGACCCACAAACCTTGATCTCAGATGTCCAATATTTGTATAAAAATCCTGAATGGCAAGGTGAATTACCTGAATTGAATTTTAAGGATGGTCGCATTTATGAACGGTTCACACAACCACAAAGGGTAGGTAAGGAAATAGTAGGTCGGGTGTATAGTTTCAGAGATGTTACTCAAAAAAGAATTGCAGAAGATGAGCTACGTATACGTGAGCGGGCAGTTGAAGCAAGTTCTCATGGTATTGCTATCATTGATATCAGTAATCATGATAATAAAATAATTTATATCAATAAGGCCTTCGAGCGCATCACAGGTTACACCGAAAAACAAGTTTTAAGAAAGAACTTAAATACATTATTTGGTTCAGATTTCGAATCAGTTAATACAAAAAGGATTGAGCTTGCATTTCGAGAATTTCGTGAAGAAAAAGTTGAAATTGAAAGTATCAAGCGTAATGGGGAGCTTTTCTGGTGCGAGATATCTGTCGCACCAGTGCAAGATTCTTTTGGTAATGTCAAACATTATGTCTGTATTTTTAATGACATAACACAGCGCCGTGATATGGAAAATCAATTGGTGCGCCAAGCGACATTTGACTCATTAACCAATCTACCCAATCGAGTGCTCCTAATGGATAGGGTGGAGCAGGCCATATTGATAGCTAAAAAAAATAAAACATTATTGGCTATTTTATTTCTAGATTTGGATAGATTTAAATTAACAAATGATGCTTTGGGCCATAGCATGGGAGATAAATTATTACAGTCCATAGCGAATAAATTATTAGGTTTTACAGATGATTTTGATACTGTCGCCAGGTTGGGTGGGGATGAATTTGTTATCTTATTGACTAACATAGAAAGTATGCAGCAAGCCGAAAAAAAAACACAAGACATTTTACATGGTATTGAAAAAACCATTCAAATTGACAAACATAATATCAATATCACAGGAAGTATAGGCATAAGTTTTTACCCACAAGATGGTCAAGATTACGAAGCCTTAATGAAAAGCGCAGATTTATCAATGTATCACGCGAAAGATAAAGGTAGGAATAATTACAGGGTTTATGAACCAGAAATGAATAGACGTGTGATAAATCACATGCTGTTAGACAATGCTTTAAGAGATGCCTTGAAAGACAATGAGTTGTACATGGTTTATCAACCCTTGATTGATTTGAAACAATCAAAGGTTGTCGGTTTTGAAGCTTTGATGCGTTGGCACAGTAAACTCCTGGGACAAGTAAGTCCGGTTGAGTTTATCCCTATGGCTGAGGAAAATGGGTTAATTATTGAGATGGGAGAATGGGCATTAGAAGAGTCTTGTAGCCAAATGGTTAAGTGGCAAAAACAAGGCCTTAAAAATCTAAGTGTTGCTGTTAATATTTCTGGTCGTCAATTTCGTAACAGTAACTTACCAGAAATTATAGGACGAGTCATCAAGAAGACAGGTCTGCTGCCTAAGTTTCTGGAGCTTGAATTAACTGAAAGTTTATTAATTGAAGATATAGAACATGTGGTTGAAACTATGCATGCCTTAAAAAGAATGGGGACCACCTTGGTTATTGATGATTTTGGGACAGGGTATTCTAGTTTATCTTATCTTAAGCAGTTTCCAGTGGATAAATTAAAGATTGATCGTTCATTTATTTCTGAAATGGTACATAACCAAAATGATGCCTCTATTGCTAAGGCTATCATCAACTTAGGACATAGTTTGAATATATCTGTCTTAGCTGAAGGCGTTGAAACCGAATTTCAGCGAGATATACTCATTGCCCAAGGCTGTGATTATGCACAAGGTTATTTTTATAAGATACCCGATACCCCAACCAATATTTTCAACTTTTTGAAAAGATTACCCCAGGCCAAATTTGACGACTGAACTGGGTAAACGTGCTTAGGCTGTTAAAATCCTCCGATACCATTTAGATTAGCTTTATAACTACAATCACTTAAGTGCCCAAAAATGAACCGATTGGACTGAGTAAGTCTGCGAAAGGGCTGTCACGAGGTCTGACTAGACATGTATTTTGATTAGCATACGAACTTGAGGATTATCAAGATAATACACTGTATCAGGCAATAATCGTTGTTTTTGTATAACTGTAAAAACGGCTTGAGGATTTTGTGGAGATGCACATTGTAGCTCTGCCTCTAAGGCATAAAAATTAGTTTGCACAATCCGCAGGCGACCTTTTATATTCCACCCTTGTGACTTAATATTTGGTATAGCAATGCTGCTTTGATTATTTTTAGGTTGTCGCCAAGAATAGTTTGCAAGAATTCTATACTTAGATTTATGGGTTAAAAGGTAATATTCATTTTTTAAACTTGAGTCCGAAGGTGCTAGTAACTGATAAAGTCCTGTCTTTTTGAGTTTGATAACTTCTTTACCAACCGGAACAAAGGGTGAATCTATCTCTCTATGTTTAGCAAAGGTTGGATGCTTTGCAAAAATAATTAAATCCACCTGATAGCTCGAATTTGCTGAAACTGTTTGTGGTAATAAACAACAATATAAAAACATTCTAACTACCCACAAACAAAGGGGTCTATAGTTAGTGTTCTTTCTAGGCGTCCGGGCGTAGTTGTGCTCTTGCATACGGTCCTTGTAGATATTCATGGATGAATCCTTTCACACTATTTATTGATAACCACTCGTATGGCTTGTAACTGCAAAGTCCCCTGATTTAAAATCTGTTCGCTGTCTTTGATTTGAACTTTTAAAAAACTGATTTCATCATCACGAATGGATGCATTGAATTTTTGCAAGTTTTCTAACCGAGTAATCTCATGATCTAAAAAATCCCTCATGTGGTGCCTGGCCGAGCCAATTTCCGTCATCATCTGTATTTCTGCAGCCGCATTTGAATGTTTTAAAATGGTTTCGATATGGTCGCGTAATTGTGTTATGACAGCATATCCTAAATGTCGTTTTACGGGGACACATAATTGATTTAATTTGTCATAATCCAGTATCTTAGATAAATTTTTACCAGATATATCCATAAATAACCGAATGGGTGTTAGTGGTAAAAAGCGCTCCAGTTGGAGATGCTTAGGTGCAGCACAATTGATGGTATAAAAAGTTTCTAAAAATAATGTCCCAGGCGCAATACTTGGAATCGAGATGGTTGTAAGGGTAGCATTGCCTAATTCAGAATCCACAATCATTTCCATAGATTCATACACCATAGGATGCTCCCAACTTAAAAATTGCATATCTTCACGTACCAGGGCTTTTTTTCTAGAATAGGTAATGGTCGTTTCTTCTTCATTAAGACCAGGGAAATGACCAATGTGCATATGTGTTGTTGGACGTACAATTTCAGTATTTTCAGAATGATGCTCCTGATCGATGCCATATTCTTGAAAGACTTTTGACATATAGTTTTCCAACTCAATACTGTTTTCTTCTTTTTCAATTAGCGAAATGAGCTCTTCAGCTTTGGCTAAATTACAAGAATTTAATTCCAGTAATTTATCGCGACCTTCGCTCAAAGCTTGATTCAACTTGTCTGTATAAGCTTTTGTTTGTTTGATTAAGTTAACAAAATGATGATTGTCAATAGTAGTTGGCGCCATTAAAAAAGCAGTCAGCTGAACTTTAAAATTTTCAAAGATGGAATTGGCAACAGAACAGCTTTTTTCAAATGAATGGATGCCCTCATGATACCAATGAAATAAGACTTCTTGAGCTGTATCCATCAAATAAGGCACATGAATTTGAATGGTTTGACGCTGGCCTATTCTGTCCAACCGACCAATGCGCTGTTCCAATAAATCAGGATTTAAGGGTAAATCAAAGAGAACCAGGTGATGTGAGAATTGAAAATTTCTGCCCTCACTACCAATTTCAGAACAAATAAGGGTTTGAGCACCCTCGTTTTCCTCAGAAAAATAAGCAGCAGCCCGGTCACGTTCTATTATTGTTAGCCCTTCATGAAAAGCGGCACTGCGAATACCTAAGGTTCTTTTAAAATGGTGTTCTAATGCAACGGCTGTACTTGCTTTTGAACAAATCACAAGTACTTTTTCAGGATAAAGCTCCTTTATTTTCGCAGCCAGCCATTCAACACGAGGATCTACTACAATCCAGATTTGCTCACTGACTGATAATTCGGGATATAAGGTTGTGATTTCATTTTGTTCAATTTCAACTTTATAAATGTCTGGACAAAGCAGGGGATATGCATGCAATAAACGTTCAGGAAATCCAGAAATTGCAGCCCTGGTATTTCTAAAGAGTACGCGTCCGGTTCCATGCCTGTCTAGGAGATCGCCAATGACGTCGTGGACCGTATCAGGTATTTTATTATCAAAATATGGTTCTAAATTTTTTTTAAAATCAGCATGTATTGTATCAGTTTGGGCAGATTCTTGGTAATCAAGTAAATTTTGTACAATGGTACTTATATGTTTGTATTTTTCTTCCTCCTCTCTAAATAAGTTAAAATCATGAAACCGTGCTGGATCCAATAATTTTAACCGCGAAAAATGGCTTTGAATGCCAACCTGTTCTGGAGTAGCTGTCAGCAGTAATAAACCTTTTGACTGTGAGGCTATTTGTTCGATACAAGCATACTCAGGACTTTTTTCTTTTTCAGACCAATGTAGATGATGTGCTTCATCTACCACAAGTAGATCCCAATGCGTGTCAGTCGCCTGCTCAAGAACAAGTGGTTTAGACATAAGAAAATCCAAACTACATAAAATAAGCTGTTCTGTTTCAAAAAAATTGTCATGCATAGATTCAGAATCAGGTGAATTCGTTTCATCATATCGACTTTGATCAAAAATTGAGAAATTCAAATTAAACCGTCTACGCATCTCCACAAACCATTGATGAATCAATGTATTAGGTACCACAATTAATACACGTCGGGCTCGACCGGTGTATAACTGATAATGTAGAATCATTCCAGCTTCAATTGTTTTACCTAAACCCACTTCATCAGCAAGTAATACCCGAGGCGCATGACGTTGAGCTACTTCGTGAGCAATGTAAATTTGATGGGCTATGTGTTTTGTTCGCGCACCAAGCAAGCCTTGTGTTTTAGACCGCTGAAGCCGACTGAGGTGGTTAAGAGTTTCTATGCGTAATTTGAAAGCATTCAATTTATCCAATAAACCACTAAAAAGCCTTTGTTGTGGCGTACTTAACTTTATATAGGAGCTAAGTTCTAACTCATGTATTTTAAACTCGGTTCCATGTTCATCCAAAGCAATATATAGCAATAGGCCTTGTTCTTCTTGGACACCACTGACAATGAGCTTTGTAAGCGTCGAGGTATTAATTTCTTCGCCTTCTTTGAAAATGATACGGCTTAAGGGCGCATTGTCTTTGGAATAAATTCTTTCTTCTTCTGCGGCTGGAAAGCTGATATGTACCTGCCTGCCATTTAACTCGGTAATAATACCCAAGCCAAGTTGAGATTCTGTATTACTGATCCAGCGTTGTCCAATTGTAAATACCATAAATAAAGAGTTCCTGTTTTTTTAGAAGGCGATTGTAGCAATTTTTGTTTTAATTCACATTATATTTTTAGACTGTAAAGGGTGGTGATCTGAAAGGTTTCAGAGATTCTGCAATGTGAATATAGAGCTCAGGTAACCATCGGGGTTGAGCAAAAGTTGAGGTTGCTGGTTTTTCATTACGAAGATCATTGGGTGCGATGATGAGCTGGATGTTATTAAGACCAACCCTACGAGCTAAGACGAACAGTTGATCTATTGCTAAATCGCCAATGGCCAAACAACCAACAGAAAAGTTCTTTCCATGAAGAAAAATATTGTTGCCTAATTCTTTTCGTCCATCTAAATAACCTTTTTGCTTGTCAAAGTTATTGGGGTAATTGATCATCATGGAAAGATGCATGCTGCTAAATGGATTAAAATTAACCAATTTGTAAACACCCTCAGGAATTTGTTTATCATTTAGCTTCAATTTTGGTCCAAGCCGTCCACTAAATGCAGTAAGAGGATAATTATGAATATGATGCCAAGAGTCATTGAAGTTTTTAGCCCAAAGTTCTACCCTACGTTCAGATTTAAAGGCGAGAATCCCAATCTCCTTTGGTGGATAACTAACTCCGGCTTTAACGAAAAAAGAAATTAGCTGAGGCTCAGCCCTTAAGCAATAGCGTTTTATGGCTTTCTCAATGGCATTATCCCAATTTAATTTTGGCGCCATGGTGAACCCATTTGAGCCAAGAAACATTAAAAAAATTAGAAAAATAGATCGCATAAAGAAAAAATCAGATAATTAGGCAGAGGTTCTAATCATAATCATAAGAAGAATTTGTTACAAGTTCTTCCGACTAAGTTGCGTGGACTTTATGCATGTGAAACTACAGATTAATTAATTAATTAACAGATTATATGTTAATGGTTCTATCGAGTATGAGCTTTCTGTAAATAACAATAAATATCCTAGTATAGATTCTAGAATAACTAGGTTATGGCTCTTTTCCAGGGATAGATAGTTGTGAAGTAATAAAATTAGGTTTGTCGGCTAATTTTCCAATGGAAGGAATAAAGCCATAATGATTAGGGCACAAATAGTCAACAGAGCCATCTTGCGAAAATTTGTAAAAGATATAACGATAAGTACAATAACTGGCCTTCTCATGTAAAGCGACTTGGATAACCGGAGTGCCCTTAAGTCTATGTTCAATAAAAAAGGCATTCACCCATAAATTGATGCTTACAACCAGACAACCTATAAGAACCGCTGCTTTTAAAAAACTACTGGTGTATTTAAACAACATATTATCAACACTTAAATGCGAAATAACACGGGCTAATGATAGGAATAAAACAATTAAATTGATGGAGTAAATACTGGCATTGGTATAATTGAAGTAATCTCCAAGTAAATGACCACCTGAATATTCAAAATGGATTATTAAAGCTATAAGGCTGAGCCAAAGAGCAGAAATCACATAATAAATTGCTTGTCTGTTTATCCCAATAATTAAAAAAATTAAAGCAATTAATGGAAAGAGGCAGTGAATAGCTTGTGTTAAGATATACATTGATTCAATCCTTGAATAGTGAATAAAGAAGCATCTAAAAATCCACGCCCCTGGGACGTAACGAAACTTAAACTTAAATCCTTTAAGTCCTGACTAGGGAGTACTATAAACGATACTACAAATTTAAGTATTGAAGATACCTTAAATAGCCTGAGCATTGCAAAATTAAAATCATCATATCAGTATTTATATTGGCTGGCTAGATCAGTGCATAGGTAAGGTCCCATGGTCAGCAAAATCATTGTTCCCTTAATAAAATTTGAGCAAAAATGCTAACAGCCCATCACAGAAGGCCTTTTATTTATTTTTTATTAATAATATATAAGGGGCAAGGTGCACATGGTTGGCATCTATCAATCTTGTTTTCAACCTTATCTTTTTTAAGTTAAATTCATTGAGTGAAGGGTAAACATATTGTAGAGGATTATGTATGGATTTAACAACAGGAATGTTGTTGACGCGTAAACTTCCTATCCAAATAGGCTCTTTTGAGTCCTCAAAATAATAATCAGATTCCCATATCATGAGCTCTAAAATTATTTTTAATTTTGTGTCCTCATAGGTCATCATTAGATCTGGGTGTTTATTTTCAAATAATACATCTAACAGCGGCAATTTCACTGTTGAGGTCTGGGGATTTATTCTTTGTATAAATTTGGTGAAAAAAGACTCATTGTGAGACTTCCAATGATTTAGGCTAAGACTTTGTTCTAACTTTTCTAAGTCACCCCTGTACTGAATATTGAGCAGACCTATGGTTTTCCCCAGCCTATTATGCAGGTATATAGGTAAGAAAGTAGTGCTTTGATTCCACCAATTAGATTCAGAGATATAATGGATTTTTCTGTAAATAGTATGACTTCTAGTCAGCGTTTTATAATGAATATAAGTAGATAATCCAGCAGAAATAAAAAAGGCTAATAAAAGTGTAAAAAATAGAATAGGGGAGGGATTTTTTTTGGTTTGTTCCGAATTGGATTTTCTAAATGTTAAACAATGTATTAAACATATAAGCACTCCTGCTGCATAACCTGCAATAACATCACTGAACCAATGGTCTCCTAAAAAAATTGCCCCTAAACCACTTAAACCTAACACGATAAATAGTAAAGTTTGGAGCACATTGGTATAAAAATTATAATGTGTTGTAACATAAAAATATATAAAACTATAAAAGGCTGTGGCAATTGTTACATCTAGTGCTGGAAAAGATGAACCTAATTTACTCCCTAATAATCCTTGGGGTGCAGGGCTATGGATGATTAGGGAAAACACCAAAGCCACGGTAGCAGTGCAAATAATGGTCGAAATCAAATATACAAGCATTTTAAATTTTTTTTGATATATAAAGTAAACAATACAGATACAAAGCAAGCAAGTCATGGTGAATATACTTGTTAACTGAGTACAAGCAATAAAAAATGCTTGTAAAGAGGGTGAGTGGAAACTTCTTAATAATAAATGGATTGGTTCATTTAATCCTCTAATCCAATTCCCTTCAAGTTGTAGTGCAGTGGCCACTATAAATAGCATCATGGCAAATAGCGATGTGATTAAGAGTATGGCAGTTGTAAAATGATTGTCTTCATTATTGGGTGTAACCAAATTAAAAAAAGTATATAGGACAGGATGTTTTTTTAAACTTGCCCAAAATATATGTAAATTCTTTTTTAAATAAGTGGTTATTTTGAGGAATAAAAACCTCAATAATATACTTAGAAACCAGATTAAAGCCAATAAAGCCAAAATAATGATAAATAAACGAGTTGCACTTTCTGTTGAAAGTTCAGTACTGGCAGCACCGATAAGTACACCCGGCATAACATATAAAATTGACCAGCCTATTGCAGATATAATATTGGCTATAAGAAATCGGCCTTGTTTCATATGCATTACCCCTGCAATGATAGGAGTAATGGCCCTTAAAGGTCCTATAAAACGACCTAATAAGACACTTTTGCCACCATGTCGTGAAAAAAAATCTTTGCCATAAGCCAACCAATTTGGATGTTTTTTAAAAGGCCATACAGTATGTATTTTATCGCTATAAACATAACCCAGTGCATAACTTAGACTATCACCGCATATTGCCCCCAAAGTTGCTGCAAGAAGGGTAAGGTCGACACGTATAACACCAGATCCAGCTAATATTCCAATTGCTGTCATAGTGACTGACCCTGGAACGATAGCCCCAATGATGGCTAAGGACTCTGATAATGAGATGATAAATGTAAAAAATAAAGACCAACCGGGGTTGAGATGCAGCCAATGAATAATTGGTTGAATATAGTCAGCGAACAAATTCATAATGTCTCAAAGGTTTTTCCTAGTTTAAATTCAGTTAAAAATGCCTGTACAAAACATTGAATTACCTCTGGAATGCTAATATTTTTTTTAAAATCAGCCACTTGTGTCATTTTCAATTGAGAAAATCCACATGGATTAATTCCTAAGAAAGGTGTTAAATCCATATTCACATTTAAGGCAATACCATGATATGTACGGCCATTTTTTACTCTAAGTCCAATTGACGCAATTTTTTTACCCACAACATAAACTCCAGGTGCGCCACATTGTGTAGTTGCAGGGATGTTAAAGAAATCAAGCACCTGGATTAATGTTGATTCTAATTTACAGACCAATGTTTTAATCCCCATCGCCTTACGATTGATGTCCATCAACACGTAGGCTACAAGTTGGCCTGGCCCATGATAAGTTACTTGACCCCCCCGGTCAGATTGGAAGACAGGTATGGCTTGAGTATTTAAAATGTGCTCGGGCTTACCTGCCTGCCCTTGGGTATACACTGGAAAATGTTCAAGGAGCCATAACTCATCTAGACTATGCTCATCTCTATGCATGGTAAAATCCTTCATTTTTTTCCATACATCTTCATATGTCTGCATACCTAAGCAATGTATATTCATTATAAAACCATTTTTATGCCAGGGATTATTGAAATCTCACTATATAAAGCGTCAAGCATGACTTGATCAATTGCCACAAGGGTCAAAGTGATAGCCAAATAATTTGAATGTTTACTATGTTTTTGAACCAGTGCCTCTTTAGTGAATGTGGCATCATGTTTCTTTGCTATTTTTACTACTTCATCAATAAAAGCCTGAGAATTTACACCAATTATTTTTATTGGAAAATTACAGGGAAAATCAATCAAAGTAGAATTAGTCATTTAAATCTCTAAGAACCAAACCAGTCTCTATAGGTAAGTCGCAAAGAATCTTTCATACGAGTAAAAAAACCGCCAGCTTCAACTGAGTTTAAAGCATATAAGGGACGACTTGAAATCGTATCATTGTCAAATTGAACAACCAAATCACCTACCTTGTCGCCTTTTTTGATTGGTGCCTGGATATATGAAGGAATTTTAGTTGAAACATTTAGTCGCTGATATTGACCAGTGGGTATGGTTATGAACTGATTTTCATTTAAACCAACAGCTAATTTATCTGAAGCACCTTTATATAGAGGGAGCTCAGAGATGGACTGACCAGCTTTATATAATTGATGGGTTTCAAAAAATCTAAAGCCATATGCTAAAAGTTTTTCACTATCATCTGCTCGAGAGTTATCAGTTGGTTCATTGAGAACAACTGCCAATAATCGCATATTGCTTCGTTTAGCAGAGGATACAAGACAAAAACCTGCTTCAGCCGTATGGCCGGTTTTAATACCATCTACTTGACTGTCTCTCCATAATAAACGGTTGCGATTAGGCTGACGAATGCCATTAAATGTAAACCATTTTTGCTTATACCATCCATAATATTGAGGAAAATCAGTGACCAAAGCTCTTCCTAAGATGGCAAGATCCTTGGCAGTTGTGTATAAATCAGCACTAGGGAGTCCTGTACTGTCGGTAAAATGGCTATTGGTCATGCCTATCTTTTGAGCTTGTTGATTCATGATGTCTGTAAAAGCATTTTCACTCCCACCTACGTGTTCAGCCATTGCCACACATGCGTCATTCCCAGAATCAACGATAATGCCTTTTAAAAGATCCTCGACAGAGACTTGATTGCCTTCTTTGATGAACATGCGTGAACCACCTATTTTCCAAGCTTCACGACTCACTCGAACCATATCTTTTAAGTGAATTTGATCTGTGTTCAAAGCATTTGAAATGACGTATAAAGTCATCATTTTTGTCAAACTGGCAGGAGGTAAACGCTCCTCGCTGTTTTTTTCTGCTATCACTTTACCGCTGTCAACATCGATTAAAATAAAGGCCTTGGCATTGGTGGTCGGAGCAGAAGGGGTGACCAGGGGCTTGTTAGCAATAGCAGCTGAGGGTTTTTCTAAATCTTTTGATGGCAGTTGATCAGCAATTGTATGTGATGATTGCACTATTAATGTGATGAATAATAAGGTTGTCATCAAAAAGGACGATATCTTTGTCATGTTGTTACCTGGTGAAGTTTCAAAATGCTTTATCTTATCACAGCCTACTGATGCGACCAATTAGCTTTTAGAAAATAATTAAAATTTTAATTGAACCTTTGACTTCGACAATTTAAAAAATATCAGTATAATTCAATGATCTTTCTAAATATAATGAGAAGTATGCGATCTTTGCTCATATTAATCACGGCTGTGTCTTTCAGTTTCATTCCAACGCTTGATATAGCTCATACTAGCCGACTTGTGAAGTCCTCTGCCTCATCTTCTAAGCCTAAAATAAAGCTTTATGATCGTTATAAAAATAAACATGGTCGTTATTTACAAAAGCAAGACAGTGCGCCAAAAAAACAAAAAAAAATATCATTTAAAGAACCTGTCCCATCCAAGGAACCTCTAAGCCGTTATGGTAATCCTTCAGAATATAAAGTGGCTGGCCATAAATATGCAGTTTTAAAAAGTTCAACGGGATATAAGACAAAGGGAATTGCCTCCTGGTATGGGACAAAATTTCATAATCAAAGGACTTCCAGTGGCGAGCCTTATGATATGTATATCATGACTGCAGCTCATAAAACCTTACCATTGCCTACCTATGTTAAAGTTAAAAATTTAAACAATGGCCGAGAAGCTATTGTAAAAGTGAATGATAGAGGACCTTTTCATGAAAATAGAGTGATCGATTTATCATATGCAGCCGCTTTGAAACTAGGTGTATTTCCTAAAGGCACTGCACCAGTGGAAATTGAAACGCTCATGGGTCCTGCTGGCCAAGCTCATTATTATCTTCAAGCAGGTGCATTTTCAACGCAAGTATTAGCTACGCAATTACGAGAAAAGTTAGCACACCTGACACCTTCACCTGTCTTTATAGAAAATTATAACCACCACTTTATGGTTAGAGTTGGTCCTTTCGCTAATAAAAATATGGTGGAAAGTTTAAAAAATAAATTATCACACAATGGTGTGCTGGGCTCTTTTTCAATGTTAATTTAACATCCACGAAGAACATCCTAGCTAATTAGTAAATTAATAGATAAAATTAACCTTGGTCCCCTGGCGGTTCTGAAACTCAAATCGTCAAAACCCTAAAATTAAATCTAATGTTTTTAGTATACCTTGAGGCAAAAAGTAAATGCATGATGGCTCCGTATTTTATACAATTTTTCTAATCTTTGCAGGGGCTGCCTTTTTTTCAACGATAGTTCTTTATACCAAGCAATCTTTACTGGTGGCTTACATTTTGCTTGGAGCAGTGCTTGGACCTTGGGGTCTAAAACTCGTCCCAGATATCACTACAGTTAAACAAATCGGGGATATTGGTATTGTCTTCTTATTGTTTCTTCTAGGGCTACATTTACAACCACAAAATCTAGTACATATGCTCAAAAAGGTTACTTGGATTGCTTTGGTGAGTTCTTTATCTTTTGCTCTGATGGCCTATGCTATTGGAAGATGGTTTGGCTTAGCAGTGACCGAGGCCTGGGTGTTAGGCGTGTCAATGATGTTTTCAAGTACCATCATTGGTTTGAAATTATTACCAACCACCATATTACATCATAAGCACACTGGTGAAGTCATGATAAGTGTACTTTTGATGCAGGATGTGATTGCTATAATCATTTTGATTCTTATTAATGGCGCTCAACAAACCACTGGATGGACATATAACGATCTATTACTTGTAGGTATAGCCTTGCCCGCTTTGTGTCTCTTTGCCTTCGCTTTCGAACGTTATATATTGATTAAATTGTTGGCAAGATTTGATAGAACTCAAGAATACATTTTTTTACTTTCTATCGGTTGGTGTTTAGGTTTATCAGTCCTTGCTCAAAAAATGGGTCTCTCAGAGGATATCGGTGCCTTTGTTGCTGGGGTAGCGCTAGCAGCCAGTCCAATTTCATTATTTATTGCCGAAAGCTTAAAACCATTACGAGATTTTTTCTTGGTGATGTTTTTCTTCTCCGTCGGTGCTACTTTTAATTTTGGATTTGCAGCCCAGGTTATCATTCCAGCACTCATTTTGTCCTTTTTGATTTTAATAGTTAAGCCGCTGTTGTTTTATATTTTGTTAGTACGTGCTGGTGAAAAAAAACAAGTAGCCAAAGAAGTTGGATTTCGTTTGGGTCAAGGAAGTGAGTTCTCTTTGCTGGTTGCAAGCATTGCACTGAGTACGAAGCTTATTTCAGAAGCTGCTTCTAATCTAATTCAAGCAACAACCATTCTAACCTTTATTGTTTCATCTTATCTTGTGGTGTTAAAATATCAAACACCAATTGCTTTATCTGACAAAATGCGAAAGGATTAAAATAATGAAATTATTTGTTATAATTTTGTGTTTATTTAGTGAACGTTTCATTATGCACGCAATATCATATAAGCGGTTTATATGGTTTGGTGACTATTGTAAAAAAATATCTCATAGGTTGCACGGTAATAAGTTACAAAGCCCTTGGGTATTATTCATTATATTTGTTTTACCTCCTCTCATACTATTTAGCCTTATTTACTTCTTGTTTCACACCATTGTTTTTGGCTTTTTTGGCTTGATTTTGAACGTATTAATCTTTTATTATTGTTTAGGTCCTCAAAATCCCTTTTATCCAATAACAGCTGTCCCGGACGAAGACCAAAAAAACGCTATCCAAACTTATTTTGCTCAAGTAAATACTCAGTTATTTGCAGTTATCTTTTGGTATATTTTTCTTGGTCCCCTAGGTCTATTATTCTATAGGCTCTGTACTTTATGTCGCCAAATAGATTCCGTTGCCCTTCAAGCGAATCAAGTCAGCGATGTGTTAGAATGGATACCAGCAAGAATGACAGTCTTGCTCTATTTATTGGTGGGAAATTTTCAAAGAGGTTTTCAGGCTTTTATTAGATTCATCCTTGCAAGACCAGCTCAAAATGAGGGCATGTTAGGAACCTGTGGGTTGTTGGCAGTTCAAGCAAGCGACATACAAGAAGTCTCTATAGCAGATGCAGAACATCTGGTGGAGCATGCCTGTTTCGTATTATTAGTTCTAATTGCATTGTTTACATTAATGGCTTGGGTCTAATTCAATAATCATAAGCGTGGAAGTCATTAAATGGTAAGCTGGATATGAAGGACCTATTGGAGCTACACCTTGCTAAGTGCAAAATAAAATGGTTATTTCTTGGACTGCTAGTTACATGTATAGGAAGTTGTAATATTCATCAATCCGATGAACAGGCCTTGAATCTTGCGCACTGTCAAATGCACTGTAGAGAGAATTTGGAATTATGTCATGCAACTTGTAGCAATCATTGTGCACATTGTGAAAACTCAGCAGCAGCGTCTGCCGCCTGTGGGTATGATCAATATTTACAAGAAATAGAGGTTCAAGGTGGCATTATAGCTCGTGAGTTGAATTCTTATAGGGATCCTCTACAATGCCGGAAAATAACTTGTAATTGCAGCGCTGACTTTAATCTTTGTAGCCAAGGTTGCACTGGCATTATTCAAAAACAATTAAGAGCCAAGCCATACTGTACTTAAAATATTAGTTGAATGAGGAAATTTTTCATGACAAATGAATCGAATTTGGATTTAGATCCTATTGAGACAAGAGAATGGCTAGATGCGCTCCAATCAGTAATTAATGCCGATGGTCCGGAACGTGGCGCTTTTTTATTGCAACAACTGTTAAATAAAGCAAATACTGAAAATCTAAAATTAAATGGCTCCATTAGAACTCCTTACAGAAATACAATCAAAACCTATGAAGAAAAACAGATGCCATCTGATGAGGGTATTGGCGCCAGAATCAATGCTTTGGTTCGGTGGAATGCTGTGGCAATGGTTTTGAAGGCAGGTAAACAGGCAGCAGAATTAGGCGGACATTTGGCCTCTTATGCTTCAGCCTCTATTTTATATGAAGTCGGCTTTGATCATTTTTTCAAAGGACCACAAAGTGAAAATGGTGGAGATCTTATTTATTTTCAGGGGCATTCATCACCCGGAATATATGCAAGGGCCTTTCTAGAGGGCCGCTTAAGTGAAGCACAATTGCTTAATTTCAGAAAAGAAGTGGAGGTAGATGGTTTATCCTCCTACCCACATCCATGGTTGATGGGAGATTTTTGGCAATTTCCAACGGTTTCTATGGGTTTAGGACCACTGCAGGCGATTTATCAGGCAAGATTTTTAAAATATTTAGAAAATAGAGGTCTTATTAAGGGCGGACGTAAAGTTTGGGCTTTTCTCGGTGATGGTGAAATGGATGAACCTGAATCCCTTGGAGCATTAACCATTGCTGCTCGTGAAAAATTAGATAATCTAATTTTTGTAGTCAATTGCAATCTACAAAGGTTGGATGGACCTGTACGTGGCAATGGTAAAATCATTCAAGAATTAGAAGGTGTGTTTCGGGGTGCAGGTTGGAATGTCATTAAGGTTATTTGGGGAGGCCGTTGGGATCCTTTATTTTCACAAGACAAAGAGGGCTTTTTACAAAAACGCATGGAAGAATGTCTAGATGGCGATTATCAAGCTTATAAAGCAAATGATGGGGCTTATGTCAGACAACATTTTTTTAACCATTATCCTGAATTAAAAAAGATGGTTGAAAACATGACTGATGACGAGATATGGCACCTCAACCGAGGTGGGCTCGATCCCCAAAAAGTATACGCCGCCTATGCAGAAGCAGTAGGGCACAAGGGTAGTCCAACCATTATACTTGCTAAAACAGTCAAAGGTTATGGCATGGGTAAGGCCGGTGAAGGACAAAATATCACCCATCAACAGAAAAAAATGACATTGGATCAATTACGTGCCTTTAGAGATAGATTTAACATTCCTATCAGCGATGAAAAAATAGAAGAGTTACCTTTTTACAAACCTGAAGAAGATAGTCCTGAAATTAAATACCTTAAAAAACAAAGAAAGGCCTTGGGTGGCTATTTGCCGGCGCGGACAAGTAGGGTGGAACCCTTACAAATTCCTACCTTAGATGCATTTTCAACAGTAACCAATGGTTTGGGTGATAGAGAAATTTCCACTACCATGGCTTTTGTACGCATTTTATCTATATTATTAAAACACAAAGACCTTGGCTCAAGAATAGTGCCCATTGTTCCAGATGAATGTAGAACCTTTGGTATGGAAGGCTTGTTCCGCCAAATCGGTATTTACTCCCCTGTTGGTCAATTGTATACGCCGGTTGATCATGAACAAGTGATGTTTTACAAAGAAGCAGTCGATGGACAAATATTAGAAGAAGGCATCAATGAAGCTGGTGCTTTCTGTTCTTGGATGGCTGCAGCAACATCTTATAGTACCAATCAATTGGTTATGATTCCATTTTACATTTATTATTCAATGTTTGGCTTTCAACGGATTGGCGACTTGGCTTGGGCCGCTGGGGATATGAAAGCCCGTGGATTTTTATTGGGAGGAACTGCAGGTCGAACAACACTGGCCGGGGAAGGCTTGCAACATCAGGATGGTCATAGCCATTTGTATTCTTCTACTATACCTAATTGTGTTTCTTATGATCCTACCTTTGCTTATGAATTAGCTGTCATCATTCAAAATGGCATGTATAGAATGTATGAAAAAATGGAAAATATTTTTTATTATATCACCGTGATGAATGAAAATTATTCGCAACCAGACATGCCAGTCGGTGCTGAACCAGGCATTTTGAAAGGACTGTATTTGTTTAAAAAATGTGAAAAACAAGCGGTTAATCATGTCCAGCTTTTAGGTAGTGGCACTATCTTACGAGAAGTAATAAAAGCTGCACAGATGTTAGCAGATGATTACGATGTAACAGCAGATATATGGAGTGTCACAAGTTTCACTGAACTGCGCCGGGAAGGGCTAGCTAAAGAGCGCTATAATGTACTACACCCACAAGATACCCCTCAAGAGCCTTATGTTACCTCCATGTTGAAAGGTCAAAAGGGGCCTGTCATTGCCGCAACCGATTACATGAGAATATATGCTGATCAGATTCGTACTTTCGTGCCTACAACTTATGTTACTTTAGGGACAGATGGTTATGGTAGAAGTGACACCCGAGAAAGGTTACGTCATTTCTTTGAAGTGGATGCAAAATTCATAGTCTTATCAGCTTTAAATGCTTTGGTGATGGAAGGCACTCTTGATAAGTCAAAAGTAGTTGATGCAATGAAGCGTTATAATATTAATCCGGATAAATTGGATCCAGTTACTCATTAAGGTTAATTCCATGGCAGATGAAATAGAAATTAAAATTCCAGACATTGGTGGAGCGGCCCAAGTCGATGTGATTGAAATCCTGGTCAAAGTAGGAGATGAGATTAAAAAGGATGCTTCATTGGTAACACTTGAATCAGATAAAGCCAGCATGGAAATACCCTCTCCAATTGCAGGTAAGATTTCAAAAATACAACTTAAGGTGGGAGATAAAGTAACTGAGGGTGATACCATTTTATTTGTATCTGAAATGGCCTCAGATACTGGTGATAAAAATGAAAAGAAAGTAACTGAACTCGAGGCTAAGGCGCCCGAACCTGAGCCTAATCTCACCAAAGAAGAACCTCAAGTTGTAGAAACACAGTCTATTCCAAGTTCAGAGCCATCAAAATCCAATGAAAATATTTCTCAAGAAAACACATCCAATTCAGATCTCTTAGCAGGACCTGCTGTTCGCAGACTGGCCAGAGAGTTTGGTGTGCAATTAGAACAGGTCAGAGGCAGTGGACGTAAAAACCGTCTCACAAAAGAAGATCTTCAAACCTATGTAAAATCCCAATTAATGCAAAACCAAAATGCACCTTCTTCCAGCTTTAATCCGCCTTCCGCACCTATTATTGATTTTTCTAAATTTGGTGCTATTGAAACGAAAGCCCTGAACAAGATTAAAAAGCTGACTGGTGCACAAGTGCATCGTTCTTGGATAAGTATCCCCCATGTTACTCAATTTGATGAAGCAGACATTACAGAGCTTGAAGCATTTAGAAAGGCTGAATTTGAAAAGGTAGGAGAAGAGGGCTTAAAACTCACAATCCTTGCCTTTGTCTGTCGTGTTGTTTCTAAAGCACTTCATATCTACCCTCAATTTAATGCTTCTTTAGATGCCAGTGGTAATAATCTCATCTATAAAAAATATTGTAATATTGGCATTGCAGTGGAAACGCCCAATGGGCTTGTGGTCCCTGTTATAAAAGATGCAGACAAAGGATCAGTAACTGACATTGCTAAGGAAATGACAAGATTGAGTCATAAAGCACGAGAAAAGGGTCTCATGCCCAGTGACATGGCTGGAGGTTGTTTTACCATATCTAGCTTAGGAGGCATAGGTGGAACTGCCTTTACACCCATAGTCAATAGTCCTGAAGTAGCTATTTTAGGTTTGTCTCGTGCCATGGTTAAGGCCGTGTATGTAAAAGATGAATTTAAACCCAGGCTGATGCTGCCACTTTCCTTATCTTATGATCACAGAGTCATTGATGGTGCTGAAGCTGCTCGATTTACCCGCTTTATCTGTGACTGCTTACAGGATATTAGACGTATTTTACTGTAAAAGATTCAACATACATTTTTTAAAGAGGTTTGACATGTCAAAAAAAATAAAAACGGAACTGGTTGTTTTAGGAAGTGGTCCTGGGGGATATACTGCAGCCTTTAGAGCTGCTGATTTGGGGAAAAAAGTTGTATTGATTGAACGATTCGACAACTTAGGAGGCGTTTGTTTAAACGTGGGCTGCATCCCTTCTAAGGCTTTATTACATATTGCTAAAGTTGTTGAAGAGGCTGATGAATTGGCCAGTCAAGGGATTACTTTTGGTAAAGCCAGTATAGACAGCACAAAATTAGTAGCCTGGAAAAACTCAGTCATATCTAAATTAACTGGCGGTTTAAAAGCCTTATCTAAGCAACGTAAGGTTGAAATAATTACAGGTACAGGAAAATTTTCAGGCACTCATCAGATGCTCGTTGATACAAAAGATGGTCAAGTTGAAATTGAATTTGACAATGCCATCATCGCAGTTGGGTCTGAATCTATAAGCCTACCTTTTATACCTGAAGATAAACGTATTTTCAGTTCAACAGGTGCATTAGAATTGGCTGATATCAAAGGTAATTTGCTTGTCCTAGGTGGTGGTATTATTGGTTTGGAAATGGCCACTGTTTACTCCGCTCTAGGCGTTAATGTAACCGTTGTTGAATTCATGGAACAATTAATACCCCCTGCAGATTTAGATTTGGTTACAATTTTACAAAAAAGACTGGTAAAGCAGGGTGTCAAAATCCTATTAAAAACAAAAGTAACTGCAGTTGATGCAAAAAAAGATGGCATTTATGTATCAATGGAGGGAGCACATGCCACTGATAAACCACAGTGCTTTCAACAACTATTAGTGGCGGTTGGTAGAAAACCTAATGGTGGCACCATCGATGCAGATAAAGCCGGTGTCAATGTAGATGAACGTGGGTTTATCAAAGTGGACAATCAACTCAGGACGAATGTAGCTCATATTTTTGCAATAGGCGATGTAAACGGGCAACCGATGCTCGCACATAAAGCAATTCCTGAGGGTAAAACAGCTGCCGAAGTGATAGCTGGAAAAAAACATTATTTTGAACCCAAATGCATTGCCAATGTAGCTTACACTGATCCGGAGCTTGCTTGGGTGGGACTGACAGAAAAAGATGCCAAAGAACAAAACATTGAGTATGAAAAAGCCGCTTTCCCCTGGGCCGCCAGTGGGCGCGCTCTAAGTATGGGACGTGAAGAAGGCATGACTAAGTTGTTGTTTTGTCCAAAAACCAATAAACTTTTGGGGGCGGGTATCGTTGGGATCAATGCAGGTGATTTAATATCTGAAGCTGCATTGGCTATTGAAATGTGCTGTGATGTAGAAGACATCGCTTTAACCATTCACCCACATCCAACATTATCAGAAACAATAGCACAAGCAGCGGAAGCTTTTGAAGGGTCCATTACAGATCTTTATTTACCAAAAAAGAAAAAAGTGGGAACTTAAAAAGTCATTGCTAGAAGAAATAACAACCTCTGGCTCATTGGTATTAAGAACGCCTGAATTGCCATCTCACACTGTGATTAGGAATAGATGATAATGCAAGATACTATAACGAAGTTATTTCAATGGGCAGTGGTTGGAGCAGGTCCTTCAGGGATCGCTGCGGTGGGGAAACTATTAGATAATAAAATTTCCCCAAACGACATCCTTTGGGTTGATCCAAACTTCAAAGTTGGTGACTTTGGTTTACTATGGTCCTCGGTATCAAGTAATACCAAAGTTAGAACTTTCATTGATTTCTTAGAAGCCATTCATTTTTTTGCTTTCAATAAAGTAGCACACCAATTCAACTTAATGCATTTAAACCCAGATGACACCTGTATTTTGAGCGATATGGTTGCACCCCTACAATGGGTGACAGATAAACTGATGAAAGCAGTTGTAACTAAACACACCAGAATTGATACCATTTCCTTGTCAAAGCAAACTTGGTCATTATGTTCTAAAAAAGATTTGTTTAAAGCAAAAAATATTATTTTATCTACCGGAGCTGTACCCAATCGATTGCATTATCCTAATGTGGAAACAATTCCTTTTGAAGACGCAATTGATAAGAGCAAATTAGCCAAGGTTATAGATTTAAATGAAACCTGTGCAGTGTTTGGTTCCTCTCATTCTGCGATCATCATTATTCGTCATTTGGTCGAATTGGGTATAAAAAAAGTTGTTAATATATATCGCTCACCTTGCCGTTATGCCATAGACATGGGCACCTGGACTTTATTTGATAATACAGGGCTAAAGGGACATACTGCTGAGTGGGCTAGAGAACATATAGATGGAACTTTACCAAACAACTTGGTCCGCTATAAAACGAATGATGAGGATGTCTTAGGCTATCTTGCCGACTGTGATAAGGTTATTTATGCCGTTGGTTTTGAAAAACGTAACAGTGTTGTTATTGATGGTTTTGAAGAGATTTGTCACAACCCGCATACAGGGATTCTAGCTCCGGGTTTATTCGGGTTTGGAATTGCTTATCCTGAATTAAAAACAGATCCGGTAGGTAATGTTGAATCACAAGTGGGTTTGTGGAAGTTTATGGTATATTTAAACAAAGCCATGCCTCTTTGGTTTAAATATACCACTTAAATAGATTGCTGATTCAGTCCTAATATGTTATAAATACTGCGTTTTAAATTCACACACGTTTCGACACATACGATAGGGTCCCTCTGGGTTTCGTATGGGAAACGTGGAGGCTTAACCCTGGAGATAAATATGAAAGTAAGTATGCGTGAATTCCTTGAAGCGGGCGCCCATTTTGGGCATAGAACTCGTTATTGGAACCCAAAAATGGCGGAATATATCTTTGGTTCTAGAAATAAAATCCACATTATAAACCTTGAAAAAACAATGCCCATGCTTGAAGATGCATTAAATTACATCAGCAAATTGGCTTCCAATAAAGCAAAAATCCTTTTTGTAGGTACTAAACGAGCTGCTCAAGAAAGCATTAGAGAAGAAGCCAGACGTTGTGGCATGCCTTATGTTGATCACCGGTGGTTGGGTGGTATGTTGACAAATTACAAAACAGTTCGTCAATCTATATTTCGTTTAAAAGAGTTGAATGAAATGAATGAAAAAGGTTTATTCAATGGCATGATTAAAAAAGAAGCCTTGATGTTGACTCGTGAGTTAGAAAAATTAGACAGAGGTTTGGGTGGTATACAACACATGGGTGGCCTACCTGATGCTTTATTTGTAGTCGACGTAGGTTTTGAACACATTGCTGTTGAAGAAGCCCGTAAATTAAAGATTCCTATCATCGGAATTGTTGACACCAACAATAGTCCTGATGGTATTGATTATGTTATCCCAGCAAATGATGATTCTATGCGAGCTGTAAATATTTACGTTCAATGTGTTGCAGATGCAATTATAGAAGGTAAAAGTATCAATACAGTCGGTGGTGTTTCTTCAGAATCACATGAAACACAGTCAAAAAACTCAAAGACAGAATCAAAAAAACACAGTGCTGAAAAAAAAGATACTAAAAAGGGTGAAGTAGACAAAGCAGAAACTCAAAAAGCCGTTAAAGAATCTGGCGATACCCAAAATACAGACAGCAACAAGGATGAAGCTAAAGCATAATGATGGGTCAGATCCTTCAATGATACAGTTACAAGTTATATCTCGATGTAACCTTTTGAATCTGATTTAGGGTAATGACTTAATTTAGTTAATTGCTGGCGCGAAATTCATTCTATTTCTTAGTCCAACGTCCCGCGGCTTGGTCCGCGGGATCCAGAAATCTAATGTCAGAGCGAGATCACTGGATCCCGCGGACAAGCCGCGGGA
>JACCWN010000046.1 GCA_013697625.1 Legionella sp.
AGATAGGGTGTTAAATTTGAATAATAAATCAGTTAAAATCGAATAAAACTGTGTCAAGAAAAACTTTATATTTTCCTAATTAATTTGCAATTGATTTGTTTTTAAGCACACGTGCGGTAGCCCTGAAGAACCCTAGCAGGGTAAAGGCATCTATGTTATCGCATAAAGATCCTCACAATTGCCTAGTATCCTTAGGCGGGACTGGTAACGATGAAGATGTTTGATGGAATTACAGAGCATTACATCTGGGTACAACAAAATGGGCCTTGATCATTGTAAAAATACCTAATAATTTGTATAATTGTGGATGAATTTTAGTTTGAGTTTTTTATTTAATGGTTTTCAGTGGTCCATTAATGGAATGGGACTTGTTGTTTTCTTCGCCACAGCGTAAACACTTAGACGTCCTCTTACTACTGCTTTTTCCTTGAGGGATTATTATGTCTAATTCACGAAAGATTGCCTGGTTTGTTTGGATCATAGCCTCTATTTTTTATGCTTATCAATACATTCTAAGGGTCATGCCCAGTATCATGTTGACCGATCTTATGCATCAATTCAAAATTGACACTACCGTATTTGGGCAATTTTCGGGTATTTATTATATTGGATATTCTCTCATGCATCTCCCTATAGGCATCATGCTGGATAGATTTGGGCCTAGAAAAGTGATGACATCCTGTATTTTGCTTACAGTCATTGGTTTATTGCCCATTGTGTATGCACATGATTGGGTTTATCCAATCATTGGGCGTCTCTTGATAGGTATAGGTTCCTCTGCTGCTATATTGGGCACCTTCAAAATCATTCGTATGACCTTTAGCGAGCACCATTTCACGCGCATGCTCAGTCTTTCAGTGACCATAGGTTTATTAGGCGCAATATATGGCGGAGGGCCGGTCAGTTATATGTGTACACTGTGGGGTTATCATACGGTGGTGCAAATTTTCATACTCATTGGCCTCCTGCTCGCCTTTTTGACCTATTGTATTGTTCCTGAAATGGAATCGGTGCATGAGTCTAGTATTGCTGCAGATATGAAAACAGTCTTTACAAATCCAAAAGTGCTATTGTTGTGTTTATTTGCGGGGATGATGGTGGGACCTCTAGAGGGGTTTGCAGATGTTTGGGGCTCTGTATTTTTAAAACAGGTGTATGGAATGGATGCCAGTGTGGCAACGTATTTACCTTCTATGATTTTTATGGGTATGTGCTTTGGGTCACCAGTTTTAAGTTTTATTGCTGAAAAGTCAGGATTTTATTTAGGGTCAATCATAGGCGCAGGTTTGGTGATGTTGACTACCTTCATATTGCTGGTAAGTGGCGCCTTAGCTGTAGAAAGCATAACCTTTGGTTTCATCTTGGTTGGGGTTTGTTGCGCCTATCAGATATTGGCTATTTATAAGGCTTCAACTTATGTACCTGAGCATGTTGCAGGGCTTACCACCGCTGTGGCAAATATGATAATCATGAGTTTTGGTTATGTCTTGCATAGTTTGATTGGGTATTTGGTGCAATTGTATGGTGGGCCTCAAACTGCCAACGCCTTGATTCATGGAATTTCTGTGATTCCTTTTACTTTGCTTATAGGAGTTTCAGGATTCATTGTAATTGCTTTAAGAGAGCGCTTCAAGCTGTCATCTAAACTTACTAATAACCAGAATGTTTATTAAAATTAAAATTTGGTTACACCGTGAATTTTGATGATCACCTACCAAGCAGTATATCCCATTGATATTATAAATATTACATATCACTTGGTAGGAAGGATACTTAGATCTTATTTTTTTTTCCATGTGGATTTGGGTGGCACAGCTTGTGGTGACACAGCCCTAGCAGGTGCTCCTTTATGTCGGAGCGTTGACTGTATGAATTTTTGCGGTAGGCACCACAGTAGTGGTTGTTACAGTAGTTGTTGCTGCATTTATTGTTGAAAATGCAAATACAGATACCATTATAGTTAATATTGTTTTAATGAGATCTCCTTAAATTTAACCTACAAAGTCCAAACAGGCTCATTTGTAGGCTTTAGCTCAAAATTATCTTATCGAACTACTTTTTTGTCTCGAATAATTATTGTCTCATTCACCACTTTTGCTTTTTGTGGGGTTTTAATATATGTACAAACTTTAGTCATTTTCGCATTGAAAGTTTTAGTTTCATGAACAGCTAAGGCCGCATTAAGTGAAGAAAAAGCAAAGGCAGACAGTGCAATGATTAGTATTTTTTTCATGTATTTCTCCTTAAATTACGCTTATTGTAGTTCAGATTGAATTCTTGATGTTAAGAACTAAAGCCAATTTACCATTAAGTATAATGCATAAATTCTGAATTGCCTGATTATTTTTTTATCTATTACTTGCTTGGTTAACATTTAGGCAGAGTAGTTTGACAAATAATGTCCGATGTCTATAGTAGTAGTGTGCCTTGTAGCAATGGGAGAATACAATGAATAATCATTCAATGTCGGGAGAAAACAGCTATATTTTAGTAAACCTTCTTCTAATTCTCCTTAAAAATCAACCTCAAAACATGCACAACTATAGCGGTGTGTAATAAAAGCTTACGACCAAGATTTACAGCAAATCTAATCATACCTTAAGGAGTCAATATGAAGTCACAAAATGATATGAATAAAATTCTAAATAAAACAGCCTCTAAAGTAGCAGAAGAAGGGTTAAATGATGTATACAATGAAGGGACCAAAAATTTCAATAATGCCGCTGGTACTGGCAAAGACAAAACAGAGTCAATGACTGAGCACCTCAAATCTAAGGCATCTGAACTTTATGAAGATGGAAAACATAAAATGCATGATTTAGAACACTCCCTATCTGACTACTCACAAGAGTTAATGCAGCTCATTAAAAATCAACCACTCACCTCAGTATTGATTGCTGGTGCAGCTGGTTTTCTGCTGGCAAAATTATTTCATAAATAATAGTCAAATCGGTAGCTTTGATGAGTCAGGGCTACCATACCAGATTAAGATGTAGTATTATTCAAGGTGAATATTTTACTCTCACTATTTGGATGCAACTTATGAACTCTAGACTTCGAACAGGTGTTTTTATATTAGGTATTGTTGCTTGCATATCACTAGAGGCGGCCGGCTCTAAAGCGCTTCAGTATATGGGTAGACCCATTGATGCCTTATGCTTTACAAACCTTGACCAAGATAAAAAGTCCATTGACCTTACCCATTGTGGATTAAAAGCCACAAAGTACGTCCTTAATGGACAAAATAAAGATTTGATTGGTCAGGGCTACACAGGATTGAATTGGATTGATAAAAGTGGGCCAGGCAATTCACAAGGCTACAGCTATTATAAATTTTTTAAGGCCAATGCAGATGCTTTTTGGGTTTATACAGTAAGTAACAGCGGCGGTAATGGGGAATTCACACAGCTTTTGAAGGTGCAACCTGGACAATCAGATACCTTACAGGTGGAGACCATTATGGAAGGTGATAGATGCAATGGTGGTATCAGCAAAGTAAAATTACAAGATTCCAAACTTGATTTTTCTGTAAATGTTACGGCCTTTGATATCATAGCCTTATCTAAAAATCACGACCCCTCGCTAAAAGCTTATGATGATCTAGCCGCTTGTGCTGTGTGTTGTTTTGGTAAAGCACATTACGAATTAAAAGGATCAAAACCTCAATTAAAATACATTGATTTAGGTGGTATAACCAATTCGAAAGATAGGCCAGATCAGGGTAGATACCAATCCTGCTTAAATGATTTGTTAACATCTCGAGTCATAAATGGACATAACAAATTAAACCTTGCCCAATTGGATGAATTGGTTAGTCAATTTTCTAAACAATGTCAAAAGCATAAGGCAAATTAGGTAAGATCCATAAAGTTATTTTATAGACTTTTGAGATTCAAACTATACACAAGTGTCTCAACTTATTCCGAAGGTCCCCCTATCCCGCGCGAATAGTATGATAATGCCTTTTCGCGGGACGAGGTTGGGAAGAGGGCATGTCACGGATTGTCATTGATGGAGGGAATGTGAACTCTTACTGCCCTCTCTAATGGGGATGAGGCTCATTCAAGCTGACAATGAGCACAAAAAACAGTACTTCTTTGATTTAATTTCAGCGTATCTAAAGGGTGTTGACATACTTTACATAAAAGGCCCCCACGACCATATACATACAAATCTTGTGAAAAATAGCCAGGTTTACCTTCAGAATTCACATAATCTTTTAAGGTGGTGCCCCCTTTATGAATAGCGGATTGCAACACTTGGGGTATGATTATCCCTAAGTGGTCCCATTGTGCCTGGGTCAGCAAACTCACCGCTTTGTTAGGGTGTAGGTGTGATAAAAATAAAATCTCAGCCGCATAAATATTGCCAATGCCTGCGACAATTTTGCTGTTCATAATGAATGATTTTATGTTGGTATTACGTCTAAGGGATTGCTGTTGCAAGTAACGACCATCAAACTGAGAATCAAAGGGCTCAAGACCTATTGTTTTTAGTAAAGGATGAAATAAAGGATCTGCTGTTGTCCATAATATAGCCCCAAATCGACGTGGATCATTGTAACGCAGTAGGGTATGGTTAGAAAAAACAAGGTCAAAATGATCATGAAGTCTAAGGGCTGTGGTATCATTCACCATGCGTAAACTACCTGACATGCCAAGATGTATGATTAATGTGCCTGTTGATACTTGAATCAATAAATATTTTCCACGACGTGATAGATGCAATATTCTTTGGTTATTTAAATTCAAGCTTAGATCAGAAGGGATAGGCCAACGTAATTGAGAGTTTCTAATCCTTACTTCTTGAATGAGGTGCTGTTCAAGGTGGGGGATTAAACCACGCAGGATAGTCTCAACTTCGGGTAATTCGGGCATAGCATAAAGCTTTGAAATGGTTGGTTTCAAGCATAATACAAATTATATGGCTTCTGCACAATGATAGGGTTGTAATAGGTCGCTTGCGCCTAATCGATGTTTACCAAGTCGCAAGGTCGCCCATGTTGTCCGCGGAACGTGGGGCTAAGAGTTTAAAGGAGTTTCAAGCCCGCGACTAATATATTAACAAACCATGGCGGTAAAAATATTGAAATGGTGTGTCTGAGCTAACCGATAATGGTAGTTGCCATTTTCTAATCCAAAGCATATTAACCGAGTAAGATTTAAGTCAACTTCTGGTTTTAAGGAAATTTTTCTAATGAGCAGAGCCAATTTTAAACGGGTTCCAAAAGTACAAACAGCAACCATTGACACCCTTAGTCATGATGGCAGAGGGGTTGCACGTTTGGATGGTAAAGCTACTTTCATAAAGGGTGCTTTGCCTGGAGAACAAGTTGAATTTCAATATTCGAGCGTAAAAAAAGACTTTGATGAAGGCTTTGTATTGTCTGTTTTAAAACCATCGCCTTTGAGAGTGGAACCAAAATGCCCGCACTATCACCTATGCGGTGGTTGCTCAATGCAACATGTCAGTGCTGAAGATCAAATTCAATTAAAACAAAACCAGTTGTTAGATTTAATTACCCGCTATGGCCACACAAAACCAGAAAAAGTTTTAGAAGCCTTGACTGGTCCTCATTGGAACTATAGAAACAAAGCGCGTTTGAGTGTGCGCTATGTTGAAAAAAAACAATATGCTTTGGTTGGTTTTAGGGAAAGGAACAACCCGCGCTACATCACAGAAATTTCTCAATGCCCAGTGATGCATGCTAAAGTTGCTGAGGATATCATTGTCTTAAGACAGTTGATTGATGACATGGAGGATAAGCACTGCATAGCACAAGTTGAGGTTGCTGCTGGTGATACCGACATTGCCTTGATATTGCGTAATTTAAGGCCTTTAAATGAGGCTGATCAAGAAAAAATAAAACAATTTGCCCAAAAACATCAGTATAAATTATATTTACAACCTGGTGGCCCTGACAGTGTAACTTGTTTTTATCCACCAGGTGCAGAGACTTATTTGACCTATCGTCTAGATGCCTATGACTTAACCTTTAATTTTCATCCCAATGATTTTACCCAGGTGAATGCACACATCAATCAATCCATGGTACAAAGGGCCTTAGAACTTATGGATTTACAAAAGACAGACAAAATTTTAGACTTATTTTGTGGATTGGGTAATTTCACACTGCCAATGGCTAAATTTTGTGCTAAAGTCGTGGGTATAGAAGGCTCTGAGACCATGGTGCAAAGGGCTTACTTCAATGCCAAAACCAATGACATTAATAATGTGGAGTTTTTTTCTGCAAATCTAGATGATGTAGCTGCCCTTAGTAGGTTATCAGACCAAAGCTTTAATAAAATATTAATAGATCCGCCACGATCTGGAGCCCTTGAAATCGTAAAGCAAATAGATATTCTTAACCCAGAGCGTATCGTATATGTTTCTTGCAACCCCATCACCTTGGCCCGAGATACGGACATACTTGTAAATCAAAAAGGATATGTATTAAAATGTGCCGGAGTATTGGATATGTTTCCACATACTACACATGTTGAATCCATAGCTTTGTTTGTGAAAGGATAAATTCATGGTTCGAGTTAAAGATACAACGCATGTTCTGTCAGATGGAAGCATTGATGTAGATATGTGGTTGCATCAATTAAGCTCCAAATCTTATCTTGAAAATCTAGAGCTGATTCGCAGTGCTTGCACACTAAGTCAGCTTTCAGAGTCAGAGCATGCCACTGAAACTGGTCAATCTTGTTTGCAACATGGCTTGGCAATGGCAGATCTCCTAGCCGACCTAGAAGTGGATGAAGAAACGCTGGTTGCAGCCATAATTTTTGAAAGTGTGCATCATGGTGATTTATCCATTGAAGACATAGAAGAACAATTAGGCCCCAACATAGCAAAATTAGTAGCCGGCATTGAAAAAATGAGCGCTATGCACAGCTTTCAAGCATTAAACAAATATCCACAAAACAAGCATAAAATAGACAACATCCGTAAAATGCTTTTGGCTATGGTAGACGACGTACGTGCAGTCCTTATCAAATTAGCCGAGCGTTTATGTATCCTTAGAACAGCTGCCCATCTTCCTGAAACTTTATTAAAACAGCTGGCAACAGAAGCCATGGAAATTTATGCGCCTTTAGCCAATAGGCTGGGAATTGGTGCAATAAAATGGGAAATGGAAGATCTAGCCTTTCGCTACTTACATCCTGAAGAATATAAACAAATTGCCAAAGGACTTAAATCTAAACGTCTAGAGCGAGATAATTTTGTCAATGGCATTGTAGAAGAACTCAACCATCAAATCAGGTCCACAGGTGCGACTCATTTTGCAGTATATGGACGCTCAAAGCACATTCATAGCATCTTTAAAAAAATGATGCGTAAAAATGTATCACTAGATGAAATTTACGACGCAACTGCGGTGCGCATTTTGGTCGACACGCAAATACAATGTTATGAAGTCTTGGGTATGGTTCATACTTTGTGGGAGCAAATACCAATAGAATTTGATGACTATATCAGCAATCCCAAATCTAATGGCTATCAGTCCTTACATACTGCTGTGTTGGGTCCAGAAGGTCGTGCTTTTGAAGTGCAAATTCGAACGTTTCACATGCATGAGTTAGCAGAAATGGGCGTTGCTGCGCACTGGAAGTACAAAGAGGGCGCAAGTCATCATAAAAATAGCCATGAGCGTAAAATTGAATGGTTGCGGGATGTCTTGGCCTGGCATCAAGAAATGGCCACTGATAAAGGTCTTTCAGACACTATTTCCAGCGAATTTTTAGACGATCGTGTTTATGTTTTCACACCCGATGGTGATGTCTTAGATTTACCAAAAGGGGTGACTTCCTTGGATTTTGCCTATCATGTCCACAGTGATTTAGGCCACCGCTGTCGCGGTGCTCGAGTCAATGGGAACATCATTCCTTTAACCTATCAGTTAAAAACCGGTGATAAGGTTGAGATTTTAACAGGCAAAGAGTGTAAACCCTCACGCGATTGGGTTAATCCTCATCTAAATTTTTTAAAAACCTCTCGGGCAAAAGCCAAAGTATTACACTGGTTTAAAATGCAAGATTTTGACAACAATGCAGAAGAGGGTCGAGATCTCCTAGAAAAAGAATTAAAAGCCTTAGGCATTAAAAGTGATAAAATAAACAATATTTATCAAAAACTTAACTTTAAGAAGTCGGAAGATTTATATGCAGCATTGGGGCGTGGTGACATCAAACTCAGTCAAATCGTCAACAAGCTCACCCCACAAGAACCCGCGGAACGTAAGTTCATCAGACAAAAATCTTTGCCTGAAGTTACAGGATGTGATCTGAGTATTGAGGGTGTTGGGAATTTATTAACCTTTATGGCACGTTGTTGCCAACCTGTTCCCGGTGATGCCGTGATAGGATATATCACTTTAGGGCGCGGAGTTTCTGTTCACCGACAAGATTGTACTAATATAATACATTCAAGTGAAAAACAAAAACAGCGGTTTCTACAGGTCACATGGGGTGTTACCACCCATGAGAATTATATAGTTGATATTTTAATCAAGGCCTTTGATAGGTTTGAATTATTAAGAGATGTAACCTCTTTATTATCCAATGAAAAGGCACATGTTTATGCCTTACAAACCAGCAGCAATAAAGATGAAAACATAGCTTTCATCCATTTGACGCTTGAAATCGATGGATTGAATAGTTTGTCGAGATTGCTTTCCAAGATGCAACAAATTCCTAATGTATTAGAAGCTAGAAGACAACTTTAAGACAATTGAGGCTTACAACTTTTTGCCTTAAAATTCATATTTATTTCGTAACCAGAGAACATTATGTCTGATTATTATCAAGACTTCACCAAAAGACGCACCTTTGCCATCATTTCTCACCCAGATGCGGGAAAGACCACCGTAACTGAAAAGTTACTTTTATTTGGAGGTGCCATTCAATTGGCTGGTACTGTCAAAGGTCGCAAAGCCGATAGACATGCTACTTCGGATTGGATGGAAATGGAAAAAGAGCGAGGTATTTCAATCACCACTTCTGTGATGCAGTTTTTTCATAACCAACATGTCATCAATTTATTAGATACGCCTGGACATCAGGATTTTTCTGAAGATACCTACAGAACTTTGACCGCAGTTGATTCTGCTTTGATGGTGATAGATGTGGCCAAAGGCGTTGAAGAAAGAACCATCAAACTGATGGAAGTGTGCAGGTTGCGTGATACCCCCATCATGACCTTCATTAATAAATTAGACAGGGAAGGCCGTGAACCCATCGATTTGTTAGATGAAGTTGAGACGGTGTTGGGCATTCAATGCGCACCCATTACTTGGCCTGTAGGCATGGGGAAAAGATTCAAAGGCATTTACCATCGTTATGAAGATACAGTGTATTTATACCAACCTGGTAAAAATGCACAAAAGCAAGAAGCCCTCAAAATCAAGGGATTGGATAATCCAGAACTTAAGCGGTTGCTTGGAGACAGTTTAGACGAGTTGCTTGAGGAAATTGAATTGGTCAAAGGCGCTTCTCATGAGTTTAATTTACAAGATTATTTGTCTGGTAAAATGACACCAGTGTATTTTGGATCAGCGATTAATAATTTTGGTATCAAAGAATTATTGGATGATTTTGTCCTGTATGCCCCCCAACCTCAGGGCCGAGCAACCCAAACCCGTGAGGTGAGTCCACAAGAGGAGGCATTCACAGGATTTGTTTTTAAAATACAAGCCAATATGGATCCAAATCACCGGGACCGAATTGCTTTTTTAAGGGTTTGTTCAGGTGCTTATAAAAAAGGCATGAAGTTAAACCACTTGCGTCTAGGCAAAGAGGTGCAGATTGCCAATGCCTTGACCTTCATGGCAGGCGATAGGTCGCACACCGAAACCGCCTTGGCTGGAGATATCATTGGACTACATAATCATGGCACCATTCGAATTGGTGATACCTTTACCCAAGGAGAAGAGCTGAAATTTACAGGTATACCTAATTTTGCACCTGATTTGTTTCGTCTTGTACGCCTAAAAGATCCATTGAAAAGTAAGGCTTTGCTGAAAGGCTTGATTGAATTATCAGAAGAGGGCGCAACGCAAATTTTTAGACCTTTAAACAGTAATCAACTGATTTTAGGGGCAGTGGGCATCTTGCAATTTGATGTAGTAGCACATAGGCTAAAACATGAATACAAAGTGGATTGCATTTATGAATCTGTAAGTGTGACTTGTGCTCGATGGGTGTATGCAGATAATGATAAAACCTTGAATGAATTTCGACTTAAAGCTTTTGATTATTTGGCCTGTGACGGTAGTGACACATTAATCTACTTAGCGCCAACCAGGGTCAATTTAACCATGGCTGAAGAACGGTATCCTAACATTAAATTTTGTGCAACCAGAGAGCATTGATACTATGAGTTCGTATATTTTTTAACATCATCAATGGAATAATACAGATTATCTTTAATGGTTATTAAAACCGTATAATTTGTTCCTAAAATACACCCAAAGTGCCTGTATAGCAGAGAGGCCCTGTATTACGCTACGCTAATACAGGCTACCATTACAAATCTTCAAATCTAGTCTGTTGCAGTCATTTCATTCATCATTGGTAGCCTGTATTAGCGTAGCGTAATACAGGGGCCTTCCAGGAAAATTTATTTAGTTTGTTCTACAAACTGCAGTGATGTCATATTCACCAACATTTTTAAGGCGAACAGCGGAACTACCGCTTGCGCTCAGAGCAAAACTGCTACCATTGTATAAAGGAATTGATAGGGGTTGATTGACTAGAATTTCTTGGCCACCCAGTTTAATAGTGGGTTTTAACACGGTTGCAGTCAACATGGTAGATTTTTCTTTTTGCATGGTGATGGTGCAGATTCCTGAAATTGGAATTAAATAATTCACGATATCAATCTGCTCACCATGGGCTATTGTTTTTGAAATTTCATAATTTGGTTGAAGACTGATGGTTTCAGCATGAACACCACCAATAAAGCCAGTGGCCGCACTTATAAAAACAGCCCCAATTTTCTTTAACATAAGTTTCTCCATAGTGAAAAAATAAAAATCTAATACACCTTTTTTGTTTTATCTTTGACAAATTTAAAAACATTTATTCTAAGTCATACTTGAAGGTTATAACAAATCATAAACCTTCCTACAACGATTTTTAGGTATTCTTTAAAAAACGAATTGGACACTTTAAATTATCTTAATTTTTATCTTTGTTATAGGTAATTTTATAATTTTACTATGGTCTGTTGACATTTCATTTATAGGCAAAAAATAGTAGGAGTCTTCTTGATAAATTGGTTAACACGCCCTCGAGTAAATATAATTACCCTGTGGAGATACCAATCTCTTATTTAGATTAGTTTACGGAAGGAGGATCTAGAAGGGGGATATAAAAGAATAGACAGTATAATTGTTGCAGTCCGAATTGACCATTATGGATTCCTCTGGAGTGCTTTTAGGCTTCTTAGTTCAAGCTAAGCTTGCTCACCACACTCTCAATCTGGCTTCCAGACTTGTATTATTGGCTGAACAATGTCTACCGTCTATGATTTAATTCTATGCTAATTATAAAAGTAATTCCACATGTATTTGACCATTTATTGAAAATAAATCGTTAAGTTAGTGCTTCCTTCCAAAAAAAGGCAGCGTGACAAAAGGGTGTAATGAACCCTGGACTATCTTTGTTTGGCTGGCACCTGTCTGCATAAATATTTGAGTATAATATAGTTTTCCTCGTTCATCCCTTGCGATACCTACCCCTGTAAGGTTATAGTGGCCATCAATGTTGGTTTTATGACCAGGACTAAGCAGCCAGTTTTTCACCACCTCGTTTGCATCTTTATAGTTATAAGCAACGTTTTCAGCCCCAGCCCCAGCACTTTTGATCTGAGTGCGTAATCTTTTAATGCGGTCGTTAAAATAGGTATGTCCGAAAGGTATGCTGTGTTTAGCCATATCCAGGGAATGGTTTTTTGCCTCTTGTACCAGCCTTGCATCCATTGTAAGTGGTGATAAGTGATGCTTAGCTCTATATTCATTAATATGAACTAGAACCGCATTTTGAATTTGTTCATCATTGAGTTTATTTTCAAGGGGTTGCTCAGCCCAAAGTATTTGAGATAGACATAGAAAACATAGCAGGTGGAGGAATTTTTTAATAATCATGATTTGCTCTACATAATTTCGGAAACTGCATGGTCTCTAAAAAAATGGGCTTTGTCTATAGTTAATTAGAAAGGGTGCTCAGCAACGGTTGTAGCTTGGGAGATATATTTAATGTGTAATGGACTATTTAATGACTTAATTTTTCAATAGCATCTTGAATGCTTTCCACTTCTCCAGAATAGTGAAAATAAATTCGGTTTGCAGCGCAATCAATGATACAAAGTTGTTCTTTAGGGCCATTTTCAAATTGTTTAAATATCCAAAATAACCCATCTTTGTGCTTGTCTTGAATTTCTTTTAATAAATCCAACATCTTGTCTTCTTCAATCTCGGAGTGAGTACAAATCAAATTTGAGTGACCTGCAGTTATTTTAAAAGCGAAATGTTTTTCTTTCATGACGACACTCCTTTATGAGTATTACCTTTCATAATGTATGAGGCTGTTTATATTATAGACTTTTTTTTTAAAGCTGTGATCCAATAAATCTTTTTTGACCTGACAGAGGCAATCCATAGCCTAACTCTAGGGGGCCTGACTGGAGGCATAGCTATCTAGAGGTTTGCCAGCCTTTGGGACTGTCAAAAATCTTGGATCATAACAATAGGACAAGGGGGGGTAGGCTGTCTCTACGTTTACTTTTTTTAATTGGAAGCACAGGGGGAGGGATGGTGCTTGGGGGACTGGCATTTTTTCTTCACCAAGATTTGTTTTCAATGTACATGTAATGCCTTTTTCACATGCTAACTCGTTTAATAATGCCCTTTGTATCTTAAAAGTAGCAGGGTGAATCATTAACTCAAATTTTATACTAAATAAAAAATAAATTTCCATGGCATTTAATTCTGCGATAGTTAATCCAGCACATTTTGCTACATGTTTTGTTTTATATTGTTTATCTTCATAGAACTTGTGTATGGTATAGATAATGACTGCTACTAATCGGTGAATATTGTATTTTGTAATCTCATACTCAGTTTGATATAAAGTATATCGCTCTAAGTAAATTAATATTGCTAATAATTCATCTTCTTGCAATTCGAAGGTGGGAATGAAGCGGTTGATATAGTTTTCTATAGATATCTGCGGTAGGGTTAGTGCATGAAAGCGTGAGCTTGGCACAGGTTCTTGTTCCCTGAGCAATGATTTAATCATCTTTGCAATCAGTTTAACAAAAGTTTTATCTGGTGTAGGTAAAGGCATCATGTAACCTAAAGATTAACCGAAAGTCCTAAGAAAATAGCATGTAAAGCTGGGATATTCGATACCCTGCCTGTTTGATCAATTGGATTATATTGAATCGTAGCTTTTGAACCATAAACACCTTGATAAAGTAGATTAAGCTCAGCAAGGGATGTGATGGGAAAACCAAACCCTGCCTGTACTTCACCAGCTACTCTGGAGAGGTTGTTCATTTGAATTTGTTCAATCTGCCAATAGCGGTAGGCTATGCCCCCTTTTAATTGTGCAAAAATCAAACTACCAGCCAAGGGATCGCTTTTTGCTGTGGCTAATAAATCAAACATAGGGCTAAGCCTTGTATTCACGGGAAGCCAGCCCAGACTTGTAAGTTTTTCTGCAGGGATATTTAAATGAATGTTATTTCCATTTTGAAAGCCTAATTCCCAGCCCAAAGCATAATCGCCAGACAAAAGCATCTCATTGGCAACAGCAAAACGTGCCAAGGGACTCAAATTATCTTTTGAGTAAATTTGATATTTACCACCGCCAAAACTGGCCACAAGAGACCAAGGTTGATCTTGGGAGGTAACAACAGGGGTAAAGCCATCTGCAAAGGCATTGAATGACAATAAAATTCCTAAGATGGTGGTGTGTAATTTCATTGATCATATTCCTAGCTGAATCATGGTAAACTTTTGCTTGAAGTTTGTCATATTAGCATAGCTACAGGCATTTTGTTAAGATAAGTAATGTAAAAAATCAACATGGGCTCGGACAATTTTTAAATAAGTTGGTCAGCCCGAGCAAGGATGGATTTTGAAATATTGCTCAACAAATGGAGCACTCTACAGAGGGCAATCGCCTTAAAAATACCCTCATCCCAAGCCATTCAGCGCTGACCTTATCACCAGATAACAATGAGGGTTCTCCGTGAATAGCACCATGCTTCGTGATACACCCGGAGCTGCCTCGCTGTTAACCTGCTGACATTAAAGCTAATTCAGAGTGGCTCGGGATGAGGGAAAAATATTGAACTGGGAATATATATTTTGCTCTGTATTTCGACTCTTGATGTTTTAGTTAAACTTCATCTTTATGATTGGCGTCCTGTAGGTAAAATCCATGTAATCTTTTGATCTTGGAAAGTAAAGTATTTAAATCGGAATCATTTTCTATTACATCATCAGCTATTTTTACCAGCATATCCAGCCTTGGCTGAGTAGATATGATGGCCATGGCTTGTTCTTCATGGCAGTGATCCCTAGCTATGATTCTGCTTAACTGAATCGGTAAAGGGGCAGTTACCAATAATATTTTATTCAAATAGGGATACCCGACCCGGTCTTTTAGTAATGGGATTTCAATCATACAATAAGGTGATGTGCAGTCTGCGATTTGATTGATTATCTCTTCTCTAATGAGTGGATGAAGGATGGATTCAAGCCAATTTCTTTCCTGGGGTTTTGAAAAAATGATCTGCCGTAAATGTCTTCGATTGATGTGTCCATCTGGAAGTACTATGTCAGAGCCAAAATGGGTGACAATTTGTTTGTATGCGGGTTCAGCTATGGCAGTTAAGCTGCGAGAGATTTGATCGGCATCTATACATTTAACGCCCAAACCTTCAAACATGTCAGCCACTGTACTTTTGCCGCTTGCTATATTACCTGTTAAACCAACACAATACACAAGACCCATCAGTTTAACCTGCAGGTTACAAAATTGATGTAGCAAGTTTCTGGAACCCGGCTCTTACTACGGCAAGCTTGTTTTGCTCTCAAAGCTGCAGCATCAACATTGGAAGATGAGCGGCTTGGCCAAGCTTTTGCTAACCTATCAAAGGCTGTGCATACCCATCCTTGCCCATCCTTTTGAATTTGGTCATACCCTTCACAAGTAATGGTCTTTTTTTGGCAAGATTGGGGTAACCTGCTTTCTTTTAGACAAGAATCAAAAACGCTATGTATGGCCAGTGTGTGATGCCCGCTGCTTGATGACCACACCTTTCTATCAACATCATAAATAGTACATTTCCAAGAACTACTCTGGGAGAAAGCCGTGTGACTTATAATCAATAGGATGCCTATTGCAAATCTGTATTGAAACATTCTATCCTCCAGTTACCTAACCCAGTAAGTATGCATCATGAATAGAGTTTAGTGTGATTTGAGCTAATTTCCCAATGGTTTCCTCATCTGTGTTTAGAGGGGGTAACCAGTAAAGCGTATTACCAATAGGTCTTATCAGGGCTCCATGTTTTAAAGCCTGTTGATAAACGGCCTGACCTATCCGACCATCATCCAATTCAATAAGATCCGCCGCTACAATGGCGCCTAAACTTCTTACATGTTTTAATTTACCTGAAACCCTTGCGATTTCTTGAAAGTGGTCCAACATCTTTTGCCCAAGAACCTGCGTTTGTTCTAAGATATGCTCTTTTTGTATTGTTAAGAGTGTTGCCAAAGCTGCGCATATAGCCAAAGGATTTCCGCTATAAGTATTTGAATGCAGGAAGGATTTACCCTCTTTATAATCTGAATAAAATAAATCAAAGATACTGCTATCAATCATAACACAACTCAAAGGCAAAGCGCCGGAGGTAAGCCCTTTGGACAGACAAATCAAATCAGGGTTGATGTTGGCATGCTCGCAAGCCAACCAAGTACCCGTTCTACCAATACCTGTCATGATTTCATCGGCAATCAAATATATATCAGCAGCCTTTGCCCAAGTGGCCAGTTTTTTTAAAAAATCTGGGCTGTAACAAAGCATACCTCCTGCACCTTGAACCATAGGCTCTACTATCACGGCACAGACTTGTTCGCGGATTTCGTCTAATCTGGGTTGGATTTTTGCCCAATATTCACTGCAATCTTCCCATAGTGGATCATCCTGATTACAAAGGTAAGGGATGTCTTCAATGAAATGACAGGGTACACCAAAGCCTTCATAAGGTGCTTTGTACAGTCCTAAATCACTGATACTCATTGTGCCCAAGCTCTCACCATGATAGCTGTTTTTTAGAGCTATAAACTGATTTTTATGTCCATAACCTTGAAGTGCTTTGGCATGAATTGCCAGTTTCATAGCAATCTCTACTGCGGTTGCGCCATCACTGGCAAAGAAAACGTGTTGTTTGTGGGTGATTTCAGTTAATTGTTCTGCCAATTCAACTAAAAAGCGGTGGGTTGTGTTGGCACCAATCACGTGTTCAAATTGTTGTAATTGTGCTTTAATGGCGGCTTTTATTGCTGGATGACCATGACCTAAAGACTTACACCACCAGCTTGAAATTGCATCTATGAGTGGGCCTTTATCTGTATAAAGATAGCTGCCCTGTGCTTTTTCAATCACAAGAGGCGGGCAGGTTTCAAAGTCTTTCATCTGTGAACAAGGATGCCAAATATGTTTTAAATCTCTTTGAATCAGTGAATCCATGTTAACCTTTTTAAAAGTTTTGGTTGACAAGCAGGTTGCTCACTTTATCATATCCCTCATAAAAATAAAAAAATGAAGGAGAAGTGTGTGCAACAGGCAAAAAAACAGTGGTCTATAGGGGAAATAGAGGTAATTTATACCCAGTCTTTCAATGAGCTGTTGTACCAGGCCCATTCTATACATAGAGCGAATCACGACCCCAATGCCTTGCAATTTGCTACTTTGTTGAGTATTAAAACTGGAACTTGCCCTGAAGATTGCGGATATTGCGCTCAAAGCGGACATTACAAAACACATGTTGAAAAAGAAACCCTGATGTCTACGCAAGCTGTGTTACAACGTGCACAAGAAGCCAAAGATAATGGGGCTAAGCGCTTTTGTATGGGTGCAGCCTGGCGTTCTCCCCCAGAAAAAAACATGCCGCAATTACAAGAGATGATTCGAGGTGTGAAAGCCTTAGGTTTAGAAACTTGTATGACATTGGGCATGCTCAATAAAGATCAAGCCGGCTGTCTGAAAGAGGCAGGACTTGATTTTTATAATCATAATATAGATACCTCACCTTCTTATTATGAAAAAGTGGTCACCACCAGAAAATTCAGCGATAGATTAGATACAATAAACCAGGTAAGGCAGGCAGGAATCAACGTCTGTTGTGGTGGTATTTTGGGATTGGGTGAGACAAGAGATGACCGGATTGAGTTTTTATTTACCCTGGCGAACATGGAAACGGCCCCAGAATCGGTACCAATCAATAGGCTTATCCCCGTTGAGGGCACGCCCTTAGCGAAAGCTGAAGCAGTAGAGGGCATCGAATTGGTTAGGACCATAGCTACTGCTAGAATCCTCATGCCAACCAGTATGGTTCGTCTGACCGCAGGACGTACTGAAATGAGTGATGAGCTACAAGCGCTTTGTTTTTTTGCAGGGGCCAATTCAGTTTTTATTGGTGATAAATTATTAACTGAAAGTAACCCGCGGCGTTCTCAAGACAGCATTCTTTTTAAAAAATTGGGTTTAACTGAGATAGCGGAATGCAGTTAGAGGGTAAACTCAAACAATATACGGATAACTTAAGGCAAAAGGGATTAATAAGAAGTCGCATGTTGAGTCAGGCATCCGAGCCCCGTGTAATTTGTTTTGACAGCAATGATTATTTATCATTGACCAACCATAAAGAAGTAATGGACGCTTATCAACAAGGGTACGCTCTATTTCCCAGTGGTAGCGGTGGCTCTATGCTGCTCAGTGGCTATCATCCAAGTCATAAGGCCACTGAACGTGCCTTTGCCCAGTGGCTACAGGTGGACGATTGTCTTTTGTTTCCTTCAGGGTTCGCTGCAAATCTTGCAGTAACTGCCTTATTAGGCGCACTTAATGCACATTGCCTGATTGATAAAGGTGTGCATGCCTCCATATATGATGGTTTAAAATTAGCCCGTGTTCCTTTTAATCGTTTTCTGCACAACAACATGCAAGACGCAGCCTTGCGGATTGCTGAAAGTTCTGCACCTGCAGTCCTTGTTACCGAAGGTATTTTTAGCATGAGTGGCCAACAAGCTTCTCTGAAAGAGCTTGCAGCTTTATGTTCCCAAAAATGTATGCCTTTGTTGGTTGATGAGGCTCATTCCATTGGTGTTTTGGGCGCACAGGGTCAAGGTGCTGTAGCTCAAGCGGGGCTTTCGCAAACACAGGTACCTTTACGCATCATCCCCTTAGGTAAAGCTTTTGCAGGTCAAGCCGCAGTTGTCGTAGGACAAGAAGCTTGGATTCATGGTTTGATGCAGGCTGCCCGGTCATTAATTTACTCAACAGCCATAAGCCCTGCTATGAGCTATGGATTATTAAAAACATTGGATATCGTGGTTGCAGCTGATGACAGACGCGCTAAACTACAAGCCTTGATACAACAGACGAAGGCCTGTATTCAAGCCTCTGCTTTGAACTGGATAGATTCTCCAACCCCCATACAACAACTACACCTGGGTTGTCCGCATTTGGCTTTATATTATGCTCAAGAATTAATAAATCAAGGGTTTAGTTGTTCAGCCATTCGTCAACCAACGGTTTCATTAAAGGCATCTGGATTACGCATCATATTAAATTATCACCATCAGCCTGAGCAAATTGTGGCATTATTTCAAACCTTGGCTTGCATTCATGACCATACACCTCACTAAATATGGCCAAGGGTCTCCTTTGGTATTACTGCATGGGTGGGGTTTTGATAGCCAGGTTTGGTTGCCACTTGTCCCCACATTAGAACTCCATTATGAACTTATTTTGGTAGATTTACCTGGTTTTGGACAAAGTTCAATGATGGACTGGTTTTTTTTCAAGAATGTTTTGTTAAAACAATTACCTGCAACCTTTGCCCTCCTTGGTTGGTCTTTGGGCGGCTTATATGCCTTAAGATTGGCTTTAGAACATCCTGAGCGCATAGCCTTCTTATTGACTGTTTGTTCGTCCCCATGTTTTGTAGAAAATAGGCCATGGCCTGGAGTGCCTGGCCAGGTTTTAAAAAACTTTCAACAAAAATTATTGATAAATCCAGAGGCCACATTAAAAGAATTCCTTGAGCTACAAACTAAGTATACCCCAGGTTATACTGCCCCAAAATCTATGCCTTCTCTAGCTGGACTAGAATCTGGTTTGAACAACTTGGCCTCTTGGGATTTGAGGGCGGCCTTGAGCAACTTGCACCTGCCAGCCTGTTTTCTTTTTGGGATATTTGATGCCTTAGCACCTGCAAAGGTTATACCTTGTATGAAAGAAAGCCATCCCCAATTTAATTATTTTCTTTTTAAAAATTCAGCCCACATGCCTTTTTTATCCCAAAAAGAATTATTTATAGAAATAATCAGAGAGCTTATACGATGAAACGATATTTTATCACCGGCACAGACACCGATTGTGGAAAAACCTATGTTACCTCCGCCTTATTAAATTATTTTGCAAACACTGTGGCTATTAAACCAGTGGCCAGTGGTAGTGCCGATGATGCTCTGGCCTTGCAACAAAATAATTCCATCAGCTTGAGTTTAAGTGAGATTAATCCCTGGGTATTTAAATTGCCAGTATCACCCCATATTGCAGCAGACCAAGAAGAAAAGAGTATCTCAGTAAAGGAACTATCCGCCTATTGTCGCAAACTTCATTGGCCTGGTATTGAAACCTTGTTTATTGAAGGCGCCGGAGGATTGATGGTACCTTTAAATCAAAAAGAAACCTGGGTTGATTTTTTAAAGGATTTGGGCTGCCCGGTGATTGTAGTGGTTGGCATGAAATTGGGGTGTATCAATCATGCCTTGTTAACTCAAACTGCATTACAGACAGCCAACATTCCTTTCGCAGGTTGGGTTGCAAATTGCTTATACCCAAGCATGGATTTTTTAGATGAAAATATAGCCACCTTAAAAAATAAATTGCAAGCACCACTGTTGAGTGTTTTAAAGTATCAGGGGAAATTTACTTCCGTACATCTTGATTAAAATGAGTTGATGGAATTGTATCATCCTAATGATAAATAACCAAAGTAGCCTGTATTAGCGCAGCCTAATACAGGTTTCATTTAAAAAAATGCCTGTATTACGACTTCGTCTATTACAGGCTACATTCGCTGCAGGCCAAGGAAGGTCGAAGACCGAGGCCTGTAGTCCCTGGTAGCCTTAGGGCCGGATGTTTTGCCGAAGGCAAAATATAAGGCATACGACAAGGCGTCAGTCATTGGGGAGCGCAGA
>JACCWN010000004.1 GCA_013697625.1 Legionella sp.
CAAATAAGAACGTATCTATAGCTATAAAATCAATGGTAATATATGAAGGTAAGAATCTACACAATAAAATCCAAAATATAATAAGAAAAGAGAAAATGAAGGTATAAAATTTTTTTCTAAAAAATAAGACCTTACATATCAGAGAATAAAATAAAGAAAAAATCAACCCATAAAAACACATCAGATACAATCCAAGCGCCCACCAACTTTTTACATCAGCATTATTATAACTAAAAATTAATAGTAATAAAGTTCCTATTAAAAAACTAGTTGTTAAAAGGTATACATCCAATCTAAATAAAACAGCGTCATAGTAATATCTTTGTTCATTTAATAGGGGTATCAAAGAATAAATTTTTGTAGACCATAAAAGAAATAATATTGGTAGTGGTAAAGTAAGTAGTACACCTTCAAAGGGTCTACTGCCAGAATGGTAATTCATAGCTAAGGAAGCGATGATAAAAAAAATTAACGCTACCCAGGCAAATTTATTAAGATGTTTCATTTACATATATCCTATATTTAAAACAAAAATATGTATAAATATCTATAGATCGCTTGGTACATTGTATTATTTTGTTGTAATAATCTATCTTTAGTAAAGGATTAATCAACATACCTACCACTAGACTCTAATTTACTCTTGATTTTCTATTCATTAATATTTGCAAACTCTTTGTTAAAGGATTGAAAGTCCAAACATCTCTGGCTTGAAAAGGCCCCCGTGTGAGGTGTAGCAGTAACTGTTGTAATGCAGAATAGGGCAGTAATAAAAACAGCAAACGATCTGAACCAAGTAAATGATGCGGTATTTTTCATCTAATATTTCCCCTCGAGAATACCTAATTTAGCATGACTATTTAAATAGAGGTTGCTTATATCACAATTGCTGATGTTTGGCACTTTCAGCCTTTTTAAAAATATTAGTTATTGGTTGAGAGATATTGTAGACTTGAAAAGTGTAGCCAGAAGTGTAGCCAAAAGATTTGTAAACATCGGAGAGAAATTGTGAAGCCCTTACTGGGATTGGTCGGGACGGAAGGATTTGAACCTTCGACCACTAGCACCCCATGCTAGTTCTTGTCGCTATCATTGAATATCATAAAATATCAAAAAACCCTCAATCCCATTGATTTTAATGGATTATATAGCTATTCTACATTTCAATCAATATCAAAGAAATTCATAGAAGCACAGTAAAAAGTACCCATTAAAGTACCCATTGAAATGATTGCAAGGAACAAATAATTTATGAACAATTTTACCGACACTTTTATAAAGCGACTTAAACCCAAAGATAAACGAGAGGAAAAATTTGAAGGTGGTGGGTTTGGCATCATGATCTATCCTACTGGTACAAAAACATGGATTTATCGTTATAAGATTGATAACAAAAAAGATTATATTATTCTTGGGCATTATCCTGAGATGAGCCTATCTGAGGCAAGAAAACAGTTTCTCGAATTTAGAGATTAACGCCGAGCAGGAATAAGTCCTAAAGAAGTAATTAAACAACAAAATGAACAAGATCATAGTACTGTCAAGAAACTGGTACTGGACTGGTACTCAGGTTATATCGAGAAACAGCGAGCTCAGCCCAAACAAATTAAACAAATAATTGATGCGGATATCATTCCTCTTTTGGGTGAAAAAAAACTAGAAACACTACAAACCAAAGACATTACTCAAGCATTAGATACCATTGTAAATCGTGGTGCGCCAGTTCATGCCAACAAAGTTTTAGCGGCATTGAAGCAAGCATTAGGGTATGGAGTCAGAAGAGGGAGCATAAAGCAAAATCCAGCTGAAAGTATTTTAGCCAAAGATATAGGTGGTATGGAAAAACCAAGGGAGCGTCATCTTACCGTGGATGAAATTAAGAAATTATGGCTATTTCTGGATAGTGATGAACACTCACTCTCATCGCAGACAATTAGTGCAATCAAGATCATTTTACTCACCGGTGTCAGAACAGGCGAACTTCGACTTGCTCAATGGTCTGAATTTGATTTTAAACAATCACTATGGACGATTCCTGCAGAACATTCCAAGTCACGTACAGATATGAAAATTCATTTAAGTCCTCAGGTGCAGTCATTATTATTGGGTTTAAAAAAACAAAATAACTCGGTTTACGTAATACCTGGTATCGATGAAAACTCGCCGATTGCTGATAAAACACTCTCCAAGGCGGTAAAACGAATACAAGAACGTGTGGGTATTAAACAATGGACGCCACATGATCTGCGTAGAACATTCGCCACTCAGCTTGGAGAAACGCTTCATGTTGATCCTGTTGTTATAGAAAAATGTTTAGGCCACAAAATGTCCAAAATCATGGCAACTTATAATAAAAATGAAATGCTGCTCCAACGTAAAAACGCTCTTAATCAATGGGGACAATATGTTGATGAATTATTCGATAACGAAAGAGTAGTGGAATGTGTATAAAACCAATAATACAATCCATGAATCAAACTTACACACCATTAAGCTCAAATGCAGGAATAATCTATGATAATAGATAAGATCATTACTCAATCTGAAGGCAAAACGCTCGAATTCAAGAGAGATCTGTCATCACCAAAACCATTGCTGAAATCTATTGTCGCTTTTGCTAATACAGCCGGGGGGCGTCTAATTATTGGTGTAGACGATAAAAAACAAATAATAGGAGTAGGGCACCCTTTAGATGAAGAGGAGAGGATTTGTAACCTCATTGCTGATTCGATTTCCCCACGCTTGGTTCCTAATATAGAGTTGGTGACCATTGAAGGCAAAACATTACTTGTTATTGAGGTATTTGTAAGTGGTGCTCGTCCTCATTCAATTAATGCTGAAGGAACAGAACAAGGCGTATACGTCCGCTTGGGATCTACAAATCGACAAGCAGATCGTGAGCTTATTGCTGAATTACGCCAGAGAGCCGAAGGTATATTCTTTGACGAAATGCCCATGCCTGAACTTTCTATAGATGCTATAGATTTAACTAAAGCACAGGAGCTATTCACAGGCATAAATACTCTAAACGAACAAGCCCTTCTTACCTTAAAACTTATCACTCCGTATCAAGGGCGGCTTGTTCCAACGAAGGGGGCTATTCTTTTATTTGGTAAACAACGCGCCTCACTATTCCCTGATGCCTGGGTACAATGTGGACGTTTTATTGGTAAAAATAAATCCAACATTTTCGATCATCTGGATATTCATGACGATCTCCCCCTTGCAGTAGATAGTATTTTGCTGTTTCTAAAAAAACATGCCATACGAGGAGCTGATTTTTCAGAGGTTCGCAGGAAAGATGTATGGAGTATCCCTCTTCTTATGTTACGTGAAGCAATCATCAATGCACTTATTCACACAGACTATTCTCAGCGGGGAGCACCTATTCGCGTCTCTTTTTTTGATGATCGTATTGAAATCGAAAATCCTGGTGTTCTACTACCTGGTATAACAATTGAAGACATGCGACAAGGCATATCAAAAATCAGAAACCACGTTATTGCCAGAGTATTCCGTGAGCTTAATCTGATTGAGCAATGGGGAAGCGGTGTGAGCCGTATCTTTGAAGAAGCCAAAGAACAAAACCTACCTGAACCAGAAATTATGGAAATTGGGATGCGGATCCGCTTTATAATCCCTCTTGCCCAATCTATAAAACCAATTTATGAGAACAAACATAACGTTACAAATGAACGGCTAGAGTCACGGCTAGAGTCACGGCTAGAGTCAACTCTTGCGGCTAGAGTCATGCAAATACTTCAAAATGGAGAAGCTGGCAAAGCACAAATTGCACATGAACTCGGTCATAAAACCATATCTGGTGAATTAAATAAACAAATTAAGCAGCTTTTAATTTCTGAGATGATTGAACTGACTTTACCCGATAAGCCCAACAGCCGCCTACAAAAATACCGTTTAACAGAAAATGGGTGGGAGTTAATTAAATCCAAATAATTTATACTTCAAGAAATCACTGATTGAAGTGATGCATTATCCATTGCATTTCATAAAATAACCCATGTTCTGGTGCATTTACGCACGCCACAAGTCTTTATGGCTGTAGGAAAAAGTTCAAAAGAAATAGCACGAGATATGAATATTTCCTATAGAACTGTGGAAGGTGTTACTGCTAAAACTATGGAGCTATTGGTGATAACATTAAAATATACCACATCCAACTAGTATGGTATAAGGAGGCATTATTTTAAAAACTTATACTTTATTGGGGTTCCCAGGAGAAATGAAGATGAAAAATTCGGTTTTATATAATGGGAGCACATCACTAGCCGTTTTTATAACTGCTTTATTTTGTTTTGGGGTTGTTTCTGCGGCACCTGAAGTTAAAACAATCCTTTCATATATCCCACGAGCCACGCTTTTTGCTCCACCTGAAGTTTTAGCAATAAAAGTAAGCCCTGATTCCCGACATCTTGCTTACGTCAAAGGAGAACCCAGCGGGGTTATGAATCTGTATACTTGTCCCATCAATGAGTGCAGAAAACATGCTTTAAAGCAAATCACGCACTTTAAGACTCCAGAAATTTATAGATTTTTTTGGACTGAGGATTCAAAACACATTGTCTTTTTACAAGATACCAATGGGTCTAAAGCCTATCAGTTGTATGATGTAAATATAGAGTCAGGAAAATTAATAAACCACACAAAAGATATTAAAAACATTACAGCCAAAATCTTTAAAGTAAGCGGCTCTAAAGTTGCAGTAGGGATTAATGATAGAAACCCAAGCTATCATGACATTTATATCTTGGATACAAACTCAGGCTCACTAAAAAAAACCTTTAAAAACGATCGCTTTTCCCGTTTTACCTTTGATGAAAAACTCAACCTAGTATTTAAAGAAGAAATCCATGCGGATGGAGCAATCGATGTATATAAAGGCGATGCCCTCGCCTTTCATTTTTCTCCTGAAGATGCGTTCCATTCCCACCTTTTAAAGGTTCAGAATGGAAGGCTATATTACCTTGACACCAGAACATCGGATACCACAACCCTTAAATCAGTAAATCTTAATACAGGGGATGAAGCCAAGCTAGCTCATGATGCTAAAAGTGATATTGGTGATATTATTTTTATTGACGAGCGGCCCGCTTTTTATTCAACTACTTGGTTGAAAAAGCAGTGGCATAGTTTTGGCGCTGGTAATCTAGAGGCTATACAGAAACAGATAGGTTCCTCTTTTGAGATTTCAAGCCAAAGCAACAAATTCTGGATAATTCGCTCAGAAGAACCTAAAAAAATAGGGGCGAGCTTCTATTTATATAATACGAGCAATGAAGTACTTACCCCCTTATTTATTGCCCCAACGGATCATCGATTAGCAGATATGATACCCTTTGAATTTACTACCAGAGATGGAATGTTACTCACCGCCTATATCACTTTGCCATCCCAATATAAATCCATAACTTCCGTAAAAACCCCCATCCCTTTAATTGTTTTCCCACACGGCGGGCCTTTTCAAGCCAGAGATGTATGGACTTACAATCCTTACCATCAATGGTTAGCAAGTCGAGGCTATGCTGTTTTATCGGTCAATTTTAGATTGTCATCAGGCCTTGGTAAGACATTAGTTAACGCAGGTAATGGGGAATGGGGCAGAAAGGCGCAATATGATTTGATTGATGGAGTATGGTGGTGTATTAAACATGGCATTACTACCAAAGACAAGGTAGGCATAATGGGTGGAAGCTATGGAGGATATTCAACTCTAGCGGGTTTAGCCTTTACTCCAGAAACCTTTGCTGTAGGAGTTGATATTGTTGGCCCATCGAGTTTAATCACAGTGATGGAAAAAGTGCCAAACTATTGGGATTTTCCGAATTACCCCTTATCCGACAGTGAATTATTTTTTACTAAAGGGGCTTTTATAAAGAGCATGGGCGGTAGTCCGGATTCACCAGAAGGACGAAGATTTTTGGCCAGTCGATCGCCTCTTAATTTTGCAAGCAAGATTGAGAGCCCGCTTCTTATAATCCAAGGCGATAATGATCCAATAGTGTCAAAAGAAGAATCTCACCAAATTTTTAATGAGTTGGTACATTTAAAAAAACGCGCTTGCATGATTTCATTTTCTGATGAGGGACATCAATTTAGGCGGTATGCTAATATAGATGTGTTTCTTGCCTATGCTGAAAAGTGGCTTCACGCGGCACTTGGTGGTAGTTTTCAACCTATCAACAAAGAGCTACTTAAAGAATCAAGCCTTACTATCCAACCTGCCAACTGTGAGTAAAATTTTTCACCAACTATGAGCGTTCTGAAAGCAGAGATCTACTGCTTTCAGAAAATCTAATAATTATATCGGTACATCAAAATCTTGATTTAAATTTTGACTAATCCATTGATGGATGGTTTCTCTATGCCATGCCAAAGTAGTGCCATTCAATTTAATTGGGGTGGGGAATTTCCCACTCATCCACCAGCGTCTTAAAGTGAGGCGGTTACGACCGAGTAATTTTTCCAGGTCGGTTATAAATAAAATTTGTTGGGGAATTTTATTATTATTTGATCCCATGTGCATTCTCCAATTCCTTATTCTGATAAGCAGATACTCCCCATTCGCCTCTTTTTTCCATATCTACCAAAATGCAAAATAATTTCAGAATGTTAAGGTCTACATTGCTATCTGAAGGTATTCGTTCATTGAAATAGAGTGAATGCAAATGTTTTAGTGAAGAATTGGATAGGTTTGCAATCTGTTGAAGGGTGTAACTTGTCGTGTTAAGCAAATACTGAATTATATCTTTGTATATGCCTATTTTATGATCATTGTACATGCATCATACTCCTGTAAAACATCTGAGTTAAGTCCAAACTCTTTATAATAATTTCAATAAGTATCATAAGAGAAAGCAATATTAATACAATATTAAAATAATTATCAATACGTGATGTTAAGAAATTTAAAGTATTATATTAAATGAAATTGAATGATATGGAATTATATGATAAATTTTTAAAGATAATTATTTTAATGGATACTTATTATGCCCACAGGACAGTACCACGCGTTTGCAAACCGTTTGATTTCTACTTTAAAAAGCTGCGGTTACATTGCATCTCGCTCACCCAACGGTATTTGCATAAAGACCTTATCGCAATTTACTAGTGCATCAGAACAAATTTGTCGGCGCTATATTCGGGGGGATGCTTTACCAGATTATGAGAAAATCAAACAGGTTGCAGCACATCTGCAAGTTAACCCAGGATGGCTATTATTTGGTGATGAAGGGCATCCCGCCCCTAATAAAAATCCCATTGATGAAAACTTATTGCACTATATTTTAAAACAGAGTCATCATTTACACCGAAATTCCTTTAGTAAAAATAACGATTATGCTGATTTTGTGTTAGGATTGTTAAATGAAGTACGCTCCATCGATACTTCTAGAGAAAATCTACTAAAAATTATTGACCTGGCCATTGGCTCTATTACTTCCTATGAAGAAACGCGCAATCAACAGAGTCATGTTGTCTAAGAAGTTTGTATTTATGGATGTTATAGATGTAAAAATTAGGCTTCACCCTTTAGCCCGTGATTATCTCTTTAAGTATTATGATATATTACGCCGAATATTTTCCCAGGTACTGGGACAATTAGAAACAGATTACATATCCATTGGCTTGATAGATGAATTGGGACAATTGTTCTTTTTCTCCTCTAAACCTTCTATAGAACAAAATTTAATAGAAAAAGAGCTTTTAATAATTGATGAATGTTTCCGGCCTAGTTTTGTCTATCAAGATACGTCTCGTGTTTGGAACGATTTGAATTACTCTGAATATCAAAAATATATCTATCAATATAAACTTGATTCCGCAGTTTTTAAGATAGATGAATAGATATTATTAAAGGGTCGGACTGCTGAAAGAGCTCATATTTTCGCCTCAGCAAAAACAGTCAATGCTGTAACAGGAGACCGACGGTG
>JACCWN010000029.1 GCA_013697625.1 Legionella sp.
AGCGTGGGTTCATAATGCGAGTCATTCGCAAAATAGCGTGGTTTCATCAAATTCCATTCGCAGAATATCGTGGGTTCATTCGCAAAATAGCGTGAGCACAGCCGATTCTGTTTGCGGGTTCTAACACCAAGGCATTGAGGCATTGCGCGCCAGTGTTTCAAAACAACGAGAACAAACCCAATGGATGTATGAACAAAGCCCCTCGATTAAAGGCACCTTGGCTTCGAATTATTTTGCCAGCGCACCTGATGTAAACACGGCTGACATTCGCTTTGTTGAACAAATTGACTATAAAGGCCAGGAGGTCTGCGCACTGGTTGTACCGCGCCATAATGCGCAAGGGATTTTGTGTGGCGAAACCCTGTTTGCGCTATCTGAAGATGGCAAAACCATAGTAGCTGAATCGCACAAGAAGCGTACGAACACCCATGAAGGATTTTATATGATGCAACGTGGTGATGGAGACCGGCTGATTATCGCAGATAAAACCACATTATTGGATGCAAAAATATTGGCAGTACGCTACCCCACCGCAACGGTCGTCCTTGCCAACCCTGAACTGTATGCCGCACTTCAAACGCATTTAAGCAGCCAAGGCCTAATGCCAACCAAGGTCATGGTCTTAGGTCACAGTGTGGCGCGCGACAGACAAAGACTGGTCGCAGAGCAGGCCAAGATTTTTCATTCGCAAGGGGCAAGCCTCACACTTATGGACGTTGGAGATAACAGTCTTGTGAAGCTTAATGTGGCAGCATTGGAAAAGTCGGCTTTAAAAATGAGTTTTGAGAAAACAATCAGCAAAAAAAATACAGAATGCATGCGAAATGAATTAACATCTTATGAGCGGTTCAAAGCGCTTATAAAAGACCATCCGGTGCTAGGCGAGTATGAGCAAAACGCCAAAAACTGCAAGCAAACACTAACAGGTCTTAGACGTGAAAAACTAGAAAAGTTGCTACTGACTCAGGCAAAAGAGATTACAAGTGAGAAAAAGCTGATGGCATCCCTACGGCGCGTTAATCCTGAGTTTGCAAAAAACCTTGAAGAGCGCATTATGCGTGCCATTAAAAAAGACAGGGGGATTAATCGTTAATAGGCTTTCTAGGTTGTGTTTTTTTTTGCGAATTGAACCCCAATCCAAAAAAGCATGATTTTGGCGCTTCACCACACGTTTTCTTGATACTCTTTATGAACAAGGAGTGTCCTCTCTTTATCAAGAGCTGGCTTACAAAGTGGTTAAGTATCTTAACTTGCCCTGCCGAAGCCTTAATTTAGATGCCACCAGCTTTCACGTGGATGGTGAATATCACCAAGATATTGATGCTCAGACTATTCATATAACTCAAGGCTACAGCCGTGATCACCGACCTGATTTAAATCAGGTCGTGCTCAATTTAATTACCGAGAATAAGGCCGGCATTCCTCTGTATATGAAGGCATGCAGTGGAAACACTCAAGATGTGCAAAGTTTTAAAGAGATCATTAAAGAACATATTAAAAGCGCATATAAAAACACCTATTTTATTGGTGATGCAGCCCTTTATACTGAAGAAACAATTAGGCTTTTAGCGGCCGAAGAACAATTTTTTATTACTCGAGTTCCTCAAAAACTAAAAGAAGCAAAGCTTCTCATAAACAGTGCTAAATATGTTGAGTGGGTACCACTAGAAATGGTTATCATGGCTATTGGGCTACATCCCAATATGGGGGAGTGTCTCAACGTTGGCTACTGGTTAAAAGCAGCCAAGCCAAGATCAGAGAAGAGCACATTTTAAATAAAGTAATTTACAAAAGCACGCAGGCATCCTTAAAAAGTTTTAACCGCTTGTGTCGTAAAGCGTTTTCCTGTGCTGCAGATGCAAAAAAAGCATTGCAGGAATGGAGCGATGCTCAAGAGTTTATTACACTTTATGATGAGGCTATTACTGAAGAAAAGAAACACTCAAAAAGAGGTAGGCCAGGATTTGATGCGGAATTTACTTCGCACTTTTTTATTGCCGGGCATCTTGCTACCTCTTTGAAGTTAAAAGGACAAGCGCAAGACACCAAAGGGCTATTTATCATTGCGACCAATGATTGCACAGAAGACTTATGCATGCAATTTATCCTAGATGAGTATAAGTCTCAGCAAGCTGTAGAGCGTGGATTTCGCTTTCTAAAAAGCCCTGACTTCTTAACCTCTTCTCTATTCTTAAAAAAACCTGAACGTATAGAGGCTTTGTTAATGATTATGACTTCTTGCCTAATGATTTATGCCGCTGTTGAATATCAAATTCGGAAAGCCTTGTTGGAAAATAACGCCTCTTTTCCTGATATGAAGAAGAAACCCTCCCAGAAACCTACTGCCAAATGGGTATTTTTTTGTTTCCAAGGGATTTCTGTTCTAACTATAGATGCTAAGCAACAGGTCATTACCAATATGATGGACAGGCAACGAATCTTACTCAACTGCCTTGGAAAACCTTATTGGGAATTTTATTCATGATTTTACTGCGGAATATGGGTGCAATAAAATACGTAGCGCAAGGCGGGTCAATAAAAGATGCTTGTATACTGTTTGAAGTTAGTCGATCATCTTTTCAGCGTTGGAGGCTTAAAAAAGACAAGACGGGCAACCTAGCCCCCAAATCAAGAGATAGGACGCCATATAAAATAGATAACGATAAGTTAAAAGCATATATAGAAAAGCATCCTGATGCCTATCTAAATGAAATAGCTCACCACTTCAAAGTTACAATCCCTGGCATTTCAATAGCCTTAAAACGCCTAAAAATTACTCGAAAAAAAAGACCAAATTTTACAAAGAAAGGGACGAATTAAAACGCTCCCTTTTTTTAAATGAACTTGCAACCCATGATTTAACTAAGCTTGTCTATATTGATGAATCAGGCATTGATAAATTTATTTCAAGAGAATACGGCTGGGCGACAATTGGCCAAAAAATTATGGGAGGCATTTCTGGCAAACGTTATGCCAGAGAGAGCTTTATTGCAGGTCAAGTCCAAAACAAAATAATTGCTCCTTTCTGTTATACAGGAACTTGTGACAGTAATTTATTTAATTTTTGGCTGATAAATTTTCTATTACCCGCCCTTGGCCCAGGTTATACCTTAGTCATGGATAATGCTGCTTTTCATATATCTGAACTTACAAAAACATTGATAGCAAATGCCGGCTGTCAGCTTCTTTTTCTTCCACCTTACTCTCCAGATTTTAATCCTATAGAGAAATTTTGGGCTAATCTAAAAGCTAATATTAAAAAAATTATTAGTGATTTTTCAACTCTAGCAGAGGCAGTAGATGAGGCATTTAGAAACGATCATTTAAATTTTAATTAACTATACCTGCAGCTTGCTTTATCAATACGCTTTGCAAGTACAAAGAGAGAAGCCTCACTTTGCTTAAATTTTGTGAGGATCAGGAACAAGTCGCGGGAAGTAGGCGGCTGCAACACACCCTAATGGAATAACCCCCAATTAGTAAAACATAGAAAAAAATTCTTATCATTAGTGTTGATAAATTATTTTACAGTATGGTACAATTATATCTTTTTTAATGCCCATGCAAGATTTATACTTTAAGTCAGCGGATTTAAATGCTTTTTGCAGTTTTGGAGGCAATAATGTTTGCAAAAACTAGTAGTGCAACCCATCAAATAGTCCCAAGCGTGCCCTATAATCAGGAAATGTTAGATGAGGTTGTTATCGAATTTTCTGAAAATATTCAAGCAGAACTTCAACCACATTTGGCTGATATTAAGCAACAATTTTCTATTGTCAATGATAAAAGTCAATCCGTTGAGGCTATACAAGCAGCTTTAATCAAAATTGAATCCGAGGCAAATATTATATTTGCGACTGCTCGGCATGCTCGACACGGACTAGCAGATGTATTAAAAAATGTAATTTTAGAATGGATAGCACCTGTAAATGCTGCATTGAAAAGACATACCTTCAGACACCCCATACAACAAATGACCGATAAAAGTCTTGTTCAAAGACATGAACCATTACCAATGTTGAGTGATGAAGATTTGGAAATTCGAACAAAATTTCTTTATGCTGAGCAAAGTTTTATCGCAAGACAACAGCATTTGCATGCTCCGCTCATAAAGCTTTTGCGACAATTAAAAGCTTTATTTAAAGACGAATCTGAAAAACCACCCCAACGATGTCATATTGTATACGCCGCTCCCACAAGTGAAAACAACACCAAAGAATATTGGGTGGAACCTTTTTTGGGTGTGCTATATGAACATTTAACGGCCGCAGGTATTCGTGTCGTTATGGGCAATAAGGATCTTAATCCTGAAGACAGTGTTAATAATTTTATGCAGCAATATAAGCAAAACGATATTATTTTTATTGGTACAGAATCCTTAAAAAAGCGCGATAATGGCTATAAGGCTTACCAAATACAATCAGCCATTGCTATACTTCTTGATTTACCTAAAGATAAGGTCTGCCCATTATTAATTAGCGGCAGACCACAAAGCACTTTCCCCAATGAATTTGGCTTTGGATCGAATGTGAAAAATGCTCATGACGGTTATATTGCTACATTAAAATGTTTAATCGACTGGCTTTTCAAAGTTCAAGTTCTAGTTAAAAAAGAAGAATACGAGAATTTATGGAAAACATATATTGAAAGCCAACAAAAATTGGTTTTTAGTAATACTGCAATCAATGTAGAGCTCTCTTTTGGGTTCCATAAACAAAGTTCTATGCAATTAGCTAGGGTAACCTCTGATATTCGAATCCTTAATGCTCGAGAAGAATCTTTCCCAACTATTCATAATTCTAATGATGTTACACAATTGTTTCAAACAGGAATGCCCATTGATTTTCAGGGTAAGCTTGGAAACACATTATTAATGACAGTTATTAAAGATATGTCTGGGGGAGGGGTTGATGGATATGCAACTGTTGTTACTCAATTAGTTTCTTTAGGCGCAAATTTGAATCTGAAGAATGAGCTTGGAAAGACAGCATTAAGTATGGCTTTTGAATATTCACCCTTAGATTCCTTGGCTCAATTAACTAACTCTTTGCAAGAAATTAAGGCCAAAAGGACGGCCCAAGCTGGTGAATTAGAGGAAATAGAAGAAGCTATTGAACATAATATCAACCATAGCAGCTTAAAAGTTATCAAAATCTTATTGGAAAATGGTGCCTCCTTTAGTCGAATGGAAGGGGATAATTTCTATGAGAAACTTTTAAGAATAAAACTGAATAACCCTTATGTCTACACGATACTAAATTTAATTAATAGCCGGACTTATTATTCTGGTTTATATGGAAATCTAGCAGAATTAAAGGATATTTTGGATCTTCAACGAATGCTTGTATTTTTTACAATCAAAAAAACAAATTTATTTTCTGAAGTAATTGCTCACATTATTTCAGAATATGAGTTCCTGATTGAAAAACATACTTTAACGAAAGATAACATTAGATATTGTGGTACTACTATGGATAAAGTGAAACAAGAAATTGCAAAAATATCTTCGCAAAAAGAGGAAGCTTCTCCTGGAGCTCAAACTCCTTTGCCAACAAGCACATCCAATGCTTGGGGATTTTTTAACAAAGATGTTTGCTGTGCAGTAGCTACAGCCGCAGTTATAGGAATAGCCTTCGGGGCAAGTATCTTGGCAAACAGTGGCCAATAATACAGCCAAGCTAATCAATATCTATAAGTACACTGGAGAATCTAATATGCAAAAAAAGACCGAATTTAACGATATACCCTCAGAAATAAAAGAAACACAAGTATCTTATTTACAGAATTTAGATGCAGCGAATTATATTTCTTGTAGAGCACAATGGGCTTTGTTTAAGCCTTTGATGAATGTTCGGAAATTTTTACATTATGTTGTATGCGCAAATTACGACAAAGTGACTGAATTATTAACGAGTAATATCGATTTAATATTTGAAAGTGGTTTTGCCATTGACCCAGCCAAAAGGACTTTTGAATCCATTAGCGGTATTAAATACGCTCTGTGGTCTCTGGATGCCCATATGTGGAAAACAATGATAAATTGCATCCCTAAAACAGATAATGGCTTAGACGTATTGCAAAATTTATTAAAAATTGAGGAGAGCATAGAAACTGAGGAATTTTTCTACTCATTTAATGGCCAAAGAACCAAAGCTGGATTTCAATTTAATTTTGAGAATATTATTTCTGCAATGCAAGACTATCAGAATGCAACTACTGGGAATGGCCCCTTCGATTATGATCATATTTTCAGTGAGTGGGTAAAAAATATGGGTGGTGCGCAAAGAATGCTGCCGATGCACATGGTTAATGAATTTTGCTGCACAATACCACTGTTTCCTTCAGTTGACTTCACAGATAAACCCTATAGTGTAAAACCAAATTATTGGTTCCTTCCTAACTTGGGTATGACTTATGCCATATATACGGGCCAAAAGGAATGGAATACACCTCCTACTGTTATTGCTCGTGGTGCACCTCGTCATGATGCTACTGCACATGATTTAGCTGCAATTAGGGCGTTATATACGAGGAGAATTGAAGATAGACTAGAATTGAAATCACTACTTACATCAAAAATTTTGGAGATTAATCAAATAAAAAGTCAAGTTATGGGAGCAGATGCATCAGATGGCGAGGTTACAATTCATCCCTGTTCTACATTTAATTAAAAAATCGTTGACAAGGTTTCACCTTTGAGGAGTACATATCATGGCATTAAATAATATGCAAAAATATCTTTTGAACATCATCATCAATGAATACACGGAAGAGTCTATTAGCCAGCTGGAACCTATTGCCGCTGTAAAAGCTTATACCTACATAATGGAATGGACAAGATTCATGTCTCCACTGAGGGGGAACGGAGGCGCCTTCTTTAGCTCACAAATAGCAATGGCTAACCGTGCCAGGGAACAGTTTCTTCAAGATAATAATGTTAAGAGTGATTCAAAATCCCTTGAATACATTTTATTAGATGAGATTCTCCACAGTTTCTTGGGCTTAGATCAAGAAATGATAACACTGCGGCTCCTATAACGTTCTTCAACGTTCAAGATTATGTTCGGGAAAAAATTAAGGTTGAAATCGGCAAACAAATTGATAGAATGGATTTAAATCAAGTTTTTGAACTACCCCCAATCCATTATGACTTAGCAAAAGCGCGTGCTATTGTTTTAGTAAACAATGGAGCAAATCTTTCTGAAATAAATGATATGGGATATCCACTTAGGCGAGCCCTTATAAGCGAAGTAGCCGAAGCGGTAAGACCATCTTTAGCTTCAGGAAAACTGGGTTTGGTAACTTTTTATGGGAGACATGCTAATATAGGCGCGGTTTTCTGGACACAAAAAAAGGTTTATTAAGAGCTATTCTTCTTAATACAAAGAGGAGAATAAAATGTCTAAAAAGCGAGCTTATTATACGGCGGCCAAGAAAGCAAAAATAA
>JACCWN010000030.1 GCA_013697625.1 Legionella sp.
TTATTTTTGCTTTCTTGGCCGCCGTATAATAAGCTCGCTTTTTAGACATTTTATTCTCCTCTTTGTATTAAGAAGAATAGCTCTTAATAAACCTTTTTTTGTGTCCAGAAAACCGCGCCTATATTAACGAAAGGCTTACCATTTTATCTGAAGCGGAGCAAGCTGCTTTATATGAAATTCCAGATTTTGATGATGTTCAACGTTTAAACTACATCAACCTCACCTCGGATGAGCAGGCATTAATGAGGGGACGCGCTAATTTAGCAGCTCAAGTTCATTGTGCAATTCAAATAGGTTACTTTAAAGCCAAACATCTGTTCTTTTCATTTGATTGGGATGAGGCTGAGGTGCAAGACGATATTAATTTTGTCATGCAAGAATATTTTCAAGGGCACTTGTTTCATCCATCTCCCATCACAAAACATCAATATTATGCTCAATGCCATGCAATTGCTTCACATTTTGGTTATCGGATGTGGTCAAAAGAGTTTGAGCCTTTACTGAGCAATAAAATCCAGCAAATTCTACGCAGGGATATCAGCCCACAATTTATAGTTATTGAATTATTGACGTTTATGCAGGAAAAGAAAATCATGCGGCCAGGATATTCTACCTTGCAAGTGATTGTTAGAAATGCCTTGAACTCCGAACAAAATCGATTGCGAACAATTCTTCACGAGTCGCTGACTGAAGCAGATAAAACTTCTTTGAAAAAATTGCTCTTTGAAAAAGAGACTGAGACTCTGTCTGGATTAGCAGATCTCAAACAGGACACTAAGGATTTTAAATCACGAATGATCAGCGCTGAACGCGATAAAATGCTCTCAATAAGAGAGCTGTACCTGTTAGCCCAATCATTAGTACCTAAGCTCAACCTCTCTCATCAAAATATTCAATATTATGCGAGCCTTGTTGATTATTATGATATTTATGATTTACGAAAGGATTTAAAATCGGAGCAAACCTATCTATACCTACTGTGTTATATCCAACAACGCTATCTTCATCTCAGTGATAATTTGATTGATGCTTTTTTCATTCATCTTAAACAATTTGAGGGTGAGATCAAAGAGAAAGCGCAGGAGGCTTATTCTGAGTATGCGATTAAAAAACAATCTGAGTTATCTGTCATGAAAGAGTTAGCACGCTTATTTGTAACACCAGAGCTATCAAATGAAGTTAGCTTTGGCGAAGTGCGTAAAGAAGCTTTTACCATTATATCTGAAGATGAGTTGCGCACTAAGGTGTCAATGAATGATGGAAAAGAATTTAAAGCAATCGATTTTCAATGGAAAATGGTTGACAAACATTTTCATCGATACAAACTGCAACTACGGCCCCTAATGATGGCCATTGATTTTTCAAGCACGGCATCTGATAGCCCGTGGCTTACTGCAATCACTTGGCTCAAAGACATATTTGACGCAGACAAAATCATCAACAAGTATCCAATCACTGACTGCCCTGAAAAAACTAGGCCTAAAAGGTTACAACCCTATCTATTTGATACTAATGCCAAAGGCGAGCAAAAATTTCATGGAGATCGTTATGAATTTTGGATCTATCGCCAAATGAAGAAGCGACTCAAAGCAGGTGAGCTTTATCTTGCAGATAGTGTTCATCATCGATCATTGCAACAAGAAATAAGTTCTGCAAATGAAAAAGGTGCATTAACTCAATCCCTGGAGATTCCTGCATTAAACAATCCAATCAAGAAAAATATTGGATGATCGCAGAGCTGAATACAGAGTGGATGAGGTTCAATAATGATTTTACTCAAGGCAAGCTCAAGCATCTATTCTATGATGAGAAAGCTCAAACTCTTCATCTAAAAAAATCTAAGGAGGATGAGGATGAAGAAGCTCAGGAGCATTTTTATAAGCAATTGCCGCTGTGTGACATTACAGATGTAATTCGATTTGTTAATGAGCGTGCCGATATTCATCGGCCTTTACCCACATACAACCACGGTATGCCAAATTACTTGCAGATGAAAACAGTCTAAACGCGGTTATTATCGCCCAAGCGTTTAATAACGGCAATCTCAATATGGCAGAAATTTCCGATATTCCTTATGATAATCTGCTTAATATCTATCAGACACGCGTGAGATTACAAACATTGAGAAAAGCGAACGACCTCATCGGTGAAGATATTGCAAAAATGCCCATCTTTCCCTATTACTCATTGGATATGGCCATACTGTATGGTGGCGTGGACGGGCAAAAATTTGAAGTAGCGAGGCCTACACTTAAGGCAAGGAGGTCTAAAAAATATTTTAAAAAAGGCAAAGGTGTTGTAGCGTACACTATGCTTGTCAATCACATTCCTCTGCAAACAGAGTTAATTGGGGCTCATGAGCATGAAAGTTACTTCGCTTTTGATATTTGGTACAACAATACAAACAGCATCATGCCCGATGCCATTACAGGCGACATGCATGTGATTAACAAGGCTAATTTTGCTTTGATGGATTGGTTCGGTGGTAGGTTATGCCCCCGATTTACTAATTTACAAACGCAACGAAAACATCTTTATTGTGGCGATGATATAGTCCAGTATAACGAATGGCTAATCAAACCCATTGGCAAAATTGATCGCCAACTTATTGAAGATGAATGGCCTAATATTGAACCCATTATTAGGGCATTGGGGCTTAAAGAAATTTCTCAAAGTATTCTGATTAAAAAGCTATGCACCTACAACAGCTCAAATCTTACTAGAAAGGCAATATTTGAATATGATAAATTGATTCGTAGTATTTATACCCTAAAATACCTTCAAGACAGGAAACTACAACGAGATGTACACCGCTCCCAGAACCGTGTCGAATCGTACCATCAACTACGATCTGCTATTGCAACTGCTTATGGAAAAAAACAGCTATCAGGCAGAGGGGATCGTGAAATTGAAATCAGCAATCAATGTGCACGGCTTATTGCCAACGCCATTATCCATTACAATTCAGCGATACTATCCAAGCTCAAATTAAAATATGAAGCAGAGGGTAATCAGAAGGCGTTGGCTAGATTGAAGAAAATTTCACCGGTGGCTTGGCAACACATTCATTTTCAGGGGCACTTTATTTTTGCAGGTGATAAAATCATTGACCTTGATACAATAATAAACCAAGTTTCCCTAGGTGACTCAAAAAATAGAAGTGTGACTAAAAACACTCCGGAAATTTCGACGGTTCCGGCCTAGAACCCCGTGCACAATGTTGTAAAAAATCTAAGGGCTTGCTATTTGGATTTGGTAGGGTATCTCCTACACGAAAAACTACATTAATTAAGTCTCTTCCTGCCTCAATGCGTTTGACCAAGGCA
>JACCWN010000113.1 GCA_013697625.1 Legionella sp.
ACCTTTTAATGCCTCAATCGCAACGCGTGCTTTGAATTCTGAACTGAATTTTTTATTAGCCATTTTGAAACCCCTGATACAATAGTTATATTCTACACTACTGTCTCATTTTTGGGGTCCACTACTAAGCAATAATGAGTTTTCAATTGGAAAGTGGGGAAAGCAGATGAAATTTTTTGAAAGATTCATTCAACAATAATAAAAAAGGAATACCAAAATGCTCCTTATAACAAGGCGATTACAGGAAACCCTTATGATTGGCGATGATGTCAACATCACTGTCCTGGGAATTAAAGGCAAGCAAGTGCGATTAGGTATTAATGCACCAAAATCAATACCTGTTCACCGTGAAGAGATTTATCTAAAAATCAAAGAAGAGAAAGGGCAGGGCGGTTCTTACCCTAAGGTCTTATAAATGAACTGTTAATTAAGAATAAAGAAATCAAATTCAAACAATAATAATTTAAGGGGCAAAGATGAGAGAAACAAAATTAAGTAGAGCCGTCAAATACACTGTTTTATCAACCGTTAGCACCTTCCCTAGAACAAGGGTTAGTGAAGACAAACACCGGGATTTTCTAAATGAAGCCACGGATGGATAAGTATTAAATGTAATCTTCTAAACACGCAACAAATCAATTAAGCAGATAAAAAATGAGCATTTATTAGGACTCAGGGGATTTTTTAATCAAAAAAGGAGAGTGTGATGAACTATAGAGCAACAATAAATGATTTAAGCATCAAGGGGTATTTATATGCCCGACAATTCTTCCCGTTTTTGCTGATAGCAATGGCCTTAATTTGCCTGATGCCAGACTCATGTTTTGCATCTGAGAATCGCCTAGCCGGTTTAAAGGCTGATGTGGGTGCAACCTTCGGCGCGGATTCTGACCTGCCTTATTTTCTTTTATTAGCAGAAGGTCTTGCTGGAGCTTACGCCTACATCAAAACTAAGAATATTGCAGTGCTTGCGGGAGTTCCGGTTCTGATGGTGTTTACGCATTGGGCGCTTAAATAAATGGCCCGCAGCTATAAAACCTTCATGCTTTCTGATGAGCCAAAAATTGCAGGTATTCCTATTACCACGGGCCTTCCTATCTTTTTGCTCACGGCAATTGGGCTTTTGACGGGCCTTACCTATCAGTTATTTATGATAGGTGCGGCCTTAAGTGTCACCATGCATGTCAAGTATGGTGGCCTGCCTTTGCGGGTATTGTTTGCCATTGTGTATTGGTCGCTGCCTTATGGGATAACTTGCCTTTTGTTTCGCGCCATGCCCGATTCTGCCAACCGAATTTATATAAGGTGAGATGATGAATACTTCTTTTCGCGACAATGCCATTACAAAAAACAGACTTTTATTAAAGCTTACCTTGATTTGGGCTTTGTCGAGCACCCTTGCTGTCCTAATCTTGGCAGTTTTTAATTTCTATACCTTATTCCACCGCCAAGTTCATTGGCTTCCCCTGTGTACGGGGTCTGAATTTAGTATAGGGGATAGTGACTATTCACCTACCTATTTAAAAGATATGACGCAAAAGGTAGCTGATTTACGCCTGACTTATAATTCTGAAACCATTGATGCCCGCTATACCACGCTATCTCATCTAATTCCTGCCAATTATCAAGAGGCATTTTCCAAACTATTGGATGCAGAGCGCAAAACCGTACATGAAAAAAACATAAGTTCCGTATTTTATGCAGATAAAATATCAGTGGATGTGGCCAAAAACGAAGGCCAAATTGAAGGATATTTATATCGCACAAGCCATGGCCTACAACTGGCACGCCAACACAAAGTCTATCGCATGGAATTTTCTTTTAAAAACGGACTGTTAAATCTTTTATCCATTCAGGAGATAATCAATGCCTAATTCTACTTACTATAAAGCCAAAAAACTGGTTTTTTTGATAATACTTGCAGGCTCAGGCATGGCCTGCGCCGGCGCAATTCCTTCGGTCATCGCCTTTGAAGAAGGTGAGCAATTTAACATGACCTTATCGAATATTAATTTTAACCG
>JACCWN010000116.1 GCA_013697625.1 Legionella sp.
GGCAGAAGTTATCCACAAAGTGCTGACAGATTTACCATATGCGAACAAAATACGAACATTAGGGGAACAGCGGTATATTTGCTTTTCTTGGAATAAAATGGCAAAACAAACTTTGGCAATTTACGAACAAGTTCTCTCAGAATTAAAAGAAGAATAACTACGCACTTAATACTTGATTTACTCCCCTACCCTGCCTATTTATAATATTTGGTTGAATTTTAGACTTATTTAGTACCGATGAAGCGGTTATACCAAGTGGTGTCATTACAGTTAAACTGCCCGACATACACACGCCCACCATCGATATCTTTTGCTCCGTAGTAATATTCATAAAAGCCAAACCCGCAGCTATTACCGTTCTTTTTTTGTATCCACTGGCTTGAGCTTGGACCAGGTATGCCTATAGGCTCAAATTCTCCTGATTTTAGTATAGCTGAGACTACCCTCTCCCCAGTTAATGCTGCTTTCTCGTTTGTCGTAGCCTGAGGATCAGAAATTTTAAATTTCAGTCCGCAATTTGTATCTCCGGTTACTTCTGATTTGGAATCCACGAAGGTAGTGCAATAGGTTACAGGCTGGCTGCTTGGTATGCCTATTCTGTTTATTGCTAATGTTACAGCCTTCATGTTATTTACGATGCTTTTGTGCATCGAATAATCCCTGTAAATAAGCCCAGCAATAACAAATACTGCTGTCATAATAATTATGTCTAGCTTGAGCCGTTGTTTTTTATCTAGGCCTGATGTGTAATCCTTTATTTTAGATGGTAAGGATTTATTTTTAAGTTTTTTTGATCTCATGTTTAGCTAATTATAGCACCGCCTCTTATTGAATATTTCTTCTTACTATCAGGTAACAAGAATACTTCATGACTTTTTATTATTGACGGGGAGGAGTAAACTATTGGCTCCTCTAATGTTTGCCCGATGACTGCGTCACATGCGTCATCAATACCGTCATGATCTTCGTCTATACCAGAAGGCTCAACAATAATACAGGGGTCCGCTTCGTTCGCTATGTTATCGCCGTCCCAGTCGTTTTCATTTGCCCCAACATACACAGTTTGGTATAAATCAATGCTTTGATTATTAATATCAGTTCCATAAATGCGTAATGTATGAAATCCCGCAGGTATATTATTGGGGATAGTGGATTCTATATTTAGATTGCCCGTATCACTTGTTACAAATGTTCCAAGCTGAACCGGTGTTGAGTTAAGCCATACTTGGTATTGTGTTCCTGTTTTCAAATTATATTTAAGCCCATTAATATTTGAGCTGACTGTTTGATTATGGAAAATAACTGGCTGTTCAAGTATAGGAAGGTTGGTGGACTCTCTGATCGGATTATTACTTGGGGGTATATCATTCAGTAAAGGGATTGCGTTTGTTATAGCTGGAATTGTCTTACTACTATCAGGAGCGGGCGTAGTGACAGTAAGATTATTTGATTGTGCTAGTATTGTATCCCTTAGTTTTCTATGACCAAGCTGGTTTGGATGGTAACTTTCATTACCAAAAATACCCATCCCCGGAATTGGTGTGTCATTGCCGAAAGTAACTCCGTTGATTGCAGTATTGCCAGATATATTAGATTCACAAAACCTCGATCCTTCTAAAGCATTTTCAACATCCAGGTATTTTACCCCGGCATTATCAGCAGCCTGCTTTATAACAAGATTTAACCGGTTTATTATTTTGTTTGCCAGTAGTAATTCATCTTGATTAAGTTTGACATTATACCCACATTCACCTTCCGGATATGCAATCAATGGGTATCCGACAGCATAAATTTTAGCTTCGGGTAAAGATGCTGACTTAATGCGACGGAAGGTGCTTACGGCTTTGTAAAAAACGTTATTAATTTCTTTGGCTAGTTCATATCTTTGCTCATACGTATGGTAACAAGTGCCCGGGTTTACACAGTTTAATAGCTTATCTTTAAAGCCGATATCGTTGCCAGTTATGGTTATGGTAACTACATTTGGTTTATCTTTGGAAACGTATTCAATCTGCTTAAAATATCCAGCGATACCATAATAGATAAGTGGGTCGGCATTCTTTGGAATAAAATATTGATTATCCCTATAAGTGTCTTTTTTGTCGTCGGACATACCGTTACCCCCTACTACATTAACTACTTTCGCACCAGAACAAGCGATTGACCTGAATGAGTCTGGCGCTAGCCTATTGTTTATCAAATATGGGTATGAAACGGTTGAAAGATGGCATGAGTTTGTTCCGGGTATATCAGTTAATGCCTCGTAGCTATACGCGCCTTCTCCGGAGGAGAATGAATCCCCTAGCGCTAAGTACCTCATGCCATTTGCTCCTGAATTTGGTGCCTTAATCATATATTTCTTATATGTGATCGGAGCTATGGCATTATAGTGATAGAAAACTAGCCTCTCATTGTCTGCAAACTCTGCCATTGTATATCTGTTGTACCCAGTTATGAAGCTTTCGACAATCGACTCTAGGTCTCTATACTGGCAATTTGCATGTGAGAGTGATAAGTACGAATGCTCGGTGTCCTGGCAGTTATTTAAATCATAAACTCTCATCCACTGATTACCTGTTGAGTTTGTTACTGTAACTACTGCATATCTACCATCATCCGTTACTGAAGTTTTCATAAAAGGGTTCCATCCCCCAGAGCTTGCTTGAGGTGCACCAAAATTTAATATTTGCTTGGTTTCAAGGTTTATGCGGAACATCGCATAATTTGTGGTTACCGCAGTAGCCCATTTTCCATTATCCGAATAGTTCATCTCCGATCCAGGTGCTAACACAATATTGGTATTGCTCGGTGAAACTAAAGTAAAACTGTCGGTTGTCGATAACGCATGGGTTACAGTCCCATACGCCGACGTGATGGTATTTATTTGAGCGCCATAATGAAATTTTACATAGTTATTGCTTGTCCCACTTCTAACTTCTAAGAACATATTCCCGGTTGGGGTCGGCCTTAAATAGGACGAAGATAATAATGATACGGGGCCAGCTATACTACTCCCATTTTTTACAAATGAGTTTGTGCCTCGTGCTAATAGCCCTAAGTTTGTGGTATGCCAGCAACCATTAAGAGTTTGTTGTGTCTGGATACCTACCCGATATGGCCGTGTTGTTATTAATTTATTTTCACAATCTGGCTTAAAACCCACTTCGTTGCTTTCATTAAAAGTGCTTTCACTTACTTGATAGAGCTCTTCAATCGCGGGCACTTGAGTATAATCCATCCATGTGACAGGACTGGTAGCGTTGATTTCAGGAATTATCCCAAACAAATAAAATACCGCCAATAAAGCGGCGACAACCAACAGGTAATATACCCTGTTCAAATTTTGTAGGAATCTCATTTATCCTCCTTAATCAATAGCTCTTTATTTTATATAATCATAGCTTTTATGCAATTACAATTATATTAAATAAAATCACTGCAAAAACGATTAACTCTTGGTGTCATAAGTCTCAGGTATCGGCTTTTTCCTGAAAGGACACCTCGGCCAAAGGAGTGAATCCAGCCGCCAGTTGTTAAACCGTTCCATCCCAAGTAACCAAGGAATGGTGAGTTCTGGCGGAGCAATACTTTGCTGGAAGGTTGCCCATGTCAAGAAAAAACGCAGCCGAAAAGTTTTTGGTAACTTTTGGCGATCCAAAAGATACTCGCAAAGCGTTCTGAAAGAACACGCGAAAGGATTCAAAAGCAGATTTTGGTTATTTATCTAAAAAATATACAAAAAAACCGCCATTTCTGGCGGCACTATCTGTAATTATTCATTACTCTATCCTTATATTATACCACACCTGTCAATATTTTGCAATATATTAGCTTAACTCCTCAGCCTTTACGGAGTACAATAGCTTCATGACCGATACTTTGGAGTTGCTTGCGGCATATGAACATGAACATACGGCACGCATGAGAAATAATTATGCTGTTGCGAAAATAATACCTAACCTCGATAACCGGCTATGGGTTAACGGGAT
>JACCWN010000120.1 GCA_013697625.1 Legionella sp.
TCTAAGCATCTTGTTGGGCGAGATCTAGGTCGATTGGAGCCAACACAATCCTTAATGTATCATAAAGCTGCCTGACTAGCCTTTTGGGTTAGGCATCAATGGCAAAAACTGCGGAATCGAGTTTAAATAGTTTGCGCGAAGATTGCGCCCAAAAGACCACCTCTTTTTGTGGGTCTGGTATGAGCACGTGGGCTATTCGCTGAATGTCAGTCATCCGCTGCAATTTGTCATTAGAAATTGTTGATAACGGGTTAAATCGATGAGTTTTACCTTGGGGATTAGCCAAAGCCCAACAATAGCAAGTGTGTCCTAAAACCTGCTCCCGATACCCTGAGGTGGTTTCAAAAAGGCTAAATTTCACATCATTACAGACTATAGAGCTTGGGTAATGAAAAAGATTTGGAATAGCAATGGAGCGGGTTTTACCGCTGCCGCTTGGTGCAAAAACCAACACATGCTCAAAATTATTAGAATATAAAGGTAGGCCCGCTTTTTTGCCAATTATAAGACTTTCTTCTTCTTTTTTATAAAAGCCACCGCGGTGAACTTCCAGGCCATTGGCAAAATGAGCATTTCCTAAGACTTTATTTGCTGGACGAATGGATTCAAAAAATATAAAGCCTAATCCTATTATGAATAAACTAAAACTCGCAGCTTGTGAATAGATGAAGTGCTGTGAAGCAACAGAGCCAGCGAAGCCCTGCTCAAACAACGATAATATATCAACAGGTTTAAGGGTCCGAATATCATCTACCCACTGATAGATAAGACTTCCAAGCATTATTGTTAAAAGGCACCCGAGAATAACAGCCATTGCAATAATAGAGAGATAACGTTTCAACCCGCCAAGGTGAAATCCCAAACTTATCAAGCTTAAAAAAGCTCCAATCGTTAAACCAATCAGGGGCTCGAGGAAGATATGATGTTGCATTACGGTAATGAATGTCCAGGGCATAGGGATATTTGCTAAACCCAATAGCTGCAAGGTTATAAAGCTTACGAATTCGAGCACTGATGCTAAAGAAACGATTAAAAACGCAGTTTTCTTCACAACATTATCCCCCTGCATTCTTGTAATAGACATAAACTAATTTGCGCCCCTGAGCTGTCTTTTTAACCTGTAAAATAATATCAATGACTTCGTTTAAAATGGCTTGAATTTCCTCATCACGCATGCTGGGAACATTATTGAGTTTGTACATTTGAATCATGCGCATGTAGGCTATCCTTGGATTGGATGCATGAATGCTGGTGATAGAGCCTTCATGCCCTGTGGAGCAAGCACTAATAAAATCCATAATCTCACGGCCGCGAATCTCCCCCATAATAAGCCTGTCAGGTCTAAGTCTTAAGGCGCATTGCACTAAATCCTGCATGGATAAAGTGGCCTCTTGACTCTCGAGCTTTTTGGGTGCTAAGAGTGCCACTTTATTGGGATGGGTGGTATTGATTTCATAAGTGTCTTCAAGGGTAATCAAGCGTTCAAAGGGTGGGATATAGCGGGTACAAGCATTTAAAAAGGTGGTTTTACCAGAGGAGGTTTCACCAGATATGAGGATATTTTTCTTTAATAATACGGCCAACTCAATAAATTCTGGCCAATTACCCACATGGTACAAAGCCATTAATTGTTTTTCTTCCTCATCAAAATAGGCACTGGCAGGTTTGGTTTTTTCAAAGGGTTGAGTATGAGAATAGAAATCTGATTCTTTATATTCTGTTAAGCTCATCTGCTTTATCGATTGTCTTCTAATAGATAGGGTGTAGTGTTGGGATGCAGGTGGGATAATAAGCTGGACTCTTGAGTCATCATATAAGTTGCCTGACAACATGGGGGAGCTTTCATTTAAATGCTGCCTATTTTCATTGGCAATGAATAAAAATAAACGCTTAAGATGCAGTTGAGTTAAAGTGCTTACTTCATGGCTTTTCATTTCACCTAAACGTTCGATATACACCTCTCTAGGCTTATTGATTAAAATCTCAGAAACGCTGGTATCACATAACCAAGGCATCAGTGGCGTTAAAAGCCCTTCAGAGCCTGGAGCAAAGCGTAAGCTTGCTACTTCCATGTGGGGCTCCTAAATGTTTGTGGTGGTGCAACTTTTGGAATGCCAACAGCTGCAAAATCTAAATCATGCGCGACAAACACATTAATTGGCGTGCCCTGATTGATTTGTAAGGTAGCAGCAATGTTGATACTTTTCTCCAATGTTTGGTTTGATGTTTGCCCAAAACTATTGGCTATAGCCATGCGATATTGTGATGCGCTGTTGTATTGGTCTTGGGCTCCCACTCCAGCTGTCGCTGAATAGGCTCCTAATACGGACAATAAAGCAGATGTGCCAAAACGCTCAAAGAAATGGCGGTCAATACTGTCAGCACCCTGTCCTGACCGACCCAATATATCCGTACCTGGGCTATTTAAAGTGACAATAACACCATCTGCCATTTGCACCCGATTCCAAACTACCAAGATACGGCTTTGACCTTCTATGATTCCTGAGCTAAATTGCCCCACCAAGGTTGAGCCTTTAGGGATTAATAAATTTCCATTCATGAGTGAATAGACATCACGGGTGGTGATTGCCCGCGTCATGCCAGGTAAATCGGAATTTATCGCAGTTTCCAAGGTTGCGGATATCATCTCTCCTGCTGGAATAGTTAAAGCAGGATGAGGTAATTTTTTATCACTGACAGAGGTGATGTCGTTTTGATTATTTATGAATTGAGAGTTTTGGTCGGCTCCTACCAAGGTTTGAGAAGAATTTACTTGGACGCCACCATCCATAGAGCTATTTGTAGCACCAGGTGTTCTGATTTCTACTTCAAAGCTTGTTGGTGCATTCATACGCAAGCGCATTTCTTTGGTCAAAGATTTTGTGCCGCCATGGTTGCTTCGAAGTTTCGGAGGACCATAATTAGTTTTTGATGGCTGTTGTTGCTTGAATTGTTTATTTCTTTCTAAAAGCTTCAGGCGCTCAATGGCTTCAAGATTTTGCGCTAAAGTAGCATCCTCAACATTGGATGCTGGTTTCTCAGCTGGTGCGTTTGCCTTAGATTTATTAGGTAAAAACATCACACACAAAATAATGATGCAGACAAGACCCAATAAGATAAATTGCCCTTGGTGAATTAATTGTTGTTTCCGAGGATTAGGGGTCACTTTCGATGCGGTGCCTAAGTCATTTAACTTCAAGTTATTGTTTTCTGTTCCCATCATTAACCCCGCCCTTGTTTGATTCGCATGATTTCATTGGTGTTAAATACACAAGCCACAGTGCCACCATTGCGCAGGGTGAATTGTGGGGCTAGGCGTTGGACTACGAGATAGTTACCTTCTCGCCTGGTGTTGACAATAGCCTCCTTGCCTTTGGCATCATCGACTGCAAAAATCGCAGGGACTGCCTTATTTTTTTGTAGTTCAAAATAGGTAAAGGTGCCATCATCAAATACATGTAAGGGCATGATTTGTTTATCGCCGCTAAAGCTGTAATTACGGTTGTAAACTTTTGGTGGCGCCTGACTGGTAAGAGATGCTTTTTTAGAGGCTTCTTTTTTTAATTGATTGCGTGCATCGATTGGATAATTAAATTTAATGGCATAGGTTACTGCTTCATCAGAGGCATTTAGAGTTTTGTTGCTTTTTACTTTGAAATAATAATGATGCTTGTTGGTCACTACCGTGATGTTGGTAAGGGAATTGAGGATTGTGGGTTTGATAAAAATCATGTTAGGCAAAATGGGCTTGTAGTCCACAATCCAACCACTGGTATCGCCGCCTTCAATGCCTTTAACGTATTCATCTTTACCAAAGACAATTTGGGTTGTAGTAAAAGTCTTGCCAAATACTGGAACCACACTATCTTCCTGGAAAGAGACCATTTTAATGCGGGCATCTTTAGGGTGTGGAATGGGGTTGCTTTGGGCATAAGATGAAGTCCAAAAACAGGCAGCCAAAGCCCCTGCAAGTAATAATTGTTTAAACATGCATTCCTCCATTAAATATTTCTAGGTTGTTTGCTATAGCGGGTGACCATAAACCCATCCCAGTTATTCCAGCGAACCTCAGGGTCCAATGAAGGAGCCGTGTATTCCCAAGAAATGAGCACATTGAAATGCTTCTCAGATTGATGACCGGTTAATTTGTCTGTATCTATTAGGGTAAAAACAACCTCTGCTAGATTATGATGGTCTTTGGGAATGGCGGTTTCATTAAACACAGAGTTATCAATAAAATTAATGCTATAGACATGCACCAAGCGTTGGGCGCCAGCCCCTAAACTATTGATAGGTGATTCTTTTGAAGACTTATCCTGCTCCTGGCTAAACTCAGTCAATACCACTTCATTAGACAGTTGAGTAATGAGATTGTATTGGCTGCGATAAGAGCTTACATCATAGCTTTCTCGGGTGGTGATATAGCGAATGATGTCACTTTCCACCTGAGCTTTATTAATGGGGCATTGCCATTTTTCAAGGGCTCAACTGTTACTACCCCATTAGCAAAATGATGAATCATCAATGGCACTAAGGTTTGAATTTGTGCAAGACTTGCTACCGCAATCAAGGCCAAACCATTTAGCAACATAGCGCCTAAAAACGCGACTTTATAACGATTGCGCGATTGCTCCACATTGCCATAGATATCATCAGCCCAGGATTTGGCCTCATTGAAATAATCCATCTGAGTTTTATTATTTTCTTGCTTCTTAAAAATGTTCATTTGCCTTGCCCTCTCATGCGTTGTTGAATCGCTTTCATACTTTGCCCGCCTTTGCTAGCTGCCCGTTGCATCAAACTGACACCAGTACCTCCTGGCATGACCGACTTACCCATAGCATATAGTTTTGAGCTGGCATTTTTAGTCATCCCGCCCACAGACATGGCACCCAGGGCACCGCCCATAAAGCCACCGACCATGGCAGAACCAGAACTGGTACAACAAGAACCGCCTATGCTTTTAGCCATACCCACGACTTCAAGCAGCGCCATCACACAAAGGCAAGCACAGATGAATAGAGGTATCCAATCAACGGAGGCAAAGCTTGCGGCATGGTCATTAAAATGTGCCCCTATACACCAATGTAGAAGATGCATACAAAAGCCTAAAACGGTTGATACAAAAAATATCACCAAAGAAAACCCTACCACCTTGCCCAGCCATTGGTCGAAGAAATTTCGGGTTTTATCAAACAAGGTTAGAATCACAAAAAGTGGTGCTGTACATAAACAAATGGAGAGCATGAGCTTTGCCACCACAAGCTCAAAGAAAGCTAGACCCACAACTGCAAGGCCTGAGGCATAAACAAAAAGCGCTGATATAAAAGGGCCGGGGTGATGAAAAGAGCCTTTATCCCAAACCCAGTTGCCTACGCGTACCACCTCAATTAGTACCGATTGCAGGCCGCCATTAACACCTGAGCCTTTAATCATGGGGATTTTGGCAGGTAATAGCTTTATCATCACCGCACCCAATTCACTCGTCCCATTGGTGAATAATGCTACGATATAGGCTGAGAAGAACCCCCAGTTCATAGCCAACATATAGATTAGACCTATACGAATAGCCCCTTTGATGAATTCCTGCATGGGTGTCTTAATGAGCCCTCGTGTTACACCATAGCCAATTAAAATAATATAAATAATGCATAGACTACCTAAAGGCTTTGCCAATGCCGAAGATAAGGCTTGATAGCCGCCGGCAACAAAGGTTTTAGTGAGGATGTCAATCTCTGCGGCTAGATTTAAAATGACAGTGGCATAATTTGGGGCGGGCATGGCTATCCTTAATCATCATCAATGGTGTTAAAGAGCTTGTCTTGGTAATCTTCTGCTAAACCATCATAGGTTTTAGCATCTGTCAGCTGAAGATAGGTTAGGTGCTGGAAGTCTTTATTGGTTTTAGCAAAGGCCAGCATTGCACTAAAGAAGCGTTTACAATCAATGGACTCAATATTGCCTTCCATACAATTGCTGTAAAAACGTCCTTTCTTGCGAGCTGGTAAGTTCATTGTCTTTTCAGCAGAGATTGCGGCCTGTCTTAAAAATTCAATGGTTTGTCTTTTACTATGAGTTTTTATTGGTGATTCATGACAGGCACTTAAAAGCATTACACTTGTTATAAGCCCTATTCCCATTCTCATTTTCATTTTTTTCATAAGCTGACTCCTGTTATTAAATTTCATCATTACCCCAAGCATTGGCTGGAATTTGAGAACAATAGCGTCCATAATCAGGACAAGGGGCATCTAAATCTTGAGTCTTAGCACAGCCCGCAAGTGCTAAAATCCAGACCACACAACAACACATTAAAAACTTATTCATAAATTCTCCTGCCCTCCTTATTCATCAGGTAATCGGTTAAATTTGGCAATTTGACTGTCAATCGCAATGTCATTGGCACCACCTTGAGCCAGTTGCTGGCTTACCAGCGTTTGCATTTTAAGATTTTGGGTTTGAATGTAGGCAATCTCAGCAAGGAGGCGCGAATTTAAATCCACCGCACTTTTGGTGTTGGGTGCTTTTTCAATAAGGGCTGATAAGGTATGCACGGCTTTAAGGTGTTTATTAATTTCGTTATAAGAGTAAGTACTTTCAACACTGGCCGCTTTGTTCACTTCTTTGGCTTGTTTGAACAGGGCAAGTTGCTCTTTGCTTGCGCCCTTTTCAAAAGCTGAATCATCTAATGTTTTATGATTTTTCTCATAAGCTTTAACCAGTTCCTGGTAGCGAGACGGATTGCCACCTGCGACATTGCGCAAGGCATCATCCCAGGTGTTGGGCGACCATTGTCTGTCTTTAAGGTCAGCCAGAGAATTACTGACATCACCAAATTGATAATGACCGCTATTAAAATTTTTAAGCTGGTTAATGGAATCTAGTTGCGAGTGAGCAGTATCTAGTTGTTGCTTGGCATTATCATAGGTTTGCTGCAGGGTATCGTATTGGTCTTTTAATTGCTTTAGCTGTTCAATGGCATTGGCAAGCATGGCGGCATCAGTGACGCCGATGATGTCAGCCTGGGCTGTAGATAACAATAAGCTCATCAACAGTGAAAGCATGCCTTTTTTCATTGCGCACTCCTTTGTAAAAACAAAGGCAGCCATACATCTGGATTTAAGCCTTTTTCTTTTACAATTTCATTAAAGAGTTGCACTGTTTTCTTATTACCGGAGAACACACGAATCTCATCAACTAATTGGCTTAAATCCAGGCGGCATAAAATGCTTTGTTCTCCGCGTTGTTTATACAAAAATTGACGTGAAGACGGACTTGCATTGCGAATGATTTGAAACTCGGACTCGGATAAGCCCAATCCTTTTTTGTAGGTTGTAGGGTCAGCATCTGAATTAGGAAATATGATGGTGGTGACCACATTGGCTAATATGACTGGCGCAATGGAAGAAAGCAGTACGGTTTCTGGTGATTGGGTCATAAAGATAAAATGACCATTGAGCTTACGAATGGTTGGCACCCAAGAATCCAGTACTTTAAGCCAAAAAGGAGAATTAAATACACCCCAAGCTTCATCAATGATAAAGCTGGTTAGCCGTCCATCAAGGCATAGTCGCATACGGTGTAAGAGCACCATATAAACCGGAGTTGAAATCAAAGCGCTCACTTCATCCATGAGGTAGGTGACATCAAAGCCCACCTTATCAAAATTTAGATTTAATGAATCAAATTCATTATCAAACAGCCATGCAAATTCTCCTGCTTCGCGCATACCTTCCTCTTTTAAAAAGCGCCTTAATTCAGGCCAACGGGAAAACTGTAAAGGAAGGTTTTTTACGATATGGGTTAATTGTCTATAGTTCTTATCAAGGCTATCAAAGGCATAGTTAACACACTCGTTAAGAAGTTCCGCTAAATCACTAGGCAAATCATCCTCACCCGGTCTTTTGACAAGCTCTGCCATAAAGCTTTTGAGAAAGGTGCGGTTTTCTTGGGTATCTGGTAATTGGAAGGGGTTAATCTTGATTTCATGTTGAGTATCAGGAGAAATCACCGTGTAGCCGCTGTTTTGATGACTTAAGACATAAATTTTTGCAGCTTCATTTCTATCAAGGAAAAAACTTCTGCTGTTATAACGCCCCATTTGAGAATCAAGAAAAGCCACCAGCGTATTTTTACCAGCATTGGTTGCGCCAAAAACTGCTGTATGTCCAGGAGCAGGATTAGTACTAGAGCCTCGAGTATGAAAATTAAAATACACCGGGGTTTTAGAAGGTGTTTCTAAAAGTGTCACTGCATTTTTTAAATGATTGCCGTTTTTAAATCCGGTTTGATGGTTATGTAAGGAGCAAAAGTCAGTGAAGTTGTGTGAGGTGATTAAAGAGGCTCTGGTAATAAAGTGATGATTGCCTGGCATCTGCGCGCAAAACATGGGCTCTATACCAAAGGTTTCTCTAATCATGACAATGCCGGCATAAGCATACGCCCGCGTTGCCTCAAGAATGTGGGTATTTAATTCATCAATGCTGTCAGCTAATAACAATAGGCTGTTGTGATGATAGCCTAGCAGGGCTTTCTCACTGGCTATATCATCTTCTAAGGTTGATAGTTCTGCAATCTGGCTTAAGCCTAAATCTTCAGCATTGATTAATTTACCTCGTTTACGTGAAATTTCTTTTAAAGCAATATCACGGGCAAGGGGTGCAAAGGTGTGGGTAGCAATGAATTCACATTCAAGCTCATACAAAGGGTCAAGTACGATATGGGCAGTTTCGCGGCCGTAATTTTTAATTGATAACAAAGCACCAAAACGACAGTCTTCTGGGGTGGCTCCTTGGAATTGGATATACTCTCCAAAGAAGATGCGGTGTGTGCTTAAATATTGCCCCAGATGGTCGCGGGGATAGAGCAATTCCGCTTTATGGGTATCAGCAATACTTTTTGCTATGGGGGCATTGAATACAGGATTTTTAAAGGCAATTGAGGTCTGTGCATTAACAAACAAAGATAAAAATCCCATAAGCTCACTGGTGCCGGTATGAGCATCCTGTGCTCCTAAAAGCCGTGGATTAAACGGAGCTAATTGCGCTTTTAATTGGCTAACTTTAGATTCCAATATGCTTAGATTATTGTTTCGATTAAGTGCGCGCAGGTCTTTTGGACTTAAATAGGAGCTCAACCGAGATAAATAATTAATTCCTTTGGCAGCTTTGCTAGAGTTATCGCCTTTTAGTAAGGTGGTGAGGTAAATATCATTTTTAAACAGTGCTTTATTTTTAAAGCGGGCATGGTATTTTTCATCCACCATTCGGTCAAAAGTTGAAGTGAAGCTGCCTTCAAGACTTGTATTTTCTTTTTTCCTATGGACAGTAACATACTGGATAAAGCGCTCATCAAGATTTGTTAAAGCCCCATGCCACTGCGCATTCAACTGGTTTAAGCTGCTGTTATCTTCAGTAATAAAAGCGATGCCTTCAACTTTGATGGTGGAACCAGGGGCGCCTGATTTACATTCAAATACCGTAGCTGAGTTAAGATGGGTAAATGGCACAAGTTCTGATAGCCTAATTTCAGCTCGGGCATGCTTTAAAAGCTTAGAAAGGCTCATAGCTGCGGACTCCCCAATAGGACTGATTAGGCATAGAAGGTAATTTCAAGCGTTTTGCCATGATTTCAAAAAAGCGTGCATCATATTTGCAAACCAACCAGCCAAAGACATGAAGTGGTATAAATACCAAGCCATAAAATATTTGCCCCATGACAATAAAAGCACATACGGAAATCATCAGATTAAGTCCAAGGTATTCAAGTGTTACGCCCGCAGTCATGGCAGGACGAGTCAATGCACCAAATAGGGTGTGAACATCAAGTTCTGTGGCTTCATCAAAGCTCATGCAACTACCCAATCAGTGTGTTGTATAAGGATGAGCCCCCAAAGATAATGCCCATGCCGACCAAAATCATGACAAAGGTTTCTTTAGGTAATTTTTGCTTGGCAAGACATAGATAACCGGAAATTATAATTGCAGCAACACCAACAGACTTAGCTACAGGGCCTTGTAGGTATTTTATGGTATTTCTTAAAATACCCTCGATACTTGCAGCGTGACTTGCTTGCGGCAGGACTGATAAGCTTAACCACAATATTTTATTTTTTATTTTCATTTTTGCGCCTTTTTTATTCCATACCCGAGTTATCAACAGAACTTTGATTGCTTAATTTTCTTAAATAAATCTCTTGTCTATCCACATCAATGTAGGCTGGAGCTTGAACACCAATACATATGGTGCCATTGCGCTCAGCAAGAACCTTGACCTGAATCTTCCCCTTGTCGATTAGAATTTGTTCGCCTACTCGTCTTGTTAATACCAACATGCTGTTCTCCTATTTAGACTTCATTTGCAACATTGCTTTGATTTTTGCTAAGTGTTGGAATGCCACTTCCGGTTTTGCTTTATCACAGGGCTCTTTTTTTAGATTGTGAAATTCGTCTACATTTTTAGCGCTCTGACACAAATCGATGAAATGCGGCAAAGTAGGTGGGAATTCTTTATTGTTACGACATTTCTTTACGGCCTCTTCAATATGGGAATCTGCAAACCGCAGTAATCCTTGATGCCATTCATTTTTCATAAACACTAAAAAATCCTCATTTTTAAATTGACTGC
>JACCWN010000121.1 GCA_013697625.1 Legionella sp.
TCTAAGCATCTTGTTGGGCGAGATCTAGGTCGATTGGAGCCAACACAATCCTTAATGTATCATAAAGCTGCCTGACTAGCCTTTTGGGTTAGGCATCAATGGCAAAAACTGCGGAATCGAGTATAAACGAATTTTTATTGTAGGACAACCAGGGGCAGGGAAGGGATTGCTTGCAAAAACTTTAGCTGAAAAACTCGGCTGGCAATTTATCGACGCCGATCTTGGTCTTGAATTTCGAGTAGGACGTCTAATGCCGAGCATCCTAGGCAAAGAGGGAGAAAAAGCTTTTTATCACTGTGAGTCTGAAGTTTTGGCGAATCTTTTGTCCAAAGAATATATTGTTGTTACAACAGATGTAAGTATTGTTTGCAGTGAGGAGAATCGACAATTATTGGCTTCAGAATTTGTGGTGTATTTGCAGGTCAGTACCGCAGTACAAATTGAACATAATTCTCGAGCACCTGCACCCTTATTGCCCGTAGCAGATATCGAGATTTTTCTTGATGAATTACATTTAGCTCGAGACAAGTTGTTTGAGAAAGCAGCAAGCATTGTGGTTAACAGTGATGATAGTGCCCTCGATGAACATGTATTACGTATTAGAGAGCTCTTTGAAAGAAATGCTAAGCAAAGCACAGGCACATTAAAGTTGGAAAAAAAAGATTTGCTAATATTTCATAAAAGCCAGCATACTCCAGTACAGTTAACAGAGCAGCAGGCAAGAAGCCTTAAGTTGTTAGCTTCTGGAAAAGCTCTAAAGAAATTGCGCGCGAAATGAATATTTCTCATAGAACTGTAGAGGGCAATATTGCTAAAACGATGGAATTATTAGGGTGCTCATCAAGTAAAGATTTAATTGCTCTATATCTTGCTCAGCCTTAGAATAGATCATTTATATGGCTATTTCTCACCAATTAGTTTGTGAGTAGTAATAATGCCCATAAGCCCATATGCATACTAACAAAAATATTGGTATTAAAGCACTATGATCACTATTAGAGCCATGTTAGAACAAGATATTAACGCTGTTGCACTTGTCCATAGTCAGGCATTTAGTCGACAACTGAGTTCAACGAAATGGATAACTTGCAACTTCCATGCTTATCCAAGAATTATGATGTTTGTTGCTGTTAATGAGCTAAACCAAATTGTAGGATATATACAATGGTTACAAAAAAGTGGCTTTCGCACAGAGACTGTGATTGAGCTGGAGCAAATTGCAGTTTTACCTGTTTTTCATGGGAAAAATATTGGCACGACCTTAATTACAACGTCCTTAAAATTTGTTAAAGACTATTTAATTCAGCATAATTCAATTTTAAAGGCTGTAATTGTAACCACTCGAGCTGATAATGCTGCTCAATTTCTATATGAGAAAACATTAGGAGCTAAGGCGAATGTTATTATTAAAGATTTATATTCTCATGATGAAGTAGTCATGATTTCGAGAGTTTTTTAATATGATGTTAAATGATTATTTAGAATCTTATTTTCTAGATGAGGAGCTCAAATCTATCTTCCAAGATGTTATGGGCAATCAGCAAGTGGATATTCTTAATGAATGGGTAGTTGAGGCTGTTGAGACCCATTTGTCGTCATCCATTCAAGCTGTTTTATTCATTCAATCCAGCATTGGGGTGGTTTTTGGTTTTTTATTAGACAATAATCAAAAGGTTGTCTTAAAAGTGTATTCCCCCAAATTATCTAAGACTTACCTTGAAGAAATGAATCGCATTCAAAGACTTTTTTTTGATAAGCAATTTCCAGCGCCTCAAGTAATAAGTCCTATTTTTCAATTGGGATCATCTCATGCAGGCTTTTATCAATGTATTGAGGGAAATAAGGCTAATCCACATCAGCCTGCAATTCGAGACGAATTAGCCTATTATTTAGCTCGATTTTCTAAAATCGTTGAAGCCAATAACATAACACCTATGATTAATTTTTTTCAACAGGCAGGCAAAAAACAACTGTGGCCTACACCTCATAATCTCTTATTTGATTTAAAACGTTCAACTCAAGGAGCAGGTTGGATTGCCAAAAAAGCGCAGAGAGCAAGAAAACGTCTGGCTCAATCGAGTTTAAAGAAACGTTTAGCTCATACAGACTGGGGTATTAAAAACGCGCTTTTTCATGAGAAACAATTAGTAGGTATTTTTGATTGGGATTCTTTAGGTTCAATGAGTGAACCAGAAATGGTAGGTCGTGCCGCTGCACAGTTTACCGCAGACTGGGAAATGGGTCTTAAAGTAACCCCTAGCCCCGAAGAAGGCAGACTTTTTGTCAAATCTTATGAGGACTATAGCGAAAAGAAATTTAGCCGAGAAGAATACGAGCTGATTTCAGGATCAGCTGATTATTTGATTTCAATTATTGCAAGATTTGAGCATGCGGGTAATGACCCGTCAAGCCATCCTTATCAAGATTTATTAAAAGATTGTGGAGAAACTGGTTTTTTATTTTCTTTTTAGGCCAGGCTTTTAAAGCTCGAATTCATTTCATCAAGAGAAGCTGAATGAATAAAAAATCCAAATGGTGTTTCAGTTTTTATAGCGATTTTTAGCACTGTTTATTTCGTTGATTCAGTTCAAGCAAAGAAATATGGGCAATCCCAAAGCATCTTTTTTATTATCGCAAATCTTTGAGGAAGTATGCAGTTAGAAGCTTATTACAGTATTCAGCCAGAATATGTAACTCGATCCTCAAGTTTTTTAATTTGACATTTCTCACAGGTCTATGCTGCTTTGCATTTGAGTGACGGTGTCGGCCCTAATCGCCCAAGCGTTCTAAAGCTAAGGTGTTTACTGGAGGGAGCAAGA
>JACCWN010000002.1 GCA_013697625.1 Legionella sp.
TTTTTCGGCAAGACAAAACTTCTAAAGAAAGTATCAAAGGACGACGCTATATGGCAGCATTAGATTCCAATTTTGCAGATAAAGTTCTTGATGGACTATTTTAAAGCACACGCGCGGTAGCCCTGACTTCATACAGGGCAAAATCATACTTTGGTTTAATATAAACTAACTGTCGTCATTGCGATCGCAGAGAAGCAACCTAGAACTGAATTTTAATAAGCTATCGATCTGGGTTGCTTCTCTGCGCTCAAAATGACGACAAATTGAATTGTAGTAAATTTTTATAATATTAGTTTGCCCTTAGCCAGCAAACGCATCTAGTTAGTCGCGGGCGCGAAACTCATTTTATCTCTTAGTTCGACATCCCGCGGCCATATCTTTACCCATAAGTATGTCGTCTCGGAATTGCTGCCTGGCGAGCTTGCAAGCTTGGCAGCACTAAATGTCCGGGATCCATTTTGAAACTAGCATAGTGTCGGCTGCTAGATGGATCCCGGACATTATCTTATTCATCAATCATTTCCTACTTGTGGGTAATGACATGGCCGCGGGACGTCGGGACTGGGTAAAAATCAATAAGGCTCCAGCGACCAATTAGTAACATAAAGTAACAAAAGAGCCAAAATTAAGCTGAGACTAACAACATATTGACCCGATTTATAAAGTCAGCAGGATTATCTAACTGCCCTCCTTCTGCCAATACGGCTTGTTCAAACAGCATGGTAACCCATGATTCAAATAGGGTATCGTCTTGAATGTCTTGCAATCGCTTAATCAACACATGCTCAGGATTTATTTCAAATATAGGCTTACTTATGGGAACTTGTTGTCCTGCAGATTGTAGTATCCTTTGCATTTCCAGACCCATGTCCTGTTCATCTGCAACTATACAGGCTGGAGAATCCGTAAGTCTGTGGGTTATCATAACATCTTTAACACGTTCATTTAAGATCTTTTTCATATGTTGCACTAAAGGCTCAAGGGATTTTTCTTGTTCTTTAGTTTCTTCAGAAGTTTCAGGATCTAGATCAATCTTTCCCTTAGAAATTGATTGTAATTTTTTACCATCAAATTCACTCAGATGTCCAACCAACCATTCATCAATTTTATCGCTTAGCAACAATACTTCTATGCCCTTTTTAGTAAATATTTCTAAATGAGGACTATGTTTGGCTGCATTGTAACTTGAGGCAGTAATATAATATATTTTATCCTGACCTTCTTTCATTCGGCTGACATACTCTTCAAGAGTCACCTCTTGTTTTTCGGAGTCTGATTTAGTCGTTGAGAAACGTAGCAACTTAGAAATCGCATCTTTATTTGTAAAGTCTTCTATTGGTCCTTCTTTTAATACCAAACCAAATTCATCCCAGAATTTTTTATAATTTTCTTTATCTTCGGAGCTCATTTTTTCAAGCATTGACAATATTCGTTTTGTACAGGCTGCTCGTATGGCGTCCACTTGCTTATTATCTTGTAAAATTTCACGAGATACATTCAAAGGTAAATCACTTGCATCCACTATACCTTTGACAAAACGCAAATACCGTGGCAAAAATTGTGTGGCGTCATCCATAATAAAGACGCGTTTGACATACAATTTCAAACCATGCTTAACTTCTTGCTGCCATAAATCAAAGGGGGCATGTGCTGGAATGTACAGCAAACTGATGTAATCATGTTTACCTTCTACTTGGTTATGCGACCAGATTAAGGGATCTAAATAATCATGCGAAATATGTTTATAAAGTGTTTTATAATCTTCATCTGTTATGTCGGATTTAGACATCGTCCAAAGGGCGGTTGCCTTATTAACAGTTTCATATTCATCAACTTTTTTATCCTCTTTGCCCTCTTCCTCCGTGTTAGCTTTTTTCATTTCGATTGGCCAGCAAATATGATCAGAATATTTACTGATAATGCTACGAATTCGCCAATCGCTTAAATATTCTTCCTCATCTTTTTTCAGGTGCAAAGTTATTTCAGTACCTCTTTTTGCTCGGGTTTCATTTTCAATTGTAAATTCCCCGTCACCTGATGATTCCCAGATGATACCTTCTTCAGGTTTCATACCTGCACGTCGACTTTTTACTGTAACTTTATCTGCTACTATGAATGCTGAGTAAAACCCTACTCCAAATTGTCCTATCAGTTGAGAATCTTTAGCGCTTTCACCGGTCAATTGGCTCATGAATTCTTTAGTGCCTGATTTAGCAATGGTGCCCAGATTATCAACTGCCTCATCCCAACTCAAACCCACGCCGTTATCGATGATGGTCAGTGTTTTTAATTTCTCATTCGATTTTATAATGATTTTTAAATCCGAATCATTTTCAAAAAGAGAGGCATGTGACAAAGCTAAAAACCTCAACTTATCTAAAGCATCTGAACTATTAGAAATCAGCTCTCGAAGAAATATTTCCTTGTTCGAGTAAAGTGAATGTATCACCAAATCCAACATTTGTTTGACTTCAGTTTGGAAGCCCATTGTTTGCTTGTTACTGGTCATCTTTATTTCTCCACATTTAGCATTTTAATATAATGTAAGTCATATGAGGTCAATTTTAAGAAATTCAAGGGGACATGCTTTTTTTTTAATATAAACCACCCATGTGTTAAACATAAATTAATATAGTCCAGCTAAAACTCACCAAGACTTCGAGACAGCGATATTGCGCTTCTTAAGCCTGAACGGATAATTTAGATTTTATAAAAACTAAGGGAATTTACTCGAGATTTCGGCAAGGTTTGGTGACAAGGATTTGAATCTTATGAAAAAAATATATATAAAATAATAAGGCCAATACTTCCAAATTACGCTACTAATTCGTGCACCTTGATGGTTAGGTATAGATCAATACTAATGATAAAAACCTTAATGGATCCCGCGGACAAGCCGCGAGCATGTGTCGCGCCAGCGACTAATTAGAGACTATAATACAGTTCGAACTCATAAGGATGAGTTAAACTTCTAATTTTTGTGATTTCTTCTCTTTTTAATCGAATATAATTGTGTATGAAATCCCGTGTAAATACATCCCCTTGAATTAAAAATTCATGGGAATTCTCTAAATGTGTCATTGCCTGATCTAAAGAAGCACAAACGGTTGGGACATCTACAAGTTCTTCAGGTGGTAAATCATACAAGTCTTTATCAATAGCCTGCCCAGGGTGTATTTTTTTCTGGATTCCATCAATCCCTGCCATCATCATTGCAGCAAAAGCCAAATATGGATTGGCAGTTGGGTCTGGAAAACGCACTTCTATTCGTCGCGCTTTGGGATTATTGACATGTGGGATACGAATGGCAGCGGATCTGTTTCTTGCTGAATAAGCCAGTAAAACCGGGGCCTCAAAACCTGGGACTAAGCGTTTATAACTGTTTGTAGATGGATTTGTAAAGGCGTTCAAAGCTCTAGCATGCTTGATGATGCCGCCGATATAATACAAGGCTGTATCTGAAAGGCCGGCGTATTGATCACCTGCAAAGATATTAACATCATCCTTTAATAAGGATTGATGGCAATGCATACCGCTGCCGTTATCACCAACCAAAGGCTTGGGCATAAAAGTAGCTGTTTTTCCATAATTATGTGCAACATTGTGTACCACATATTTTAAGATTTGCATCTCATCTGCTTTATTGACCAGAGAATTGAATCTCGTCGCCACTTCACATTGGTTGGCTGTAGCAACTTCATGGTGATGCGCTTCCACCACCATGCCCAAAGATTCTAGGGTTAAGCAAATGGCAGAACGGATGTCATGAGAAGAATCCACAGGAGGAACAGGAAAATACCCCCCCTTGACAGGAGGTCTGTGGCCTATGTTGCCACCTTCCATCTCTTTGCCGGAATTCCAGTGTGCTTCGTCTGAATCAATTTTATAAAAAGCACCACTGATGCCAGTTTCCCACTGAACATTGTCAAATAAAAAAAACTCAGGTTCAGGACCAAAGAAAACTTTATCAGCAATCCCCGTGGACTTTAAATAAATCTCTGCACGCTGGGCTAAAGAACGAGGACAGCGGTCATATCCAATCATTGTTTGTGGGTCAACAACATTGCAACGGATGAACAAGGTACTGTCTTGAAAAAATGGATCAGGTTGTATAGTGTCAAAATCTGGTACCAATGCCAAATCTGATTGATGAATTTTCTGCCAACCTTTGAATGAAGATCCATCTATCATTTTCCCATTTTCTATAAAATCATCGTCTATGGAAGAAATGGGTATTGTAATATGCTGTTCTTTACCGTGAATATCACTAAACCTCAAATCTACAAATTTAGCATCATATTTTTCTATGGCATCAAAAACTTTTTGTTTACTCAAGACAATCTCCGGCAATATTTTTTAGTTATTCTACATTAAGTGACTTATTAAACCCAATAGATTAGACTGATGTTTTAAATTAATTTTTAATTGATTTTATGTCAGCTTATCAATATCAAGCACTTAAAAAAAATGGCAACACCATCACTGGTGTTATAGAAGCAGACTCTGAACGTCATGCTCGCCAGTTATTGCGAGAACAAGGCCTCATCCCCACCCAAGTACAAGCACCAGCCCAACAACTCACTGGAAATTTTAAACGAAAAATTTCACCCGCAGATTTATCTTTGCTCACCAGACAATTAGCTACCTTACTGGCCGCGGGCATTCCTGTTGAAGAATCTCTACGCGGGGTGTCTGAGCAAACAGATAAAAATAAAGTAAGAGGGCTTATCATTGGCGTACGGAGCAAGGTACTGGAAGGGTATGGTCTTGCTCATGCCATGTCTCAATATCCCAATTCTTTCCCTGAATTATATAGGGCCACTGTAAGCTCGGGAGAACAAACGGGACATTTAGACAAGGTTTTAGAAAAATTAGCAGACTATACTGAAAAACAACAACAAACCAGGCAAAAAATAAAACAGGCCCTTATTTATCCTTTGGTCATGATCATCGTGTCAATCACAATCATAAGCTTTCTACTGACCTTCGTGGTACCAAAAATCATAGAAGTCTTTACTAACAGCGGTCAAAGTTTACCAGCTATGACCATGGTATTAATTAGCTTAAGTAATTTTGTTAAAATATATGGAATTTATGCCTTAGCAGCGCTTTTATCTTTAATAATCATCTTTAAAAGAAGCTTAAAAAATATAAAAATAAAAATGGCTTGGGACGCCCTTTTGCTAAAAACACCCATTGTTTCATATATGATTCGGACCATTAATGTAGCAAGATATATTCACACCTTTGGTATATTATTTGCAGCTGGTGTGTCCATTTTAGAAACCATGCGGGTTTCTGCAAGCTTGGTTACCAATCTTACCATGAAGTCTGCCTTTGATATTGCAACTGTCCGAGTCAGAGAAGGCAGTGGCATCCATGAAGCTTTAAAAGAAGCAAAATATATAAGCCCAATGGCTTTACATTTAATTGCAAGTGGTGAAAAAAGTGGGCAATTATCTGAACTCATGGAGCGCGCCGCAAACCACCTTGACAATGAAGTCAATCGTCTCATCGATACGTCTTTAACCTTATTAGAGCCTATGGTTATTTTAATGATGGGTGGCGTGGTATTATTCATCGTTATGGCAACTCTGTTGCCAATTTTTACAATGGAACAATTAGTCACTTAAAAGGAGAAATAATATGAATAGCCAAAAAGGCTTTTCTTTGATAGAAATCATGATTGTTGTTGTAATCCTTGGCATCCTCGCTGCAATAGTGGTTCCAAAACTTATGGGACGACCTGATGAGGCACGCAAAGTCAAAGCAAAACAAGACGTGCTTGTGTTACAAAATGCTCTAGATTTGTATAAACTAGATAATGGAACTTATCCAACCACTGATCAAGGCCTAATGGCTCTAGTTGAAAAACCCAATACCAATCCCATACCCAGCAACTGGAAAAAGTATATCCAATCCCTACCCAAAGATCCTTGGGGACGAGACTATTTATATTTAAACCCTGGCCAACATGGGGACGTAGATGTCTTTACCTTAGGAGCACAAGGTCAACCCGGAGGTACAGGCATAAATGCAGAAGTTGGAAATTGGGAATGACCTCTGAACGTGGGTTTTCATTGATAGAAATAATGGTTGTCATCATCATCATAGGGGTTACCGTAGGTTTTGCCATGATAGCTTTTGGTGATTTTGGTGAAAGCCGCCGGTTACTATTTGCTGCTGAACAATTGAGCAATACCCTTGAGTTAGCCCAACAACAAGCCATATTAGAAACCAGTACCTTAGGGCTTAAAATAGACGACCGGGGCTATCAAATTTTAAAATTTAAAGATTTAAAACATTGGACAATACTTTCCAATAAAGGAGTCTTTAAAATGAATTATTTTCCAAAAAATACGATTCTAAAGCTCAATATTTCGAAATCAAAACAACTTCCAACCATTTTGATCAATGCCTCTGGCGATATGACTCCCTTTGTGTTAAGCCTGGGTACGCCTAGCCAACCTGATAGTGTTACTTTGATTGGAGAACATAATGGAAATCTTATTTTAAGATCAGGATCTATAAAATGACTGCTCGTTCCCACCAAGCTGGGTTTACCTTAATTGAAGTCTTATTGGCCCTGGCTGTAATTACCATAGCCTTGACTGCTCTTTTATTAACTACAGCACAAAATATAAGTAACACCCAACGCATCAAAGAAAAAACCATCAGTCATTGGGTGGCTATGCAAGGTGTTACTATGATCCAATTAAATTTAATTCAATTAACACCAAATTCCACACAAGCAACCAAACTGTTTGATAAGCCTTGGTTTTGGCGAGCAACACTGCTACCAACACCCGTTCAAAAAATGAAACAGCTCATTATCTCTGTTAGCCCTGTACAATCCGGCCCTTTTAGGCAAGAACTCATAGCTTATGTGTATACCTTATGAACCATTCAAACTTAAAAACAAAAACTTGTGGTTTTACTTTGATTGAACTTTTAATCGCACTGATGATTTTTGCAATACTTGCAACAATTACCGCCTCTACCTTATATTATGCTTTTAATAACAGAGCTCGAGTTAATATACAGGCAAAACGTTTAAGTACACTACAATTAGCCATTGGCTTAATACAGCAAGACTGTCTTCAGGCCCAAGAACGCGCAATACGAACCAACAACATGCAGTTAATTCCCGAGTTTGTAGGTCGTAAAAATTATTTTGAACTAACACGAGAAGGCAATATCAATCCTCAAAGTATGGAAAAACGAAGTACTTTGAGAAGGATTGCGCTACTTTGTGTGAACAATCATCTGATCCATAGGACTTGGCCTAGTTTAGATCCCATTCATAGAGGTGTTTATGAAGATAGGGTGTTGCTTGAAAATCTGAGCAATTGTCATTTCAATTATTTAAATCAGAGCTTACAGTTGCTTCCTGAATGGCATGAACAAGCCTTGACTCAAGATCAAACCAAAGAACTTTTACCAAAGGCGGTTCAAGTGAACCTTACCTTGAATGATTGGGGAAAAATGAGTTTATTATTTGCTATTCCAAGGGCAGTCTATGCATCCAATTAAACACATACATGGAGCTGCCCTGTTAACTGCCTTGTTCATAATGACCCTAGTTGCAATAGTTGCAACTGCCATGACTTCACGTTTGCAATTGGACATTTACCGAACACAAATGATAGTCAATCAAGATAAACGCTTTCTAGCTTCTCAAGCAGTGACCTACTGGGCCCTGGGCCAACTGATGAATCCTGATAACAATTTCACTAAAATTTTAAAAGAAGGCACAGTAGCCAATTATCCTCCAAGCATGCAATCCTTACAAAAAAACGTCAAAATTACTGGTGGATTGTATGATTTACAAGCACAATTTAATCTTAACAATCTTAAAGACAGTAAGGCTATACTTACTTTCATCAATTTGCTTAGTAAGTCATTGCCTAAAATGAATAGGGCCCAGAGCGCCCAGCTTGGGCTTGCTCTGATGAATTGGGTAAGTAACTACGATCCATCCCATGGTAAAGATGTGTATGCCTCCTATTATCTTACTCAAAAACCGCCCTATTACCCCAGCCACCAACTGATGCAAAGTAAATCGGAATTAAGACTGATTAAGGATGTGTCGGCGGCTGTATATTTAAGCTTGGAGCCATTGTTTACTGTTTTACCTAAATCCACACCCATTAATATCAATACAGCACCTAAAGAAATTTTGATGTCTCTTGGAAATGGCCTTACTGAACAAAAAATCAGTGCCTTATTAGAAGAAAGAGCAACAAAAGAAATCGTCAGCCCCTCTGATTTAAATGAGATAATAACCAAATTAGACATACCTGCAAATCAAGTCACCTCCAAATCCACCTATTTTCTAAGCACTGCCATGGTTACAAGTGATAATCTTTCCCTGATTGTATATACCTTGATGCAAAGAACCTTTAAAAAAAATAATAAGATCACAGTGAATATTTTAAGACTTAGTTTTAATGGATTCTAATTACATACTTGGTGGTTAACTGCCAGGCTTACTCACATTAAGTTAAGGATATTTTTGGTTAATATACCCCAATCCGTTCGGGCTAAGGATGCGTTTGCGCCGTCTCGAACTCTATGCACCAAGCTAAAGACGAGGTTGCCCCTCCCCTTAACCCGAACGGGTTGGGATAAAATCCTGGAACTTATTGCCAGTGACTGCAAGGCTTAAAATTTTTCCGGGGATTTTTAATTTAATTAGAAGTAACCTCTGTTCTCTGACCATTGATTAGCAGTATACTTAGTAACATCTTGTCCTATTTAAGAGAAAACAAATGAAATTTATATCATACATAGTACTTATTTTTTTTTCAGTCATGAGTTTTGCAAGTGATGATATGAAAGTTATGTTAAAAGGTGACGATAAGAACTTCACAATTATGTTACCCGCAAACCCCCTGACAGGCAACAAATGGTTTATTAAACAAATAAATAATAATCTAGTCACATTGGTTAAGACTCTCTATAAAAAACCAGAAACGGATGTTAAAATTGCAGACGGTGATATGTTCTTTACCTTTGCTGTAAAAAATACCGCAACTTTACCAGAATCAACCGACATTTTATTTGAATATGCCCATACTGCAGATTCCAAAGCCAGCATGCATAGGAAAGTGATTGTTTATTTTAAACAGAAAGAATAAGGATGAAAACTACTGCTTCGCCCCATAATTTGTAGGCAATCTACGACCACTCCAAAAAAAATAAAGAAAATTCTTAGCCCGGTTTTCAATTCCATAAATTGCGACCCTCCTGCGTCCGTTAACATTTGCTCTGAACGAGCTAAGCCTTTACCTACCAAAATGACTCTACGCCCTGATAATAATTTTATTAACTTTTCTTCGAGCTGATTATAAAAATTGCGGGCTATCGCGGACTGCGCGCCTCGGCCTTAAGCTTATTGGCAGCAGCCCCTAATCAAAAAGCCCTGGTGGATATTTTTTCCATGGGTAACCACGGAGACCTAACCTTTGCCCAATATTGAAAAGTTCTTTCATATAATCACCATCAAAAGGTGATTTCGCCTGTTTTTTAAAGTTTGCTGGAATAAAGGCTAGGTTATAATCAATATGATCTCTCATTGCATAGGCATATAATCTATATAAATCGCCAATACCTTGAGTTTTAGTAAGCGTGAAAATGACTCTTTCTAACATGGTGTGAAGCCTTGGTTTCACATTCTCCCATTCAGGGCACACTTTCCGATTACGTATGATGTATAATTTATTTTCATGATCTTTCGTACTATTAATATAAATTTTAGCAAAGGGCACAATTGCTTTTTCATATAACATCACTTGCGTTTCTACGCCACCATCCATATGCATTTCTTGGTAATACTTTCCATCTGATTTAACTTCAAAATATTGTGGTGGAAACAGCCCTGGCAGAGCAGATGAGGCCATCAGTATTTTATGTACCAGACTTAAAGCATTAGGGTTACCACTGACAGCTATGGCTCCAATATCCCATATAACCAATCTTTGTGCATTTAATTGCGTGGTGCCTATGAACAATCGTCTTCCTTGTTTATGCGCATTACCAATATCATCTAACATATGTTGGTCAAATATCTTCTCCATCATCTGTTTCATGGGTTTATTGGATGCAATGGAAGGTTTAAGAATGGGTTTTATATATGAAGAGAGGATGGTAAAAGGATTATGTAATTCATAAATATGCTTATCTGATAAGGTTGTATACACAAGCTTTAACCGATCATCATAGGCATGACCTAGAAAAGCAAAGGGCGCCATCAAAGCACCTGTGCTGATGCCGCTTACCAAATGAAAGGTTGGTCTATTTCCAGCCTTACCCCAGCCATATAATAGCCCTGCGCCAAATGCACCATCAGCACCACCTCCAGAAAGGGCCAAGGCATTGACAATTGGAGGCAAATGGCCTCCATTGGATTTTAGCATTTGTTGATAGGATTGTTCCGCATTCAGTTCCATAGCTTTGCTGGTGGAATCCCCCCAAACGCGGATGTTTTTATACCCTGTAATTGTGGCTTTTTGTTCGAATTGTTGAGGCAATGGTTTGTACAAACCTGAACTTGTACAGGCTGGCAATACAATCATCAAGGGAAATAGAAAGCATGGAAAATAGCGAAATAGTAGTGTTTTCATGGTGGACTTATATAATTAAAAAAAATGTAATCCCAGGTTTGGGGATTTCGTAATGATGTATTTATAATAGTTGCGCATCCGTGGGCAAAATACATTCAACAATTGAGTTGGGCCAAGCTCCAACTACAAAAATAGCTGCAAGACTGAAAGGGACGCTTTCAATTGCAAATGTGACTAACTCACCTAATTAGTCGCTGGCGCGAACCCATTTTACCCCTAGTTCAAAGTCCCGCGGCCATATCATTACCCATAAGTATGTCGTCCCGGAATTTAGTGCTGCCTGGCGAGCTTGCAAGCATGGCAGCACTAAATTCCGGGATCCATTTTGAAACTAGCATTGTGTCGGCTGCTGGATGGATCATGGATCCCCGACCTTAAGTGTGACTAAGCTCGCAAGCTCGCCAAGTCACACTAAATTCCCGGACGACATTATCTTATTCATCAATCATTTCCTACTTGTGGGTAATGACATGCCCGCGGCTTGTCCTGGGGATCCAGAGATCTAATGCAAGAGCGAGATTCCTAGATTCCTAGATTCCTAGATTCCTAGATTCCGCGGACAAGCGCGGAAGGTAGGGATTGGGTAAAAAAAAACAAATACGCGCTAGCGACTAATTATTGACTACATCATCCAACTTTTCACCGGCTTTTTGAGCTGGTCCTTTGTTTTGAATCTTGTCTTGCATAGATTGTACAGCATTGTCTATTTTTTTTCCTTTCTTTTCCGCAGGTCCTTGATTGCAACTGCTCATAGAAAAAGAGAGCGCCAATAGTGCGCCTGTTAATACAATTGGTAACTTTTTCATACATTCTCCACAATAATCATATATTTAAGGATCATCACAGGGGCATGCCTCTAGATGAAAACGATAAGCCGAAGATTATACCAATTATTTTCTCACAATGATATTATTCTGAACTCAACTTACACCTTTGCTATGACTTGCTGCATATCCAGCTGCCATTTTTTGATTGCTATTTTTTACAAAACCACTCAAATATACAAACCCTTGTTAGGTATCCACATGAATTGGGTACTTCACTGCGATCGCAAGACGATAGTTAGTTTTTTATTTAATCGAAGTATGATTGTTGCCCTGCTAAATTGACGTCAAGGTCGTGTTTAGTCTAAGCGTCGTTTTCCTAAGGTTCCGCCTAAAGGAGCTATAGATATCACTATTTTGCAGTTTTTGACTGGGTTGATGATTCAATTGCTTGAATTATTTTTTCAGCCTCTTGCTTTTCAGGTTCTGTTAATTTTGCTTCAATGCTTTTAAGTTCATTACCCACCTCAGTATTTTTATTATTAAAAGCAAGTTTAAACCAAACATAGGCTTTGAGGAGATTTTGCGGAACAGCCAATCCTGCTAAATACATATAACCCAGTTTGGCTTGACCATTGGGATTGCCTTGATCTGAAGATTTCGTAAACCAATATAAGGCTTGTTGATAATCTTTTTCCACCCCATTTCCGGTTAAATATAATTGTCCCAATTGGGCTTGAGCTTCTGATTGCCCCTTTTCTGCGGCAGCCTTAAACCAAAAGGCAGCTTTTTGTGGTGAAGCTTCAATGCCAAAGCCTTTGAGGTGAAAATAGGCAAGATAGGTTTGGGCGCTCACATGCCCCTGCTTTGAAGCTTGCGTAAACCAATACAAAGCGGCCTTATCATCCGGTGCCACACCTTGCTGACCTGTGTATAATAACCCCACACTGTATTGACCCTCAGCATCTCCATTGATGGCAGCCTTTTTATACCATTCTATAGCTTGGGCGATATCTTTTGGGGTTCCAAGGCCCATCATATATTGGTAACCTAAGTTCACCTGTGCTTTGTTATATCCTTGAAGCGCTGCTTTTTTAAACCACTCGATGGCTTTTTCTTGATCTTTAGGGACACCTTCACCCGCCACATACATGAGACCTAAATTCCTTTGTGCTACGGGATTACCGCCCTCAGCTGCTTTGGAATACCATTTGAAGGCTTCTGCATAATTTTTTTCGGTATCATACATAAACCCTAAGCTTAATTCAGACAATACATTGTTTTTTTCTGCTGATTTCTTATACCATTGACGCGCTTCTTCTAGGTTGGGCTGGACGCCGTAGCCATTTTGGTACATACGACCTAATAAATACATGGCTTCTTCATTTCCAGCATTTGCAGATGTAACCAAATGTGGATAAGCTGTTGCATAGTCACCGTTTTCAAAAGCCGCATACCCTACAATTTCATCTGCAAAGGCTGTATTAACAAACAGCATTGTTGCCAAAAGAATGGCGCGCATGACTTGTCCAATGAAAAAGTTAACATACCTTAAATACTAGGACAAATAATTTACAACGCAAGCAATTTATCTACAATGATTCAAACACAGCTGCCGCACCCATGCCTGTACCTATACACATGGTTACCATCCCATACCGTCCTTTAATGCGCTTTAACCCATGTAGCAGTGTAGCTGTACGAATGGTTCCAGTGGCACCTAGAGGATGACCTAAAGCAATAGCACCTCCTAAGGGATTAACCTTGGTTTCTGGTAAATCAAGTCCCTGGATAACAGCCAAACTTTGGGCAGCAAAAGCTTCATTCAACTCAATCCAATCCAATTGATCCAATGTTATCCCCGCCCTTTTTAATGCCAAGGGAATAGCTGCTATGGGACCAATGCCCATGATCTCAGGAGCAACACCTGCTACTGCGAAACCCATCAATCTTCCCATAGGTTTTAAATCATAATCTTTTAGAGCTTGCTCATTAGCCAATAGAGCAATGGCTGCACCATCGCTTATTTGGGAACTGTTGCCAGCGGTTACCGTACCCTTTAATGCAAAAACTGATTTTAATTTTGATATGGCTTCATATGAGGTGTCTGCTCTTGGACCTTCATCCATACTGATACATTTTTTCTTATCTTCGAGGGAAGCCGTAGTTAAATCCAACTGGCGCATGGTGATGTCTATAGGACTTATTTCTGCATTAAAATATCCTTGAGCTTGTGCTTCCACAGCTTTTTTATGACTTTGGGCTGCGAACATATCTTGTTGTTCTCGGGTTATTTTCCACTTCTCAGCCACAATTTCTGCAGTAATCCCCATGCCATAAGCGATAGCCACCTGCTCATTATTAAAAATGATAGGGTTTACTGAGTAATGATTGCCTCCTAAAGCAACCATGGACATACTTTCAAGTCCACCAGCAAGCGCAAGACTTACGCCTTGTGTTTGTATTGTTGCTGCGGCAGTAGCAATGCTTTGTATACCTGATGAACAAAACCGATTGATGGTCATTGCTGGGACACATTGAGGCAATCCGGCCAATAAAGAGGCTATGCGCGCTATGTTCATGCCTTGCTCAGCTTCCGGCATGGCACAGCCAATAACTACATCCCCCAGGTTTTGCCAATCCACTGATGGATGTCTGGAAGTAAGGGTTTTGATGCAGTGTACTAAGAGATCATCAGGTAAGGTGTGACTAAATACACCGCGTGGTGCTTTACCAACTGGCGTTCGTAATACGTCAACTACATACACGTGGGTCATCTATATCTCCTATTCATTTTTAAAAACCGAGCAGTAACAATTGCTCATATTTAATATTAATTACGCAATGGCTTGCCTGTTTCTAATAAATAACCAATCCTTGCTTGGGTAGAAGGGTTAGAGGCTAGCCGAACAAAAGTTTCACGCTCAAGTTTGAGTATCCAATCTTCGGTTACCAAGCTGTCTTGATATACTTCACCACCACAAAGGACTTTGGCTATTTCATTAGCCAAATAATAATCATATTGGGAGATAAATCCACCTTCCAACCAATTCACCAAGCCTGCTTGTATGTAGGCATGGCCCTCGATGCCTGCAGCTTTGAATGGTTTTTTTAAGGGGGGTAAATAATTTGAGGCAGCCATGTCCTTGACCCGAGCCAGAGCTGCATATAATACTTCATCTGCATGCATAAGATAGCGATCGCCGGCTTGCAGATACCCCATCTTCAATGCTTCTGGCGCGCTGCTTGCTACCTGCGCTGTAGCAATGTGTTGAAAGTATGTTTGGATGTAACTTCTAAGATCGGAGTAAGGTGCCTGATTTGCAGCCCTTAGCGCCATCTCCTTACAGCCACCACCTGCGGGAAGCAGCCCAACCCCTATTTCAACCAAACCTGGATACGATTCAAAGCCTGCGACCACTGCACCACAATGCATTATAAGCTCACACCCACCACCCAATGCACGTCCTCTAAGAGCTGCCACCGTTGGGATTGGACTATATTTTAAGCGCATCACAAGCCTTTGAAATTCAGCAATCATGTTGGCCAGTGTATTGTATTTTTCATTTTGAATTAAATCGAATACACTGCGTAAATCTGCTCCGGAGCTGAAATTTGAAGCATCATTCTGATAGATAATAAGACCTTGGGATTGCGTCTGTGCATAATCCAGAGCTTCATTAAAACCATCCAAAACAGATTGTCCTATGGTATTTGCTTTGCTTTTAAAACCAAGCACCATCACATCATCTTGCAAATGAGTCAGACAGACTCCTTCATTTTCATAGACAACAGTACTTCTGCGACCCTGTTCGTTTATAACCGTATTTGGATATAATTGGCGAGTATATACAGGCAATTCACTTCTGCTTTGAAATGTATGTCGTGAAGGCGCATATGCTCCCTGTGGTTTATAAAACTCATCAATGGTTGAAACCCATTGGGGCAATTTGGCAATAGATTGCCCAATATTTGATTTAATGGCTACATTAATATAGTCAATCATCTGTTTGAAACCAGACAGTTGCCAAGTTTCAAAAGGCCCTTGTTGCCAACCAAAGCCCCAACGCATCGCTAAGTCAACATCCCGGACGTTGTCGGCAATGGCTTCTAGGTGATAGGCACAATAATGAAATAAATCTCTGAAACAGCGCGATAGAAACATTGCTTGTTTATCATTTGAAGAAAACAATGCTTGCATGCGCTCGGCAGAGTTTTTGATTTTCATGATAGCTTTGATTTCATCTCCAAGGCTTGCTTGCGACGGACGCCAATAATTTGAGTTATAATCATAAACTTCTATGGTGGACCCTTGTTTTTTATAAATGCCTTGATTGGTTTTTTGGCCCAAATAGCCCTGTTTTATCAATCCTAACAACCAGTCTGGTAAACAAAATAAACCATGCCAAGGATCATCAACCAATTGCGATTGCATGGTAGCAACAACATGTTGCAAAGTGTCCAAACCTACCACATCCATCGTTCGAAAACTTGCAGACTTAGGACGACCCAGCAATGTTCCAGTGAGTGCATCCACTTCATCTAAGTCCATATTCATGGCCATACAATGTTGCAAGGTACTTAATAAGGAAAAAACACCGATTCTATTGGCTATAAAATTAGGCGTATCCTTGGCACGAATGACCCCTTTGCCTAAATAACGGGTAACCCAAGTTTCTAGTTTATCTAATAGCGCAATGGAGGTGGTTTTTGATGGTATCAATTCTACCAGGTGCATATAACGCGGAGGATTAAAAAAATGAAGACCACAAAAATGGGCCTGATGCTCTTTAGGTAAGAGCGCGCTTAGGGCATCGATGCTCAAACCTGAGGTATTTGATACCAATACACATTCAGGGGGTAGATGGGGTAAAATCCTTTGATACAACGCTTCTTTCCAATCCATACGTTCAGCAATGGCTTCAATGATAAGATCACAGCTTGATAAATCAGCCAGATTGTCTGCATAATTTTTAGCAATCAGTAAAGAAGCTGTTTGTGGAGTAGCCAAGGGACTTGGTTTTAATTTACCCAAATGTCCAATGGCTTTGTTGACTAGATCATTGTGATTGCCCTCTTTTGCTTCCAAATCAAACAAAAAAGTTTCTATTCCAGCATTCACGCACTGTGCAGCAATTTGTGCACCCATGACGCCGGCGCCTAGCACGGCTATTTTTTTTATGAAAAAAGGCTCTTGCATTTTATTTTCCTTTTATATTGAACTTAATACCTTGTGCAAGGGGTAAAGATTCTCCCCAATTGATGGTATTTGTTTGACGTCGCATGTAGGCTTTCCAAGCATCAGAACCCGCCTCTCGGCCGCCACCGGTGTCTTTTTCACCGCCAAAAGCCCCACCTATTTCCGCTCCTGAAGTACCGATATTGATGTTAGCAATACCACAATCACTGCCACAAGCACTTAAAAATCGTTCAGCATGTTGTAGATTTTTGGTGAAAAATGCAGAAGACAGGCCTTGAGGCACTGCGTTTTGCAGGGTTATTGCCTCTTCAATGTCTTGATAGCCCATAACATAAAGAATAGGCGCGAAGGTTTCTTCCTGGATGATGGGCCATGTGTTTTCAACATCACATACCAAGGTGGGCTGCACAAAATGTCCAGGCCGGTTTAATATTTCCCCACCAAAAAGAATGGTGCCTCCAGCAGCTTTGATTTTTAGAATGGCGTTTTTATAGTTTATTACAGCTGCCTCATCTATCAAAGGCCCCATTAAATGTTTAGGATCTAGCGGATCGCCGATGCTTATTTGTTCATAGGCCTCTTTTAAAAGTAAGTTCACTTGTTGATAAATGTCCTGATGAACGAATAACCGACGGGTAGAAGTACAGCGTTGCCCTGCTGCACCTATGGCACCAAAAACAATGCTGGGTATGGCTAATTGCAATGGCGCTGATGCATCTAAAATAATGGCATTGTTACCGCCTAATTCTAAAATAGATTGACCCAGCCTTTCGGCTACTTTCATTGCAACTTGTCTGCCCACCATAGTTGAACCAGTAAATGACAGTACTGGAATACGTTTATCTTCAACCATGGCATTTGTAACATCATGAGTGTTTGGGATGATGAGGCTAAAAATTTCTGGATAATTGTTTTTTTTTAAAACCTCATTACAGATGTTTTGGACTGCAACAGCACACAAGGGGGTTTTGGATGAAGGTTTCCACAAGCTAACATTGCCACAGATGGTAGCAATGAATGCGTTCCAAGCCCATACCGCAACTGGAAAATTAAAGGCGCTGATGATACCAACAATGCCATAGGGATGCCATTGCTCATACATTCTATGTTGTGGGCGTTCTGAGTGCATTGTTTTACCATATAGCATACGCGATTGACCCACAGCAAAATCTGCAATATCTATCATTTCTTGCACTTCACCATCGCCTTCTTGTTTTGATTTTCCCATTTCTAAAGATACCAGCGTGCCTAAGCTGTCTTTATGAGCTCTAAGAGCAAGGCCTATTTGACGTATGATTTCACCTCGTCCGGGCGCAGGGATCAAACGCAATGCTGCGGCCGCTTGCTCGGCACGCAATAGTATTTTTTCATAATCTTCCATTGAACAAGCTGAAATCGCTGCAAGTTCTTCACCCCTTGCAGGATTAAACGACGCTATCAGAGATTGATTTAAGCTATTGTGCCAACCTTGTCCACTGAAAGCGCCGGGATTGACTTGTTGAATTTTTAATTGTTTAAATAATTCCATTATTATTCCTCAACAAAATAGGTGCCAAAACGATTTTTTAATACATCGGTTAATTTAAACTGTTCTTGTAATATCAGACCCTTATAGTCCTTCTCAAAGACCATATCTACAACAGCACATACACCAGCTGCTGTGCTTATCTGAATTGCTGACCACTCAAGTCCAGCTATGGTTACTGGGAGTATTTTTTTGTAATAACTTTTTTCAATGAGTTCGCCCTGTTGAATGCCAACCACTGTAATATATACCAGCACGAGGTCCTGATAAGTTTTTGGAATTGCACCTTCTAAAATTCGCTTCAAGGTGACTCTATCATCGTTTAAATGCAATTCATTCATCAAAAATCGCATTTTTTCACAATGTCCAGGATAGCGAATGGTTTTATAATTCATGGTATGGCAGAATTCAGGGTGCATGTCAGGTAAGCCGCCCAATCCACCGGATGTATAAAAGGCCTCGTATTCATGGCCATCGATTTCAATGGACTCTAGACCTTCAAGGGGCTCAACCCATACTGATTTTCCGGATTCAATGACATGACAGGGATTACCATATATATTGATAAGGCCATCAGTTGACCAGGTTAAGGCATATTGGAGGGCATTGCTGGCTCTTTGGGGTAAGGCCCCCACTCTTAGTTCCACCCTATGACATTCAGAAAATTCCTGCATTAAACTATTGGCTGCGATGCCTGTAAACCCAGGTGCAAGTCCACATTGAGGCACAAATGCGGTTTCTGCCTTTTCGGATATCGCTTTGATTGCTTGAGTGACCGTAACATCTTCGGTTAGATCAAAATAATGTGCTTTTGCTGATTTGGCGGCATTTGCAATTTGAATATTTAAAAAGAAAGGCAAGGATGATATCACCGCATCTATGTGATGCGTTTTAAGATAGGTTTCTATTGATTGTTGATCAGAAACATCCATGGCTACTGTTTTAATGCTCGTTTTGACTGTTAATAAACGCCTCACATCAGCCCCATCAAAATGAATATCTACTAAATAAACTTCATATGCATTGCTTTTGGCCAACAACAAAGCAATCAAACTTCCAATTTTTCCTGCTCCTGCTATCATAACCTTATTCATAGTATCCCTATCTACTGAATGCCTGATGATCGTACACAAAATTTTAATCCTTGGGTAGGGTTATTAGGCATGATTACTTGACCAAACTAAGTAACTCCTTTATCTTGACTTATTTATTTGTCAAATTATGTGTCAATGAAGCCAATCGCTTTAACAAAACCCTCGTTTTTGGATGTCTCCTCGCAGAGTAGGTCTCTGATATATTTCATTGTTTTCTTCTCAGGTTTGATTGGGCCGCTTGGGTTTGCTCCTTTTCATATGCCAGGAATTACACTTTTAAGCATAGCTGTATTTTATTTTGCACTTTTAGATGCCTCTTTAAAACAAAGTCTGCGCCTGGCCTTTGTTTTTGGACTTGGATTTTTCGGCTTAGGGGTTTCTTGGGTTATAGTCAGCATACATGATTATGGTCAGATCAATTATGTATTGGCCGCCATCATCACATTGATTTTCATTATGTATTTGTCCTTATTCCCTGTGTTGGTTGCCTTGTGTTTTAAATCATTACAGTCCAAGGGGCGCCTTGTTCCTGCTCTTACCTTTAGTGCGCTATGGTGCTTAAGCGAATATAGTCGTGCTCACTTCATGACAGGCTTTCCCTGGCTGCTGCTTGGTACCACACAAATAGATACACCTTTAAGATACTTAGCGCCTGTTTTTGGTATCTATGGATTAAGCTTAAGCTGCATATTTGCTTCAACCTTACTGGCCTTAGCGGTACGAGAGCATGCTAATAAAGGGGGCTATTTATTAATGGGGTTTGTGTTGCTGATCATTAGCCCCGCTTTATTAAAATCAATACACTGGACCAACATCAAACAAGAGCCCATCACTGTAGCTGCAGTTCAAGGCAATTTATCCATGCGTGATAAATGGGATGAAGCCTTATTTTGGAGTTTATTAAAATATTATGAGCAAGCCACTATAAAATTATTAGGAAATCGATTAATCATTTTGCCGGAGTCCGCCATTCCTTTACCAGCAAATTATTTACAAGATTATCTATCAAATCTGCATGAAAAAACATTAAAGGCCAACAGTGCTCTGATTCTTGGTATATTACAACCAACAGATGAAAGTGAAACCCATTATTACAATGCCATCAATGCATTTGGCCATGCTAAAGGACAGCATTTAAAAACTCATTTGGTACCCTTTGGTGAATACATACCTGCGCCTTTTACAGCGATTAACCGCTGGTTTAATTTACCGGATCCCAATGTTTTGCCGGGTAAAGCCAACCAAGCTTTGATTCATATTTTCAATCATCCCATTGCCAGTTTGATTTGTTACGAAACGGCTTATCCCAACCTATTAAGAAATCAATTACCTCAAGCAGAATGGATTGTTTCCATCAGTGATAATGGGTGGTTTGGCCATTCACTTGCCAGCTATCAACAATTGCAAATGTCACAAATGCTCTCTTTATTGGTGGGACGATTTCAGGTGGTGGTAAACAATGATGGCCTATCTTCTGTCCTCGATACCCAAGGCAATATTTTAGAAGGATTGCCAGCTTTTAGCTCAGGTATACTGCAAAATGTTATTTTTCCAGCCACAGGCTCTACTCCATGGGTTTTATGGAATGATTATCCAGTATTGATTTTTTGCGCAATCTGGGTTTTATTTGTTACATCTCGCCGAATTTGTCATGGTGATAAACAATAATCTATTGCTTGATGAGTATAAGAGGGGTTATCCTTAGAACCTATAGTAATTAGATTTAACTGGACTATGGAAAATTATAAACCCCAAGAAGTTGAAGAATTAGCGCAACAATATTGGCATAAAAAACAAAGTTTTAATGTCACTGAAGACTTAAACAAAGAAAAATTTTATTGCTTGTCTATGTTTCCATATCCCAGCGGAACTTTACACATGGGTCATGTACGCAATTATACCCTGGGAGACGTGATAGCTCGCTATCAACGCGCCTTGGGTAAAAACGTATTGCAACCCATTGGTTGGGATGCCTTTGGTTTACCCGCAGAAAATGCAGCCATAAAAAATGGTATCCCGCCTGCGCAGTGGACAGAAAAAAACATAGCCGCCATGAGGGAGCAATTTTTACGTCTGGGTAATGCTTATGATTGGAAACGCGAAATCGCAACCTGTAATCCTGAATATTATCATTGGGAACAATGGTTTTTTATTCGTTTGTTCAAAAAAGGTTTGGTTTACAAAAAAAAATCTGTAGTTAATTGGGATCCAGTTGACCAAACGGTTTTAGCCAATGAGCAAGTAGTCGATGGACGCGGTTGGCGTTCCGGTGCCTTGGTTGAACGACGTGAGATTCCACAATGGTTTATAAAAATAACCGCTTATGCTGATGAGCTTCTTAGCTCTTTAGATACCTTAGACGAATGGCCATCTCAGGTCAAACAGATGCAACGCAATTGGATAGGGCGCTCTGTTGGAACAGAAATCTATTTTAATGTCCCACAATATCCCAAAAGATTAAAAATCTACACCACAAGACCAGATACATTGATGGGAGTCACCTATTTAGCCATTGCTTGCGATCACCCTTTGGCCAAAGAGGCCGCTTTACATAATACAGCTATTAAAACCTTTCTTGAAAGTTGCCAGGGCACAATCACTGAAGCTGAGCTTGCCACCATTGAAAAATGTGGTGTGGCAACAGGTATGATGGCCATACACCCAATTACTGGCAAGGAACTACCCATCTGGATTGCAAATTTTGTACTCATGCAATACGGGTCAGGTGCTGTCATGTCTGTTCCAGCCCATGATCAAAGAGATTGGGAATTTGCAAAAAAATATAGTTTACCCATGATTGAAGTGATTCACCCTGAAACTTGTCACGATTTTAATCAGGCCGCCTTTGTCAGTGAAGGTCATTTGGTAAACTCTGACAAGTTTGATGGTCTGCCTTCAAAAGAGGCGATGAAAGCAATTACCTCTTTCCTTGAAACAGAAGATGCTGGTAAGGCCACCATCAACTATAGACTTCGCGATTGGGGTGTTTCTAGACAACGTTATTGGGGTGCACCTATCCCTATGATTTTTTGTGATCAATGCGGTACAGTTCCTGTACCAGATGAGGAGCTGCCAGTAATTTTACCTGAAGAGGTTGATTTTACAGGACAAGGGTCACCCTTGGCTCATTGCAGTGATTTTGTGAATGTAAGTTGTCCAAAATGCGGGCAGGATGCTACACGAGAAACAGACACCTTTGATACCTTTGTCGAATCTTCCTGGTACTATGCACGCTTTGCCTGTAAAGGCCAAAAAAATGCGATGTTGGATGATAGAGCTAAATATTGGACACCCGTTGACCAGTACATAGGTGGCATTGAACATGCCGTGATGCATCTATTGTATGCTCGTTTTTTTCACAAGTTGATGCGAGATGAGGGGCTGCTTAATTCCGATGAACCATTCAAGGCGCTTTTAACACAAGGTATGGTATTAAAAGATGGGCATAAAATGTCCAAGTCCCTGGGTAACATCGTTGATCCAAACAGTTTGATTGCTACTTATGGCGCCGATACTGCTCGATTGTTTACTATGTTTGCCGCCCCACCCGAACAATCCTTGGAGTGGTCGGATACAGCAGTAGAAGGCGCGCATCGCTTTCTTAAACGCCTCTGGACCTTTGCTCATCAGCATCTTAATATGCTGATTGATATCAACGACAGTATCTTAAGCGGCAATGGTTCTGTTGATTGGCAACAAACCGAAAATCGTTTGAAAAAATCACGATTCCTGGTACATCAAATATTATCTCAAACAACACACGATTATGAACGCAACCAATTCAATACCGTGGTATCAAGTTGTATGAAATTGTTTAATGAAATATCCATGTATGACATACAAACGGAAGAAGATAAGTATTTTATTCATTCAAGCATAAGTATTTTGTTAAGGTTACTTGCACCAATCACACCTCATATTTGTCATTACTTATGGCTGGAGTTGGGATTTGAAAAGGCAATCATTGATGCCCCATGGCCAAAAGTAGATAAAGGTGCTTTAAAAACAGATGAGCTGGTATTTGTTGTTCAAGTTAATGGTAAGTTGCGCGCGCAATTTACAACCCATGCAGAAGCCACCGAGGAAGAATTGATTGCAGAAGCTCTGATTCAGGCAAAACCATTCCTAAATGGGTTACCTCTTAAAAAAGCCATCCTTGTTGCACACCGACAATTGATAAATCTGGTCCTTGGCTAATGAAAAAGGCCATTGCTCTACTTCTTCTTGCCCTGCATTTATCTGCTTGTGGCTTTCATTTACGCGGTATTGTGGAAATACCCAGTTGGTTAAGACATATTTCAATCATCTATAAAGACCAGGATACTGAATTTATTTCTTTGTTAACATCTCAATTGGAAACCCATAAAATCCATATTGAGTCTGAGCCTGCTCATGCGCCCTACTGGCTGATGATAGACTCTATTCTTTATCAAAAACAAATTGTAAGCATTGGCTCTAGTACCAACCCCAGACAATATCAATTGATTTTAGGCATTGAGTTTAGTTTACAATCCTGTAAAGGTGAATTGATAATGCCAAGCAAGCGCGTCATTGTTACAAGGCAACTGACAGTCAATAATGATAGAATTTTGGGTTCAAACGATGAAGAGCGACACTTTATAAAAGAAATGAGACGTGATGCTGTATATCAAATCATCAATCGCTTAGGTGCAACCAATGAAATTCCATGCAAATTAGACACCAAGCCTTAGGGCAACAGGTACAAAAAAAAATTGCACCTTTATATATACTCATTGGACAGGATAATTATCTTCTTGACCAAGCGTTTTGTACCATCAAAACGGCCTTAAAAAAATCCTTCGAATTAGATGAAAAAATAATTACTCTTCAAACTCCTGGAGATTGGCAAAAAATGATAGATGAAACCAATCATTATTCATTATTCGCAGATAGGCTCCTTATCAATGGGTTTCATGAGAAAAAAACTTTGGCAACACAAGAAAAAAACCTTTTAACAAAATACCTGAGCTCAGTGAACAATAGTTGCACCATCATCATCAGAGCGCCTCACCTACCGGCTAAACTTATTCAAACAGTGGCCGCATTTGAGCAAGCTGTGGTTGTGCTTAATCAGCCACTATCTTCTGCTGAAATGAAACAGTGGATATCCAAGCAATTAAAACACATACCTCTTGATTTTGAGGCACAGGTTCCAGATGTGATTCATCAATATACTCAAGGTAACATGCTGGCTTGTGCCCAGGTGATTGAAAAAATTGGTTTATCAAATGAGATCAACAGCCTTATTACTGTGCAGCAGGCGCTGGAGCAGGTCTCTAATCAATGTGATCATACACCTTTCGAACTGATTGATGCCTGCTTACTGGGCCAAGCTGACAAAGCCTTACAGATTATAAAACTGGCGGCTAAAAATAAAACAGAGCCCACCTTTATTTTATGGATGCTGTCCCAGGAGATAAGAGTAAGTTTGCAATTACTACATGCTGTTCAAGCCAAACTGGATATCAAAACGGTTAGTAGTCAATTAAAGCTGTGGCCCCAACGAATGGGCCTCTACCAAACCAGTCTAAAGCGGCATAATACTGCAAATTTAACAAGACTCCTTCAGTATTGCCAGGTGATTGATGAGCGTATAAAATCCAATGCCAGCAGCCAGGTATGGAATGCTCTGGAAAATCTTGCGCTGTCATTAAGCCTGGGACAATTGATTGGTGAGGCACAAGGTGTTTTTTCATGAAAAGCCTTGCTTTCTTTGGTGGAACTTTCGACCCCATCCATAATGGACATCTCAAAGCAAGTATCGCCATTCAAAAGTACTTCCAGTTTGACCACTATTATTTCTTACCCTGTAATAAGCAAGTTTTGAAAGGGTCTGCCACCGCCAGCAATACACAAAGAATAACCATGCTGCAATTGGCACTGAAGGGTGTAAGCTCTTTTGAAATTGATAGGCGTGAAATCCTAAGCGATAATCCTTCTTACACTGTAAAGACCCTATCAAGCATACGAAATGAAAACCATAAAGCTTCCATTACATTGATTATGGGCTTTGATGCCTTTGTAAGCTTACCTCAATGGTATGAATGGGAAAAACTCATTGAATTAGCTAATATACTGGTTATGGAAAGACCTAAATTTTCACATTTAGAGTATTCAAAAGCGATTCAAGCACTTCTACAGGAACATCAAACCCATAGCAAAGATGAGCTTATTAATTCATCAGCTGGCCACATTTTTTTATTTAATGCAGGTCATTATGACTTTTCTTCTACAGATATTAAACACTCTATCCAAAAAAATAAATCGGTGGAAGATAAACTTCCAACAGCAGTCTATAGGTACATCAATGAAAATAAAATATATACAGATTAATTGTACTTTGGAGATAATCTAAATAATTAGTCGCAGGCCGAAACTCATTATAAGGATGTGCTATAATGTAAGTGAAATTATTTATAAGGGGGTATTCTCATGTTATATCGCTTTTTAATAAACTATTTACGTATTAGAATAATTCAAATTATTTTTACACGTTTAATCATGCGTCAAAGTGCCAAAGGTGCGGCAAAAAACATCAAACTTCTGAATTTTCTTAAAGTATTGGTTATTGGATATTTTAGTAAAAAAGGTTCGAAAGTCAAAAAATAATTTTTTCATTTAAATATCACCAATTTTTATGGAAAAATTTCACCAACTGTCGTGGCAAATTTTTCAACTCTCATGGAAGAATTTCATTAGCGTATGGAAGTATGAAATTAATTGTAACTCCCGGCTGCATCATCCTGAGCGCGATTTTTGCGCGAAGGATCTCTTATAATTTGGCACTGTCTTCTTTAACATATCAGCTGGTTTAAACCTCCCCCTTCAAGATTAAACGAATAAACTAGATCATTCTTTTTTTACAAGACAGAGGATCCTTCGCGCAAAAAGACGCGCTTCAGGATGACGTACTTAGTTGTACCTAGGGATTTGACCTACCTAAAATAAGTTAAACCCACAGTTGGCTATAAATCATTATAGAAATGTCCAGCGCATGACTTAGCCGTATCTAGCTAAGTCCTTAAATTGTAATGACATTATTAGTAAAAGATCAAGTGTCAGGACCATATTACCTAGAGCTTGGTATTCTTATCAATGTGAATGTCTTTCATGGCGATAGAATGATCCAATTGTGGCAACAAGGCTTCAATGAATGCATTCCTTAGTAAAAAGCCTACAATCGATAAGAAACTTGTTTTAGGATTCTCAATATCCCCAGAAATTTTTATCTTTGTTGCTATGGTTTTTTTAATGGGATTGGTCATGATTTTTGCTCCAACTTCCATGACACCTTTATACAAAAATTCTATGGGATTTGGTTTCTTTTCTTTTAAATCTAGAATTTTTAAATGCTTAATCAAAGGCTTAGCGTACCCTGTAAGTTTACCTTTTTTAGCCGCAAATTCTGAATATAAGCTGAATTCCCCATCGGCGACATCTAAAGAAATAAAATGAAGTAAGAAATCATTGGCACCTTTGATTTTCATTGATTTCAATGAATTTTTAAGTATAAAAGTAGGTTGTTTCGCAAAGGGATCAACGCTTCCAGAAATTGAAAATTTGCCTTGATTCATGATTCCATGCCCATCAAATTTGGAGTATAGCCCCTCATTTCCGTAGACTTTCTGTAAATTATCCAATCGAAAATTGATATGGCTTAAATTTTGCTCAAACGGTGGCTTTCCATGAAAACTATGTAAGGAAATTGTGCCTTCATGTATCAATACCTTATTAATATTCAAAGGAAATAATGATTGAACCACCTGCTCCCACTCTTTATCAATAGACAGTTGCTGATTTTGTCCATTAGGCTCAATTACAAAATTTAAAACAGGCTTATCAGCTTTAATTTGGGCCACAATTGAACCATGCAATAAGGCTTTCCATTGAACTGAAAAATTGATACTCTGCGCTGCAAAAAAAGGGACTGGGATTTTTTCTTTTATTTTATATAGAGACAGATCATGAATGGTATAACTTCCACGAATCAAATGAACATCAATGTCTTTAATTTTGACATGATATTCTGGAATATTATTAATGCGTTTTTCAACGTATTGTTTTAAATAGGTAGGTAAATAGATCCGACCAATGATTAAAACAATGATTAAACACACTAGGATGAGGAGCAACCCTTTAGATAATGTTTTCATGCATGACCATCTTAATAAGAAAAGCCGATCATATCACAATTTTGATTTTGTACACAAATGAAGCTATTACGAAGTTTCATACTGCCTGTTGTAAAAATGTTGCTAAGGTCTTCTAAATACTTTTCCAAACACTGTTATCCCGGATTCTAGCACTCAACTCTGTCACCCCGGAATTTAGCACGACTCCGAGCTTTGCGAGGCTAGTCGAACTTAATGTCCGGGAACCATTTTTGCATATATCAACAGGGAAAAATTAGCCTAAGAATTAAGTAACTAAGACAGGCAATGTAAATAAAAAGCCACCTACACTGGAATTATTCGCAATCTATCTGATATTTAATATGTCTAATCCACATCAATGGCACCGTACCAACGAAAATAGATCCCGGACATTAAACGAGACTAGCCTCGCAAAGCTCGGCAAATCGCGCTAAATTCCGGGATGACAGCCATTTAGATAAAACAACGGGATTAGAAAAAAAGGCAGTAATAACTTAAACAGCTGTAATATTTAATAAAGCTAGAATTTGAAACTGTACATATTTTGCTTTAGATATACTATAATACAACAAATAATGCTGAACTTAACAAAAAAAATTTGCAAGGAGAATGATATGAGTAAAGTTAAAACAACGTCTACATTGGTATTAGCATTCACTCTGAATTTTTTAATATTATTTGTATCACCAGTGTGGAGTATAGATGAAAAAGGTATATGTAGTGGTCCTTTTTGCATGTGTAGGAGCGATTTATTGGGTGATTCTTGTTATAGCAGCATAGGAGCATGCACCTTTCAATCAGTTAAAACGGATTGTGACACTTATTGCCATAATAATTTTGAACCAGATAGTACTATTGATGGATGTAAACCCAAATAGTGAATAAAATCACAATAATAATAACTGCATTAATGCAGAGGTCTTAACATTGTTTCTAGTAAAGTGGTGTAGATGAGTCAAAACTGCAGAGGGACAGCATGATATAAATTCTATGTCAAAGTTTATTATGCTCCTCTGGTTTCACTTAAAAGTGTTAACTTAGTTGAACTTTAAATACTGCACATCACTCCCAAGATTACCTTAGACATCATCGAAGGTATATTTACAGATTGAGTTTCTACCTTAATGAAGCCAAAAACTCCGAAACCTGTTTCGGAGTTAATTCATAAGATTGTCCACGCACTAAAAATCTAGGCATGGTTAAGATTCCATAACGTACGCGTATCAAACGACTTACTTCCATACCTTGGGATTCCCACAAGCGCCTGACTTCGCGATTTCTGCCTTCATTCAAAGTCACATGATACCAACTATTAGAGCCTTCACCACCTCGAAATTCTATGCGTGAAAATTTGGCCATGCCATCATCAAGCTCTACACCTTTTTCTAATATTTTAATCATCTCTGGACTGACTCGTCCATGGATACGAACTGCGTACTCCCGTTCCAATCCATACTTTGGATGCATCAATTGATTGGCCAACTCTCCGTTGTTGGTAAAAATCAGCAACCCCGAGGTATTCAAATCCAACCGTCCAACTTGAATCCAACGGCCCTGTTTTAAATGCGGTAAATTGTCAAACACAGTGGCATCAAACTTAGGGTCATGTCTGCTAGATATTTCACCAACTGGTTTATGGTATAATAAAATACGAACATTTTGTTTAACTTTCAAAGGATTGCTGATAGGCTTTCCTTTCACCGTGATTTTATCCTCAGCACTTGCACTATCCCCCAAGGTAACGGGCTTGCCGTTCACACAAACCCAGCCACTGGCTATCCAACGCTCCATCTCTCGACGGGAACCTAAACCGGCCTGACTCAATATCTTTTGTAATCGTTCTGTGCTCATAATATCATTCCAAATGCAAATCGGGCTCAATAACCAAAGTATCTTTCAATTCTAAAGACGCAATTCTAAAGACGGCAGTTCGTTTAATTGACATAGATTAAAATAATTTAAAAACTCTTTACTGGTACAATAAATTGCAGGTTTTCCGGGAACGTCTTTGTACCCTGCAATTTCAATCCACTCTCTTTCCATCAAAGTTTTAATGATTTGACTTGAAACCGCAACCCCACGGATATCCTCTATGTCGCTGCGAGTTACAGGTTGCTTATAAGCGATTATAGCCAAAATTTCAAGGAGGGCGCGTGAATATTTAACTGGTTTATCGGCATGTAATCGAGCAATCCAAGGTGCATATTCCTTTTTAGTCTGTACAACATAGCCCTCAGCTACCTCTATAAGTTCACAGGGGCGTATACTGTATTCAGATTTTAAGACAAGCAGTAGGGATTTTAATTGTTTAAGATCCGGTTTGTGTTCTTCAGAAAACACAAGCCTCATTTTTTCAAGAGATAAGGGTCCCTGATGACTTAACAAGAGGGCTTCAATGATTTGTTTTAACTCAAGGTCATTCATATCATAAAGCCCTGATATAAATAATTGAAAAAGGTTGGGTTTGACTAATACTTATCAATTCTTGTCTTGCCAATTCAAGTATGGCTAAAAAGGCTACGATAAGCCCTGCACGCCCTTCGTGAACAGAAAATAATTGCTTCAATTCAAGATGCTCCTGCGCTTGTAACTGTAATAAAATCTTACACATGCGATCACGAACTGAGAGATTTTCTCGAGAAATTTCATGATGAACAAAACAATCCTCTTTCTGTAACAGCGTTTTCATTGCATCTATCAAATCCATCAGGTTGACATCAGGATGGTTTTTTACTAAGGTGACATCTGAAGAAGAAAGGTATACTAAAAAAGTATCGCGTTCTCTTCTTGGTAAACAATCAAGCTCAAGTGCCGCTTGCTTCATTTCTTCATAGGCCTGTAGACGCCTCACCAAATCCATTCTTGGGTCAATGTCGGTTTCTTCGTCTTTATCAACACGAATGGGCAATAATAATTTAGATTTAATTTCAGCTAATACAGTGGCCATCAATAAATAATCTGCAGCCAACTCTAGTTTATAATCTTTTGATTCGAACAAAAACCCAATATACTGCAAATATTGCTTTGTTATTGACATAATGGGGATGTCTAATATATCAATATTTTGTTTGCGTATTAAATACAACAACAAGTCCAAAGGTCCACTGAAGGATTCTAAAAGTACTTCTAAAGCATCTGGTGGAATGAACAGATCATCTGGAATCTGCGTATATTCTTTACCATAGACGACAGCACTAAGTTCGGACTTAGTAGCCAGGGTGCTCATCTCAATAATCTAATCCCATAACTTCTTTCACCAAGTTTAAGGTTTTGATTGCTTCGGTTCGAGCATCTTCAGAGCCTTCTGATACAATCCGTTTGACAGAGCCTAAATCATTTTCATAATCAATAATGGAGGATTGAATGGGCTTAAGTTCTTGATTGATAGCATCAATCACTGGTCTCTTACAATCGATACAGCCTATACCCGCACTACGACAGCCTATTTGCACCCAATTTTTAACTTCCTCATTGGAATAAATTTTATGAAATTGCCAGACAGGACATTTTTCAGGATCACCTGGATCTGTGCGTTTTACTCGTGCGGGATCCGTAGGCATGGTAAGTACTTTTTTCTCCACAACTTCCGGAGACTCTCTTAAGGTGATTGTATTATGGTAGGATTTAGACATTTTCTGACCATCTATACCCGGCATCTTGGCATGTTCGGTCAATAAAGCCTGTGGTTCAGATAAGATTATTTTTCCAGACCCTTCCAAATATCCCAACAAACGCTCTTTATCACCCATTGATAAATTTGTTTGATCTTGTAACAAAGCTTGAGCCGTTTGAATTGATTCATGCACACCACGCTCTTGAAACTGTTTACGCAAATTGCTATAAATATTGCCGTGCTTTTTTCCCATCTTTTTAATAGCTTCTTCTGCCAACTCTTCAAAATTAGCCTCTTTACCATAAAGATGATTGAATCGACGAGACACTTCACGTATCAATTCAATATGAGCCACTTGATCTTCACCCACCGGCACATAATCTGCGTGATATAACAACACATCGGCACTTTGTAATAATGGATACCCTAAAAATCCATAGGTATCTAGTTCTTTATCTTTTATTTTATCCTGTTGATCCTTAAAACTTGGCACACGTTCTAACCAGCCTAAGGGCGTTATCATAGATAATAATAAATGTAATTCTGCATGCTCAGGAACCCAAGATTGGATGAATAAACAAGCCAAACCAGGATTCATGCCACAAGCCAACCAATCTATCAACATGTCCCAAAGATGATTTTCAATCAATCCAGGATTTTCATATTGCGTAGTTAATCCATGCCAATCAGCTGCAAAAAAGAAACAATCATATTGATGCTGTAATTTAACCCAATTTTTCAATACGCCATGATAATGTCCAAGGTGTAACCTTCCACTCACACGCATCCCTGAAACAACCCGTTTGTTGGAAGTAAATAATGCTGACATCAATAACCTCTTCTTTAGTTTTAATTGTAAGTCTTACTTAAATATGCAATTTGAGAATTTTCGCCATTAGTATTCATAACCAGTCGCTGGCTCGTAATTGATTTTTACCCAGTCCCGACGTCCCTCGGCGTGTCCGCGGGACGTCGGACTAAGAGGTAAAATGAGTTTCTCGCCAGCGACTAATTATTTTAAATCATAAAAAAATAGGTGTATCTATCATCTAAAAGGTTCAGGATCACCCTTCCCTTCTCTTAAAATCACAGGCACATTGCCTGTTAAATCTATAACTGTAGTGGGATCATTGCCACAATTTCCGCCGTCTAGTATTAAATCAACTTGTGAACCCAGTAGATCTCTTATTGCTTCAGGTTCACTTAAAGGCAGCTTTGCATTTGGCAAGATTAAAGTACAACTCATCAATGGCGCATCAAGATGTTCTAATAGGGCTAAAGTAATGCGATTATCTGGAACCCGCAAGCCTAAGGTTTTGCGCTTAGGATGAAGCATTAGTCGTGGTACTAAATGACTTGCATTGAGAATAAAAGTATAAGCACCTGGGGTATAGGTTTTTAGCAGCCGAAAAACAGGATTAGAAACTTTAGCATAGGTGCCAAGCTCAGATAGGTCACGGCATACCAAAGTCATGTTATGATGTTTATCCAATTGTCTTAAACGTCTGATGCGTTCTAAAGCACTCTTGTTTCCCAAACTACAACCCAAAGCATATCCAGAATCTGTGGGATAGACAATTAATCCACCCTCTTCTATTATGGACACGGCCTTTCTCAACAAACGAGCTTCAGGATTATCAGGATGAAGTGCAAAAACCTGACTCATATAAAGTCCCCTTTTAAATATTCCATTGCTGCCATATTGGCGTACAGTTTACTGGGAGTTGCTGCTGACCCCCAAGTTTTACACGGGTAGGTGCTGTCCCATGGAAATCTGATCCAGAAGAGGCTAACAAATTGAAACGCAAACAAACGCCAGCCATTTCATTAATTTGTGTGGTGTTTAAGTCGCCTGAGACCACCTCAATTCCAGCACCACCAGCCTCTTTAAAATCTTTAATTAACTCATGCAATTTAGAGCGCGTCAATCCATATTTTAAAGGATGGGCAATCACTGCCTGGCCCCCTGCTTCCACAATGCCTTCAACTGCTTCTTGCACACTTATCCAGGATGTAGGCACATAGGCAATTTTGCCTCGACCTAAAAATTGGCTAAAAGCTGCCTGCATCTCTCTAACCTTACCTTCTTTGACTAAAATTTTTGCAAAATGAGGCCGCCCAATCCGCTCATGCCCAGCCAATTCACAAGCCTTAGCATAAGCATCAGTCACCCCCACCCTATTTAATAAGGCCCCGATGTCTTTAGCCCGTTGTATGCGACTTAAATTTTGACCAGCAATCAAGGCCTCAAAGGCTGGACTAACCCGAAATTGATATCCTAAAATATGTATATCATGTTTTTTCCAACGCGTACTTAATTCAACACCTGGAATGATTTTAATAGATGTGTTGGCTGCAGCCTGTTTTAATTGTTGGAAGCCCGCCAAAGTATCATGATCGGTTAAGGAAAGGCATGTTAGCTTTTGTTTCTGAGCAATTGCGAACAAGTCTTGAGGACTCAAAACGCCATCAGAAAAGTGACTATGACAATGGAGATCAATCATGGATTTATGTTATCATAAAATCAATTATTATAGCATATGGATTAAAAATTAGTTCCTCTACTTAGGATCAAATAAAAGAAATATGAATTATCACATAGACATTCAAAACGTAAGTAATAAACGTTTACCATTAACACACAGCGCACTTCACAATCTTGCAGCCTTAGCACTTCGAGACCAAAAAAAACAAGCCGAATTAACCATTCGTTTGGTAAGGGCTGAGGAAATGACAGCCCTTAACAACCAATACAGACAAAAAAACAAAGTCACCAATGTTTTGGCCTTTCCAAGTTCACTACCAGAGTGTATTGAGCTTGAGACTCCTTTTTTAGGAGACATAGTCATTTGTCCGGAAGTACTTCGTACCGAAAGCAAACACCTTCATAAAGTCTTAAAAGCACATTGGGCTTTGATTGTAATCCATGGTGTATTACATTTACTAGGCTATGATCATATTAATACCGCAGATGCTGACAAGATGCAGACAATTGAGATAGGATTATTAGCTGAACTTGGTTTTGAAAGCCCCTATGACACTGAGGATAATACATTTGAATAAAGAGGACGATGGCAGCTCATGGTTTAGTCGCTTAAAGCAATTTCTTCAAGGTGAACCCAACAGTCTAGAAGAGCTGGTCAATTTATTACGAGACGCACAGATTCGATCTTTAATCAATTCAGAGACCCTTTCTATGATAGAGGGCGCCATTTTGTTTTCAAAAATGCGGGCACGAGAAATCATGTTGCCTAAAAATCAAATGGTTTGTCTTAATCACAATGACGATTATACCAAAATCATAAATACCGTAACCAGCAGTGGTCATTCACGTTTTCCAGTAACCGGTGAGCATCCAAATGACATCATTGGTATTTTACATGCCAAAGATTTACTACCCTATCAACAAGAACCTGCGGACTCTTTTGACTTATATGATATTTGTCGCAAAGTAACCTATGTACCCGAAAGTATGCCTTTGGATAGCTTGTTGCGCGAGTTTAGGTTTAATAAAAACCACATGGCCATTGTAGTTGATGAATATGGTGAGATAGCAGGCTTTGTTACTATTGAAGATATTATTGAACAAATCATTGGCGATATAGAAGATGAATTCGACATTGATGAAGATGCTTACATTAAAAAACATGGAGATGCCCATTATATCATCAAAGCCAATACACCCATAGATGAATTCAACGAACAACTGCATGCAGACTTTAATGATGACAATTACGATACCATTGGAGGGATAGTGATGAATAGTTTTGGTTATTTGCCCAAGCCTGGAGAAAGCATCACCATTCTTTCTTTTGAATTCAAAATCATCAATGCTGATGCCAGAAGAATCAATCTTATGGAATGCTTTGATAGACGAATACAAGGTCAAAAAGCATGAACAACAAGATTCTTATAATTGATGACGATGTCGAGCTTACTGATTTATTAGCCCAATATTTAGAGCCTGAAGGTTTTGAAGTGGTCTGTGTCCACGATGGTGAACAAGGGGTAAAAAATGCCATCAATTATTCCTTTGATGCCATTGTTCTTGATGTCATGTTGCCAAAATTAAATGGATTTGAAGTGTTAAAAGCCATCAGAGAACATGCCCAAACCCCAGTGTTGATGTTGACCGCACGTGGTGACGATGTAGACCGTATTGTGGGATTAGAAATTGGCGCAGACGATTACCTGCCTAAACCTTGTAATCCTCGGGAATTGGTTGCACGTCTTCGCGCCATTCTCAGAAGAACCCAAAAGACCCCCCTGCAAAGACCTGTGATTAAACACCACAATGTTGTTCTTGACTGTTCCAAACGCCATGTTACCTTGGCCGGAAATTATCTTGAACTGACCAATGCAGAGTTCAATATTCTTGAGATGCTCATTAAATCGCCGGGTCAAGCTTTTTCAAAAGAAGAGCTCACAGCCTACGCTTTGGGACGAAAGTATACTCCTTACGATAGAAGCATTGATGTTCACATCAGTAATTTAAGAAACAAATTAGGTGATAATCCAGAAGGCGAACCACTGGTAAAAACAGTGCGTGGTTTTGGATATATGTTTAATGCGTAGTTTGTATTGGAAGATTTTCTTAACATTTTGGCTAGCAAGTATACTGATTATTGTAACCACAGCTTGGGTTACCAGTCAGATTACCCAAAAATCATCTTTACCTGTGGGTGAGCATATGTTTATGGACAGCTATGCCAATGCAGCTGTAGCTACCTTCGAATCCGGTCAAAGAGAGGCCCTTTTGAACTGGTTAAAAAAAATTGGTGCATCTCGGCATATGACTCTGTATCTATTGTCCAGCACAGGGGAAATCTTAAGCACGCAGCCTGCCCCCTCTACTGTAAAAGCCATAGGCCAGAACCTCATCAAAGATCAACTGTCTGAGGGTATATTTAAATCAGGGAAGTTACTGGTTAGCCATGAGATCATGTCAACCTCTGGAAAATACTACAGATTAGTGGCTATCACTGAAAACCCCATCCACTATTTCATACAAATTCCTTGGGCAGGACTTACCTTAAGACTACTTCTTGCCACATTCATCAGCGGGCTTATTTGTTATTTTTTGTCTTTGTATTTAACCCAACCTTTGCGATCCTTAGGATTGGCAGCAAAATCAATAGCCACGGGTAATTTTGGTACGCGGGTTGGACATTTAAGAGGACATAATAAAGATGAGATTGGTGCCCTAAGTGATGAATTTGATAGTATGGCAGAACAATTAGAAGCTTTAATTCGCTCCAAAGATAGGTTATTACAAGACATTTCTCATGAGCTGCGTTCCCCATTGACACGGCTTAACATTGCAATTGAGCTTGGTCGTCAAAAAACAAACCACTTGGCTGATACTGAATTTAACCGCATGGAATTAGAATGTCTGCGATTGAATGCTTTGATAGGTGAAATTTTAGACTTTGCTAGATTAGATAAGTCAACAGCGGGACTTCAGTTATCCACCGTCAATTTAACAGAATTGATCTCAGGTATTATACAAGATGCAAATTATGAATCTGGTGAAAATCATAATCATGTAAAACAAGGCATCACTGAGCCCTGTCAAATAAAAGCAGATGCACGCTTGATTCATAGAGCAATTGAAAATATAGTCAGAAATGCTCTACACTATTCTCCTGCTGATAAAGATATTATCATTTCAATGAAACATAATGCGTCTAAAGATAGCATTTTTATTGATATAAGAGATTGTGGGCCTGGTGTTCCTAATTCTCAATTGACTAATATTTTTAATCCATTTTACAGAGTAGATACTTCTAGGGCGAAAAAAACAGGGGGTTTTGGTTTGGGATTGGCTATAGCCGCTCGTGCTATCCACCTTCATAGGGGCGATATCAAGGCATCAAACAATACAGAGGGTGGTCTATTGGTACGTATTAGTCTACCAATTGAACCCAACCATTCAACAGAAGACTTCAAGGAAGCAGGAACTTACTCATGAATGAAATAAACCAAGGCATGTTGCAAGCAGCACAAGAGGCGCTTCAATTTGCTTATGCACCCTATTCCAAATACAAAGTCGCAGCTTGTATTGTTACCGATCTAGGGAACTTTTACACAGGTGTAAATGTAGAAAATGGTTCTTATGGCCTAACACTATGTGCTGAGGCTTCTGCTATAGGATCCATGGTAAGTGCAGGTGAGCAGCGTATTGCACATATACTAGTAATCGCCGGCAATGATGAATTTTGTGCTCCCTGTGGTGCTTGTAGACAAAGAATTTTTGAATTTTCAACCAAAAAAACACAGGTGTACCTTTGCAAAGACCGTAAAATATCATCCACAATGAAAGTGAATGAGTTACTACCCCTGGCTTTTGATTTTAAACCCCAATAGGATATGTGATGAGTAAAAAAACCCCAGCCCACCATGCAGCAGAATACATTCGAGGCCAACACCCTGAGTTCAATCCCTTGATTGGTGTGGTTTTAGGAACAGGATTAGGACATTTGGCAGAAGAATTAGAAAATCCCTTTGTTATTGCTTATGAGCATATCCCAGGCTTTCCTAAATTGAATGTTGAAGGCCATAGTGGCCAGCTCACACTGGGATATATTGGTGGAGTGGCTGTGATTTGTCTCCAAGGCCGCGCACATAGTTATGAAGGTTTTCACCATTATGACAGCGTAAAGACCTATATTCGCACATTAAAACTTTTAGGTTGTACCTACTTTCTTGCAACCAATGCATCAGGCTCTTTGAGAGAGGACATACAACCTGGTGAATTGGTATTAATCTCTGATCACATCAATTTACAACCAACCAATCCGCTCATAGGTCCTAATGACGAGGAATTTGGACCAAGGTTTTATCCCTTAGACCGAGCCTATGATCCAACCATGCGCAGTGATTTATTGAAAGTAGCGGCAACTAATTCAATTAAGCTTACCGAGGGTGTCTATATTTCCGTATTAGGTCCTCATTATGAAACTGCCGCGGAAATTCGCGCTTTTAGAACATTAGGCGCTGATGCCGTGGGGATGTCAACGGTACCAGAAGTATTGGTTGCAAATCATTGTGGTCTTCGTGTTGCTGTCATTGCCACCATCACCAATTATGCAACTGGTCTAGATAATATAAGCCATAGTCATGAAGAAGTAATAAATATGGCGGTTAAATCTTCAACAAAATTAAGCACCCTTATCAAGCAATATATACAAGGATTGATCAATTAAATTACATACTTAAGGACAAGCTATGGACTTTCAATTCAGCGAAGAACATCAAGCATTTCGGGGGATGGCAGAAGAATTTGCGCAAAATAGGCTAGCCCCAATGGCAAATCAATGGGATCAAGACTGTTATTTTCCAATGGATGTGTTACGTGAAGCCGCTGAATTAGGCATGGCTGGCATGCTTGCTCGGGAGGACATAGGGGGTTCACAAATCTCGCGGTTGGATACTGCATTGATATTTGAGCAGCTTGCCACGGGTTGTGTTACGACCAGCGCTTATCTTTCAATCCATAACATGGTCGTCTCCTTAATTGATCAGTATGCAGATGATGCACTTCGTGCCAAATGGGGACCCAAATTAACTTCAATGGAAGCCTTTGCAAGTTACTGTCTAACTGAACCTAATTCTGGCTCAGATGCAGGGTCTTTAACAACGCGCGCTCGTAGAAATGGTGATCATTATGTGCTTAATGGTTCTAAAGTCTTTATTTCGGGTGGATCTGTTTCAGACGTATATTTATGTATCGTTCGAACCAGTGATGCCGAACATCACGGGATCAGTTGTTTACTCGTGGAAAAAGATACACCTGGTTTAAGTTTTGGTAAGTTAGAGCATAAAATGGGATGGCATGCCCAACCAACCACCACCGTATTTTTTGAAAATTGTAAAATTCCCCTGAGTCAACTGGTTGGACAAGAAGGCATAGGCTTTAAGATTGCTTTGAATGCCTTAAATGGTGGGCGTGTGAATATCGCTTCTTGTTCACTTGGTGGCGCCTTGGCATGTTTGCGACTATCCCAATCTTATATGCTCGAACGCAAACAGTTTGGTAAGTCATTATCAAAATTACAAGCTTTGCGATTTTATTTTGCTGACATGATAACAGATTATGAGGCCGCACGATTGATGGTCTATAGAGCAGCAACATCTTTGGATACCAATGATGTGAAAGCGCCCATGTATTGTGCCATGGCAAAACGGTTAGCCACCGATGTTGCTTTTCAGATCAGTGACAAAGCCATGCAACTACATGGTGGCTATGGTTATTTGGCTGATTATAAGATTGAACGAATTTTTAGAGATTTACGAGTGCATCAAATATTAGAAGGCACCAACGAAATCATGCGAGAAATCATTTCTAAAATCACTTTGGATGAACCTTATATTATTACCTAACAGGAGTTATGTATGAATCTAATTGAACAAATTCTAGCTGTTTCAGGCATTTTAACCATCACTTTAAACAGACCCGAAAAACTCAATGCTTTAAGTACAGATGTTTTACAAGCGCTATCTGAAATTTTTGATTTTGCAAAATCAAATCCGAAAGTAAAGGCTTTGTTAATTACTGGCAACGGCAAAGCTTTTTGTGCAGGCGCAGACATTAATAAATTGGCAGAATGCAATGCCCAAAGTGGTTATGAATTTGCTTGTATGGGTCAACAAGTATTCAACAAACTAGAGCGTTTGGGCAAACCTTCACTAGCAGCTGTCAATGGCTTTGCTTTTGGTGGTGGTTGTGAGTTAGCAATCTCTACAAGTATGAGGATAGCTTCAACCAAAGCTCAATTTGGTCAACCCGAAGTTAAATTAGGTGTTATTCCTGGCTATGGTGGCACACAAAGATTAGCGCGCTTGATTGGTAAGGGACGGGCTTTAGATTTGTGTCTTACGGGTCGTTTCATTTCTGCTGAAGTTGCTTTGCAATGGGGCTTGGTCAGTGAAATAGTTGAGCCTGATGCTTTAATAGTGCATGGTGAAAAACTTTTGATGGGTATTTTAAGTATGGCTCCCTTAGCAATCTCTTCCGTATTGGAAGTCATGAATCATGGATATAATCTGTCTTTAGATGATGCTTTACATTTAGAGGCTGTACATTTTGGTAAAATTTGTGCTTCTGCTGACAAACTAGAAGGTGTTACTGCCTTTCAAAATAAACGTCCTGCGCAGTTTCAAGGACAATGATCATGTCTCAAGAATTACTTTTTAGTCAGGAGGGTCACCTAGGCATCATTACATTAAATAGGCCCAAGTCTTTAAATGCTTTGACCTTAGACATGATTTTGGAGTTACAAAAACAACTGCACAGTTGGAAACAAGATACAGTTGTGCATGCCATTGTGATCAAAGCCTGTGCAGGACCTGTCTTTTGTGCGGGTGGGGATGTACGGTGGCTATATGAATCTGGGTTTTCAGACCCAAAGGAACAATTGACTTTTTTCTGGCATGAATATCGGTTGAATCATTTCATTCACCATTTAGGAAAACCATATATAGCCTTAATGGATGGAATCACCATGGGCGGAGGTGTGGGTATTTCCTTGCACGGCAGCCATCCTGTGGCAAGTGAGAAATTTGTATTCGCAATGCCTGAAACTGGTATCGGTTTTTTTCCAGATGTTGGTGCAAGTTATATATTAAATAAATGCTCAGATGCTTTTGGAATTTATTTGGGTTTAACAGGGAGTAGGCTCAATCATCACCAAGCAAAACAGGCAGGCTTAAGCATACCTATGGTCCAGGCGGCGCAGATGCCAGACTTAGTACACTGTTTAACCCAGGCAGACCTTTCGCAAGACTCCTATGGTCGCGTAGATGCTTGTATTAAGTCTTATAGTACGACAGTTCCAAATCAAACAGACTTGCCTAATACGCTGATTAATATTTGCTTTTCTCAACCCAGTTTAGAATTAATAATCAAAACTTTAGAAAAAAGCGAGGATGTGGGGGCACAAGAAATAATTGCTGTTTTAGCAAAAAAATCTCCTTTAAGTCTGAAAGTTACTTTGGACCAATTGCAAAGGGCTAAAGGGAAATCTTTGGAGGATTGTCTTACAATGGATTACACCTTGGCGCAGCATTTTATGCATGATAAAGATTTTTATGAAGGTGTTCGTGCCTTATTGGTAGATAAAGATAAAAATCCTAAATGGCACCCATCTACACTTAAATTGGTATCGCAAGATACAGTGTTCAATTATTTCACCCACCTTTCTGAATTAAAGTTCATATCCTGAACCATTACTCAAGGTTTTTTGTAAAAAAAATAAGGTTAATATCAAAAAAATTTACATTTCCGATGCAAATTGTAACAATAATTAAGGATTTCCGGCCTTATAAATGATACAATGCGCGCTTTGAGCATCGGTTAAAAAAGTAGTAACTTAAGGTGTTTACATGCCCATTGTAGAAATTTTTGACCATACCACTGAACAACCTGAATCAGAGGAAGTCAAACAATTAAAGTGTACTCTTGAGCAAATGAAATCACAATTTGCCATCTTGTTTGAGAAAAATCTAAGCATATCCTTGCCCAAGTCCACCGGGCAACTTACTGATACAATACTAATACAGCTGGGTGTTGCATTTTCAGAATTAAAAAAGAAAATTGAAGGTGTTGATACAGCCATACATAAACTCCTTGATCGTACAAGCATGACAAACAACGAACTTTACCCTTCTGATCAACGTGAGATACTTCCAGATTATTTACCCGTGGTTTTAGACGAATTAACATTAAAACTAAACACACTGAGATCTTATGTGTTGGAAATTGAGGCCACTGCAAGAGACTTTATGAAACGTAGCAAATTATTATATCCAGATACCAATGATTTAAAAGAATTAGAAAATTTACAGGCCAGTGCCTTTGACGAATTAAACAATACATTAGGTGCATTTTTAACAGTTGCCACAGATTGTCCTTTTGAAATCAAGGAGCCTGATGCTGATTATTTAAGAGTGGCCTTGGTTAAATTCAGCTCTCAATTAACAAAAGACTTGCTAGGTGCAGTAAGCATAGACTCAATTGAGGCATCTGCTATTGAAATGAAACGCGGGGACTTAAGCCTTCTGATAGAAAATAAATTTTCACCCAAGCCCGAGGCCAAGGCCGAGAAAAAACTTTCAAAATTAGATGAATTCGGAAATGCTGTACAAGCTAAATTGGCTTCTCTTAAATTGCCAAATTTACCACTTTTTTCCTTAACGGCTAAAAAAGAATTATCTTCTAAAGATAAGATAAAATTAAACTTGCCCTACCTCTATCAAACCATTACTCAAATACAAGAATTTCCTTTAACAGCTATCAATAGATATTGTAAGCTATTGGTTGAAGAAGCAATAGTGGAGCAAGGGGTTAAGTTACAACATGAGGATCTTAGAGCGACTACACAAAGCTTGTTAATACAATTGGATAACTTATTAAGTTTATTTGATGGACAAGCGCAAACTGGTGGTATTATTAGTCTCAAACAAATACTTTTATCTTCAAACGAAGGATTAAATTATAAAATCGAAAAAAAACCCATCAAAAAAGAGAGCCTTGCGCTGAAAGTCTGGGTTAACCTCTCTATAGAAGAACAAAACCGAATTTTATTGTTAAAGTCTGATTCTGAACAATCAGCCGCTGATGTTTTAAAACACTGTCATAAGTCAACCCTATTAGCCATACAATCACTAAGTACCTGCTATAAAGAAAAAAAATACTCCCTGGCCCACTCCTTTCTAATGGCTTTAACAGATGCTGAGACAACCAACAAGCTCTTACCCATCAGTGCCCATAATGAATTATTAAAAAAATTAAAACATAGTTATAGCCTATTATTCGAAAACCAGACCATATGTGACCATACAGTTAGGTTGATGTCACCCAACCACGCGGGCTTAACCTCCCTAGAACAGTGTGCATCTAAAGCTATTTTGCAGTTAAAAGAAAATTTCAAAAAAACCAAAAAAGAATTGACAAAACTGAGAGAGACAAAAAAGCAAAAAAGAAACGAATACTATATAAAATTAAATCAATCATTGTCCCTTAGTCAGGCCAATCCATTTCACTCTGATTATATTTTCGAGTGTGGAGAAATACGTGCCCATTTTTCTCAATTAGATAGCATCATCAGTGCCAGCAGTAGTTCCTTTGATGAAGTTAGCACAAGCACAGAACTGATGAGTTGGTGCAATCAATTTGACAGGTATTTTGAAAAAACGACATTAGATATAATTAATCATAAAAGAACAGTTAAAAAAGCTCAAGAAATTGAAAGGCGGTTGGTGAAACCTGCATACATCACCTCCTTAAAAATCATAGAAGATATTAGACAAGAATACGAACGCCTTTACGCAAAATACAGTATATTAGAAAAAAACCAAATTTACCGGGAGAGCCTTCAAAATTCATTGTATAACCCCTTTCTAGTAAAGGAAGTTACTGCAAGACAAAAAAGATTGTTGGATAAAATTGACCCTCGTTTAGCTAAGTTGTTAATCATTAGTCAACATATTCAAGTAATTAATAATGCTTACATCAATGTTAATCTCAATCTAAAAGATAAAGGGTATCTTCGCCTCTTACTTGATTTGATTCAAAATGATTTTCATAACGATAAAATGGAGCAATTGTCAGAAAATAAACGCTTACAAATCATACATTTTTTACGCATTAATTTGGTCAAACCCATACATATGGCAATAAAAAGACTGACCGATTGGTTAAGTTCCACAGGCCAAAATACTAGGACCCCAGGATTCTTCAGGACGCCATTTCCTTGTAAAACCGAAAGAAAACTTTATGAAGTATGTGATTCAACTCTTACCGAACTGCACCAAGAAATAGTTAGACAATCAAATCTTAGAACCAAAGTGTTTGATGTTGAGGGCGAAGCTTTAGAAAGTTTTTCATTGGGACTTTAACTAGACTAGGTTTGGGTGTCCGGGAACCTGCCGGGTATATACTTGATTTGCGCAGGAGGCACTCTAACGCATAAAGCTGAAATGAATAAACATTTATATTTTCCTTTAATTGGTGTTGCGTATTTAGAACAGAGCACTAGGATAATGGGTCCTATGTATTTATCTTGATTATGTATTTATTTCAACCCACAGAATCTTCTTCAAAAACGTATCATTGCAGCTTAAAATCTTAATTTTTATCTACCGTTTCTTTGTGCCAAAACCAAATCGCAAGGACGCTGGTGGTTAAAACCAAACCAATGCCAAATTCTCCAACAATCAAGGTTGCTTTTCCAGTTTGTGAGGTCATGGGATTGAAAATGGCTTGAATTATAATATTGTGACTGGCATGAAGGATTGCACATGGCCATATGCTGTTTGTTTTGAGTCTTATGTATCCTAAAATGAAGCTTAGGGCTATTACAGTTATGGTAAAGCAGATAAAAGCTTCGACCTTTGGTGTAGCGCCACCATAACCTAAATAAAGAATACCTAAATAATGCCACATGGCCCAAATTATCCCACTGAGAAAGCAAGCCTTTGTAAACCCAAACCGAGTATTTAAACGAGGAAAAAGAAATCCACGCCAGCCAATTTCTTCACCCAAAGTAAGTGCAAGTGAGCGGATAACGCCGATAGTCATGATCAAAGGTATGGCAACAAACCACGTTGCGAAATGGGGTGCATTGGGTATGCCATAGGTGATGGATTGAGTTTTCATGAAGGCATTTAATTCAAAAACATCACTAATTGTCAGCCATACCGCAAGATATACGGGTAAAGAGTAGAGAAGGGGGAGCAGATAAGCAATGCACTCATAGCGGATAGGATAAAAGTTCCATCCTAAGGTTGAAATCTTGATTTTGAACAAGGCACAAGTAATCAAAGCGGCAAAGGCTGGGCTCCACATCAATGCACCGACTGCAAGCCCAATATCCATACGCCCAACATACATTAACAAGAAAAGGGAATGGCGGATAAAAAAATGTCTAATATCAAGAAGGTGACGATTTGTTTCATGATAGATTTCATATGTGCACCAGAGATCAAAAAATGAAATGTTATTTGTTTTATTTAATCATAGTAGATTTTTTTTTAGTAAATTTAAAATTTTTGACCATATTATGAATACGCATGATTCAAAGACTGTGAAAGCTCTGGGTATTTAAATTTAAAGCCTGATTGTAACAATCGGGTGGGTATAACACGCTGTCCTTTTAACAATAGGGATTCCCCCATTTCTCCAAACAAAGCTCGAACCACAAATGCTGGCATCTTTAAGAGTAAAGGCCGATGTAAGGAGGTTGCTAAGATTTGTGCGAATTGGGCTTGAGTCACTGGATTTGGAGAGGTAAGGTTAAAAGCACCCGTTAATTCAGGTCTTTTGATTAAAAATAATAAAGCCGCCACTAGGTCCTCACTATCTACCCATGAGATGACTTGCTTGCCATCACCGATGATACTTCCCAATCCTAATTTAAAGCTGGGTGCAAGTTTTTTTAACATGCCTTCCCCTCTTCCTAGAACCACGCCAAAGCGAGTAATTGTAACGGGCATACCAAAATCTACTGCTGGTTGCAGGGCTTGTTGCCACCGGCATCCAATCTCACTCAAAAAATCACAGGGGTTTTCAAAATTAATGGGTGAGAATTCATCCAATGTTTGAGCATCTTGACTGTCTTGTATGCCATAAATGCCCACAGCATTTGCGCAAATAAAATGAGGTTTAGCATTATGTCTCTTTGCCCAATCAATCAAACTGCTTGAGGTTTTAACACGGGAGTCAATCAGTTGTTTCTTTACACCAGCACTCCAACGGGAGGCAGCAATATTATAACCACACAAGTTTATAATGACATCAAAAACACTGGCATCCAGCTGCGATAGTGTTTCCCAGGTGCTTATTTTTATAGAACCACTAAAATTGTGCTTAAGATGTTCAATATCACGTCCCAATACCCTTATGGTATGCTCAGATTCCAAAGCTTTTACCAATTTTTTCCCAATAAAACCTGATGCTCCAGCGATCAATATATTCATAAAGGTATGGCCTCATTTTTTTTCTTTAACACTTTGGTAGTTATACCCATTCGACGTAGTTCTTTATCCGCAAAATCATCTACTTTGATTGCATTTTGTCTTGCTATTTCTGCATCTTTTAATTGTGCCGCTTCAGTTTTTGTAAGAATATTGCAGTTTACTGCTTCTTCAATCTGCTCTAATAAAGTAAGAGACTTTAGTGTTGTTTCTTTGGCGGCTTTTGCCACTCTTTGCTCTAAATGTTCAACAGCGCACAGGGCATTAAAAGCTTCCTCCATGCGTCCTAAAGGGCAATTAATACCAGGCTTTGAATATGCCAATCGAGATAGTCTTTTTCGTGTATCATTCGGATGAGTTAAAATCTTTGCTAGGACCCTACCCAAGTCATCTTGAGGTTTATTTCTCCGATTACCAAAGGGCCTTAGTATGAAGGTTAAAGCAAATCTTGATAAGCGCCCTGGAAAATTATTGATGATGGCCTGCATTGCTTCTTCACATTCATAAAAGAGTTGTTGGCAACTCCAATCTACCAGCGCTATGTCTTCGACCAACTCTCCATCTTCATGGTAACGTTTCAAAACACCTGACACCAAATACAAGCTGCTTAAAATATCACCTAAACGTGCAGACATTTTTTCCTTACGTTTAAGCTCAGCCCCCATTTTGAACATGGTAAAATCGGCGAGAAATGCAAGGTTTGTACTGTATTTATGAACCAACTGGTAATATCGTTTTACTTTACTGTTTGGTGACTTGGAAAGGCGCGCATCTGTCCAAGAAAATATTAACGATTTGGTGAAATTTGCAATAAAAAATCCAATATGAGAAAAAAATGCGCTATCAAAGGCCGCGATGTCGTTATTTTTAATGCTTTCTAATTCTTGCAGCACATAAGGGTGGCAGCGTATAGCACCTTGCCCAAAAATAATTAAGCTTCTAGTTAATATATTGGCACCTTCAACGGTGATACCAATGGGCGATTCTTGATATCCTCTACCTAAATAATTATTTGGCCCCAAGCAAATGCCTTTCCCACCGTGTATATCCATGGCATCAATAGCAATTGTACGTGCTTTTTGAGTGGTGTGATACTTTAAAATTGCACCAGCAACTGCAGGTTTCGCACCATGGTCTATAGCTGTAGCAGTCATAGTCAAGGCAGAATCTATAATGTATGTATTTGCAGCAATTCTAGCTAAAGGCTCTTCTATGCCTTCAAAACGCCCTATGGGCTGGTTAAACTGCTTTCGTACTCTCGCATAAGCACCACTGGCTAAGGCCAAAGCCTGAGCACCCCCACTGGCACTGGAAGGTAATGAAATGGCGCGCCCTGCGCTTAAACATTCCATCAACATACCCCAACCGTGACCCACCATAGCAAGACCACCAATGATATAGTCTAAAGGGATAAAGACATTTTTCCCTTGAGTGGGACCATTTAAAAATGCCGTATTTAAAGGAAAATGCCTACGGCCTTTGATGACACCAGGTGTATTCGCAGGGATTAAGGCACAAGTAATCCCTATGTCTTCACCTTTGTTTAGTAAATTTTCAGGGTCATACAGTCTAAATGCCAAACCAATCACAGTTGCCACAGGACAAAGAGTAATGTAGCGTTTATCCCAATTTAGGCGTATACCTAAGATTTCTTCCTTGTCCACCAATTGCCGACAGACTATGCCTTTGTCAGGAATGGAGGCAGCATCTGATCCAGCATTGGGACCAGTTAAGGCAAAGCATGGAATCTCGCGACCATCGGCCAAACGTGGTAAGTAGTAATTTTTTTGTGTCTTCGTCCCATACTTAAGTAATAGTTCACTAGGTCCTAATGAATTAGGTACGGATACTGTTGTGGCAGCGGAAACAGAACGTCCGTAAAGTTTTACTAAAATAGACATTTGGGCCGTAGCAGAAAAACCTAATCCTCCGTATGATTTGGGTATGATCAGTCCTAAAAACCGATTGGTTTTAATAAACTGCCATACCTCTGGCGGAAGATCAGTTAAATTATGGGTAATGTCCCAATCATCAAGCATGGCACATAGCGTATTGACAGGGCCATCTATAAATTGTTGCTCTTCTTCCGTGAGCTTAACAAATGGTGTTTTTAGTAGACGGGAAAAATTGGGGTCACCACTAAATAAGTCCCCTTCCCAACTCACAGTACCAGCGGTTAAAGCCTCACGTTCTGTAGCGGACATCAATGGCATTGCTTTACTTACTATTTTGAACAGATGTTTGGAGATGATTGTTCGTCTAAAAGATCTAATAGAGCATAATATGAATAGCGAGGCTATTAGAACAACTACGATTTTTGTTATTAAATTGAGGTGGCCATATTGAAAAATAAAAGCAGAAAACAAAGTTAACACAATGGCCCAAACTGAAATAGACGCTTGGCGTATCAACAAAAAGCTAATAATGCTCAATGTCGAGAGTATTAAAACAGCATATAACACGATGATCTCCTTATTGTATCAACTGGTGAGTGAACCCTAGCTTTTTGAATCCTGGGAAAGCAATTGACTGTTTCTTTTTAGAGAAACCACTGCAAAACTAAAATAACCAACAAGCAGCAATGTTATTATAACGCCGGTACCAGAAAACATCAGGTTAAAACATAAAAAAAGGAATAATACACACAGCATGGGGGTAGCAGAGACTATGAGTAATCTACAAGCCTGTTTGTAGCCTAGACGAAAAGAGAAAAATACCAGGGTAAAAAATTGAGCTAATAAAGCCAATATTGGAAATATGACAAGTGCAATAGAACAAAACAGTGCCAAAAAAATAGGATACAGTAGCGCTTGGGTTATCCATTTTAAATGGGCTACTCTTTTTTCAGATACAAATTGTTTGCCACTAAAAATGCCATTCATGTTGGGGCTGAAGGTGTGTATATTTGGGGTTGTAGTTGCAGAATTATTTCCCTGGTTGAGAAGCTGTGGAACTGGGGGTTTAAAAAATAACTTATCAGCCGTAATCAACATATGCATTGCAGGGTATTCATTGGTGAAATTTTTAATTTTTCCAGTAGTATCAATGACTATAACCACTTGGTTTTTATCATCTTTGATTAAAAAAGGCATGGGTTTATCAAGGGAGATTTTTCCATTTTGCAAATATAAGGGCGGTATTTGTTCCAAAGGTTTAATCAATTGATTATCAAACTTCACAGAAAAATCTTCCATTATTTTCAAAGAGTATGGGATGGTTAATAACCCAATAACCAAAAATAAATACAAAAGTCCCAATCCTTTCCAGCGTTTTCCCACATCTATGTAGAGAAGATTTGAGTAAAAAGATTTATAAAGCGCTGACCAGTAGTTGTATACTGGCATATCTAAGGGTTTTAACTGGCTACTCACACAATGCTCCTATCCGTTTTCCTGTATTTTGATCAAACAGGTGTAATTTATTTTTAGGTAAATCTACATATAAGGGACTTTCTGTTAAATCAAACTCTGGGAGTACACGTAAACGCAAGCGCTTGCCATTTTTAAAAAACCGGGCATGTATGAGTTTATCAGCCCCCATATCATCTACGAACTCTATAGAAATGGGAATGGCATGGGCATGATTTTTGTCACTCAATTGAATATGCTCCGGTCTAATAGCGAGCATCAGCGCGGCCTTGTCATCAAGATGGTTTGTAGATTCTGGAGCATTGAAATCCATCAGTTCAGTTTCAATACTACAAGAAGCTTTGTTAAAAGTACCCTTGATAAAATTAATAGGATAATGACCAGTAAACCCAGCTACGAATAAACTGGCTGGGTTTTGATACAATTGTTGGGGTGTCCCTATTTGCTCTACTTGACCATGATTGAGGACCATGATTCGCTCTGCCATGGTCATAGCTTCGGTTTGATCATGGGTTACATACAAACAGGTGGTATTTAGTTGTTGGTGTAATTTTCTAATTTCATGGCGCATTTCTGTTCTTAATTTTGCATCTAAATTGGATAAAGGTTCATCAAATAAAAAAACAGCAGGAGAGCGAACGATGGCCCGACCCATTGCTACTCGCTGTTTTTGGCCACCAGACAGTGATAGGGGTTTTCTATCTAAATAAGCGGAAAGTTGCAGGAGGGTTGCCACCTCGAGCACACGTTTTTTGATGTCTTCTTTCTTATAATGACGCATTTTTAAACCATAGGCCATGTTATCAAAAACCGTCATATGAGGGTAAAGGGCATAGTTTTGGAAAACCATAGCCATGTCACGTTTACCAGCAGGAATGTTATTAACATATTGATCATTGATGAGGATATTCCCTGAGGTTACCTCATCAAGACCTGCAATTAGGCGCAACAGCGTGGACTTACCACAACCGGAGGGACCCACCACGACAATGAACTCCCCTTTATTGATGTTCAGATTGATTTTATTTAAAATGTGTGTTGAACCAACTTGTCTGGATACATCAATCAAAGTAACTGCGGCCATTATTTTAATCCTTGTTCAAACCATCGTTGCATGAATAAAACCACAATGCAAGGCGGAATTAAAGCAATCAAGGCAACGGTCATAATATAATGCCACTGAGGCACAAGTTCTGCCACACCGGCCAAATATCGAATACCCATAACAATGGTTGACATGGAATTATCTGTAGTGATGACCAAAGGCCATAAATATTGATTCCACCCATATACAAATAAAATCACAAAGAGTGCCGCCATTTGCGATTTAGACAAAGGCAAGAGGATATCAAAGAAAAATCGGACAGGACCGGCACCATCTAATTTCGCAGCCTCTACCAATTCTTTTGGAATGGTTTTGAAAAATTGGCGAAATAAAAAGGTACCAGTAGCTGAAGCCAGTAAAGGCAAAGTCAAGCCTGAAAAACTATTTAAGAGATTAAAGGAGGCAACCAATTGAAAGGTAGGTACAATTCGCACTTCCACTGGCAACATCATGGTGGCAAATATCAACATAAAGCATAATTTTTTAAAAGGAAAATCAAAATAAACCAGAGCAAAGGCGGAGGTAAGTGCTAATATAATTTTACCAATAGCAATACCCACAGCCATTACAAAACTATTAAACAACATTGAAAAAACGGGCTCTCCATCCGTTACAGTGATGCCTTTAAACAACACTGTTTTGAAGTTTTCGAATAGAAAGTGTCCTGGTAACAGCGGTATGGGCGACTGCATCAAGGCATTGCCTTTATGACTTGCGGCAACCACTGCCAAATACAAAGGCAATAGCAAAAGGGCTGTGAATAGGATTAAGATGGTATGAGCAATTAGACGATTAAGATAGATCATTCGTAATGCACCTTCCTTTCAATGTATTTAAACTGAAACACAGAAATACCAATTACAATTAACATAAGCAAAACTGACTGAGCAGCAGAACTACCTAAATCCATACCTTCAAAGCCATCAATATAAACCTTATAAATTAGATTGCTGGTACTGTTTCCAGGCCCACCATGGGTAATGACTTGTATGATGCCAAAGGTATCAAAAAAGCCATAGATGAGATTCATGATGAATAAAAAAAATGTGGTTGGGGATAATATTGGTAAAATGATTTGTAATGAACGCTGCATGACAGAGGCACCATCAATGATGGCAGCATCTATTAGACTACTGGGAACTGCTCTTAATGCCGCATAATAAAATAAAAAATTATAACTAAATTGCTGCCAACTGGCTGTTAAAATAATTACCAATAAAGCTTGGTGGGCATTGCTCATGTAATCAAAATGAAAACCAAGGAACTCACATAAACGAGTCATCCAGCCTAAGGTTGGATGACATAAAAACCGCCAAAGAATGGCCGCAACCGCAGGAGCTACTGCATACGGCCAAACCAGTAATAATTTATACACTCCCTGGCTTTTCTGGCGGTGACTCACCAAACTTGCCATGACAAGGCCGCTGCTCATGGTAATAAAAGTAATACTGACTGCGATAACAAAGGTCACCCAAATGGCTTTTACATAGCTTACATCTAAAAACAGATCAGAAAAATTGGCTAAACCTGCAAATTGTTTATGCAAGCCGAAGGCATCAGCATAAAAAAAAGATTGAACCATGGCCATGCAAGCTGGCCATATGAAAAAGATGAGTGTGATGAGCAATTGTGGAAGTATGAATAACCATGCGTACAAGCGCTGATGGGTGAATTTTGCCATGGTCAAAAAGAAGCGCTTTTTAAGATCAATAAAAAATATTATACTGGATCTTTAAAGTTTAAGGTACATAAACTGAGAGCTAAGCAGGGCTACCGCACGTGTGCTTAAAAACAAATCAATTGCAAATTAATTAGGAAAATATAAAGTTTTTCTTGACACAGTTTTATTCGATTTTAACTGATTTATTATTCAAATTTAACACCCTATCT
>JACCWN010000018.1 GCA_013697625.1 Legionella sp.
GAGAAGGTGCGAGTGAAGTCCTTTGAGGTGTATTTGGATCCAAAATCTGAAGAACAGATTAAGCAGCGTGTGTTATTGTGCAGGGAATTTATTAAAACAATTATACCACAAGAAGAACTTATTGCAGCATGAGACAACAATCTAACTTTTTTAATACTATCAGTGCGGAAGGTCAGCAACTGATCAGCTTCGACAACACAGCGCATCAACAGCGCGAGAGAGTGCTCGATATATTTCAGCTAAATGCCCACCGGAGCATGACTACCAGGGAGGCTCACCTGATCTATATCAGCAAGTACGATGGCTTTCGAAGTGATTCGATGCCAACCCCGCACGATAGTATTAAACGTGCCATTACAAACTTGACAACAGCTTTTGAATTAACTAAAAACAGTAAAGAGGAAATGGTGTCGGGATTATACGGTAAACCTGTTTTCACTTGGAGGATAAAAAGCTAACGATAGGGCTTGCCGCAGGTAGGGAATTTGAAAAACTAAAGTTGAATAACAGATGAAGCAAAATAGAATTACAACAGATGAAATTAAGAACGTCAGCCCTACTTGCGGCAAACCCCTTGTTATGGGCAGGCGGCGAATTGCAGTAGCTCCGCTGGATGGGAAGATACCCAACCTTGCCATCATGAAGATTATTGGCTACCACGAAAAGCTAAATGATGAAGTTAGTTTTTATGATGGGTTGCTATTTGCTGAACAATACGACAAAATTTATTTCAGCAAATTATTCTCTTTTACACCAATGCCGCAATTGCCACCAAACGCCATCATAGGCGGAACGGGGATTGACTTTTTTAACCGCCTGCCAAAAGAAATTGAAGATACTGAACCTTCATATTCGCTTTACCCTAATTGTAATTATCATTTAGGATTTTCAATGAAGGGCTGCCGCTTTAATTGCAAATTTTGTTGTGTACCAAAAAAAGAGGGCAGACCGTATAACTATAACACCATTGATGAAATACTTACCAACCCAAACGGCGGAAATAGATTAATGCTTTTGGATAACGATTTTTTCGGCGGCACTGATTGGAAAGTAAACCTTGAACGTATTATAGAAATGAAATTAAAAGTATGTTTTGTGCAGGGTTTGAATATTAGAATTATTACAGATGAACAGGCTGAATTATTGTCAAAATGCAACTATCAAAATAGCCACTTCAATCAAAAGTATTTAACATTCGCTTGGGATAAATACAATGACGGAAAAATTGTAAAGGCAGGGATTGAACGCTGCATAAAAGCTGGCATACCTGCAAGGCATATGCAGTTCTTTGTATTGGTCGGATTTGACAGTACGCCTGAACAGGATTTAGAAAGAGTTATGACATTGCATGAATTGGGCTGTATGCCTTTTGTAATGCCTTACGACAAAAGCAATCCTTATCAGGCAGCATTTGCAAGGTGGGTAAATCATAGAGCGACTTTCAAAAGTTGTAATTGGTCGGATTACAAGTACAAGTCCAAAATGAAAACGCCCCCTGTAGCTTGCCCATAACAAACAATATGTGCGTTTAACAAATAACTGATTTAAAATAAAACAATTACATGAATATTTCTGAACACACCAAGTCCTTTGAACAGGAAATGAAACGCCGGAATTACAGTCTAAACACGATTGAAAGTTATTCTGCTTGCATAAAAATTTTCTTTGAAAAGTCTACTAAAGACCATCCCAAGAATATTAATGAAAATGATATTAAAGAATTTTTAGGAAAATTTACGGAGGTTAACACCCAAAGGAACTACCATTCTGCAATAAAGAAATTTTATGATGTTTGTTTAGGGCAAAAGGAAAAATTTAAATACATTCCTTACGCTCAGAAAAATAGCAAACTACCGATTGTTTTATCTGTTGAAGAAATTCAAAAAATGTTTAATGTTTGTGAAAACAAAAAGCATAAGGTTATACTCGCCTTACTTTATTCCTGCTCGCTTCGGGTTTCTGAATTAATCAATTTAAAATGGTCACACATTGACAGGTCAAGAATGATTATAAATATTATTCAGGCTAAAGGAAATAAGGATCGCCAGGTCGGCTTAAATGACAAACTGATTGAATTATTAACCGCTTACCATAAAGAATATAAATCGAAGGAACATGTTTTAAACGGACAAACCTCATTACAATATTCTGATCGCTCGGTTGGTGAGGTGGTTAAACAGCTCGCTAAAAAAGCCGGTATAACAAAACATGTTCACACTCATTTAATCAGACACTGTTCAGCAACTCACATGGTCGAGGCT
>JACCWN010000023.1 GCA_013697625.1 Legionella sp.
TGCAAATTCAAGCGGTTCTTTGAGGAGCATTCCTTCTCTCATCAATAAAATGCGCGCAAACTTATCACAATGGTGAGTGGCATAAAAGAGGGGTGGTAGTCAAATTAAAAAACTTGAGGATCGAGTATTACGAAGTATTTAGAACCTAAATGGCTAATCGCATCTAAATAGAACGGTACTAGAGGTGATGGTTATGAATGACCATCAAGATGACTTCGCTTTAAGAGATATGTGGACTTTTTGGTCATATGCTCAAGATAATCAACGCGCTAGCCCACTAAATTCTCAGATATTCACCCAGATGCCATAAAATTAAGGTCATTTAGACATTTTATTATTATCGTGACCTAGCTGAACGGAAGTGTGACTATGCTTTCAGCACTAAAATAAGGTCAGGTTGCTTTTCCCAATTCAATAAAGCGGCTTGGTGGGATTACCTGGATTTTGCAAAACGGCAGTTTATCTCAGGGTATTTAGATGACTTCCTTGGTAGAAACTTCATTTATTTCTTACACGAGGCAAACCATCTTAATCTGAGCACAGATTTTTCAGTTTACTTCGATCTTCACCCTCTCCCGCGCTAGGAGTTTGAATAGTATGATAATGTTCGGGATAAGCTGTGGTTAATCGGGTTGCAAGCTAATAAAATCCTAGTTTAAAATAAATCCTGCACAGCGATATCTTCGAATATATTTTCGCAACCAGAACCTTCATCCATTGGAGCTTGTTTACTAAACTTTGGAGATTTGAAGGTTCCCAAAGTTGCTAAGATCGCTGCATTTCCACGTGGCTCATCCGATAGGACATCCGCGTGACTTCGTTTGACTGGATGCATAATTGTGGCCACTGCGGGCGCTATTTCCACACTTTCAGAAGCGGCCGAACCAGCTAAGCTATAACCCTCAGTAGGAAGTTGACTCAAGAGCCCATTAGCCGCATTCTCTATCGCTTCCGCTTCCTCTTCCGACATATTTCTCAGATACTGGGATAACATATGTTCACCAAGTAGAGAGAAACTGTAATCATATGACAATGTGTCTACGTGAAATCCTTTCTCACAAGATGGTTCTGGGGTAGGGCTTGAATGAACTTCACTGGATACTAAAGATGAAGATGAAGTTGATAGGATAGCAAATTGCCGTTTTTTTTCCTCTCTATAACGTTGGGAGAACCAGGCCTCATCTGTCTTAACTCGTGTTTGTGTATTGTCCTTGTTTACAAGGTAATATTCATCACCACCTCGTCCTCGCTTTCGCTTTGTCACGGAAGCATCTGGCAATACTATATTGCCCTTCTCATCACTCAAACCCAAATGGAGCAACTCATCTTGACTAAGATAAATCGGTTTATTTATAGAGGACAACCTTAATTCATCGACTATTGAAGCTGAAGCTGGAGGTGCAGGAATAGGTGCTAGTTGCCGTTTTTTTTCCTCTCTATAACGTTGGGAGAACCAGGCCTTATTTGTCTTAACTCGTGTTTGTGTTTTGTCCTTGTTTACAAGGTAATATTCATCACCCCCTTGCCCTTGTCCTCGCTTTCGCTTTGTCACGGAAGCATCCGGCAACACTATGTTGCCCTTCTCATCACTCAACCTCAAAAGGAGCAACTCATCTTGACTAAGATAAATCGGTTCATTAAAAGAGCATAACGCGAGTACAGCACCGTCAGCTTTGCTTTCTGATTGTTCTTGGGTAACTGCCAAAGATTCTAATTGGCATTCTTTATCTGCTGGAGACGCTTTGGGGCTTGAATGACTTTTACTGGGTACTAAAGCTTTTGCTAGATTTTGCGAATCTAGTTTGTCAGCATCCGCTCTGGTTTTTTGCTTTTTCATTTTGGGCCCTATAAAATCATTTGGATAATTTAATTATCAACAATGATATTATATGTCCACTTTAAAGTCAATTCCAGTCTGTCCATTGTCAACATAGAAGAGTAGACCGACGGGGGCTCTTTTAAAGGTCCAGTGTTCCATATTCTTTAAAACAATAGACCTGCCTCAATCAGCAATCTTCCTTGCGAGCGGCTTGTACCATTCTGACCAAAAGCTGAGCCCGCAGTAACATTATTTGCTTCCACTAGAGATGCCTCACCGCGCGCAAAAAATATACCCTTCTGGTAGGTAGGTGTTAGTGTTAGTGACCAGGCATTACTGCCAGGCCCATAGGCCACATTAGTTCCACCTGTTGTATCAATAAACTCAGCGCGGCCTGTGATGCTCCACTGGGTATTGAATGCAAATTTTGTCGCTAAGGCCGCGCCATAAGTTGATGCTGATTCCAGTAACCTAATATGAATGTCTTTAGGAACATGGGTAAATTGTAGGGTGGGACTAACTGTTAACTGGCCAAAGCTATAAGAATAGATTAAATCATAAATTTGGCTGTTATTCTGTGCTAAGGGCGTCACTATAGTGGATTTACTATCACGTTTGATATTGCCAGAAGCAATGACAGTGAGGCTGTTTTTTGAATTAATAGCATAAGTCAGTAATCCTGAAAGCCAATTAAGCTGTCCTGAATAAAAGCCATCGCTTAAAGCTATTGAGCTGCTGAATGCTTCAGATGTGTAGTTCAATTGCATGCCGCGATTTACGGCATTGGTCTGATTCCAAAGCAATCCACGCTCAATATTTAAATTTTGGAAGGTAAAAGTGCTTTCGCTGCCGATGAGCGTGGGTAACTTGCCTGCCATTACAGAAAAACCATTCCTAGGAGCCAGTTTAATATAAGCAACTGGGATTGGGCCGAAAAAATTTCGAGTGGTATCATCCATGCGCAGATAGTACGTCCCAAGGGATGGTAAGGAATAACCACCCCCCTGAACATAAAATTGAAACAAACCGGAAGGTTTCTGAATAAAAAGCTGCCCATTACTTAAATCCAGCAATGAGTTAGGATTATCCACCACAGGGTTACTCTGCCAAAGGCCAAGGCCGCTTAGGACCCCGGTGATATAAATTTTTTCGAATGGCCCGGCTTTAATGGAAAACGGATGGATGTTAGAAACAAGTGGGCCTGTAAACGCAGGGAATGACAAAGAAATTGAAGTCTTCTCTGCTTTAACTGTGTCCGCCCAGGCTGACATATTTAAAATGCTAAAAGAGGTATAGAGTAAAATTTGTTTAATCAATTTGTTCATATCAGTTCTACAAAGCCTCCGAGGAATATAAGGGACTTTTCGCATATTTAGCCATCTTTAATTGTAGGTGGTAGAAGTAGTCTTAGGATAATTAACATTAATCATTGCAATATTCAAAGTGCATTATGGAAAAATTAAACCATACCCTAATAAATTAGACATAATTTTGAGTTTATTAATTCACGATAAGCGCTGGTTGACCACTAGCTTTAGGAGCTTTCTTAAAAGAATTTTATAAACAGGATGGGTTTTTTCAGAACATAAAAAATCCATAGACCCATTGGGGGCTAGATCTGTACCCATGGATTCTGCTGGTGAGGAAAAAATGGCTGCTTCCCCACCTCCCTATTAAAGGAACGTTTTAAAGGGGGCACTATATCATACAAGAGGATTGGAAATGCTATAGAGCTGATTACTCAGAGAATTTTGAAACAAGTAAGAAAACAATTTTAATCAAGAAACATAAAGTTAATATTTCCGCAAGTGTAGGCATAACCTTAAGTTTAGAGGGTGGGTTAGCACCTGAAACCCTTTTAAGAAATGCTGATAGAGCTATGTATGACTCTAAAAAGAAAGGTGGCGATCAATTTAGTCTCTATATCTCATAACTAAGAATGTATTGGATAAGCGCTCGCTGTTCCACGTTCAGATGAAATACCTTCTGAAGAAGGTATTTCATCCTCTGGCGGTCTATCTAGAAAACAGGGTTAAACGCAGCTCAAGTATTTGCTTAGGGCAATATGGGAGGCATCCTTAAACCTTCGCATTGGTGTCTTCCCATAAAAACATTGTCCCGAATGAGGTCTCATATCATTGTACGACTTAAGCCAAAATGAAAGGCATGATGTTTGAAATCATTTAAGTCTAAATGACAAATATTTACTTGCAGTCACTGTCGTCAGCTCCGATAGTGTCGCTACCTCGTGATTGATTTTAGCCATCCATGGCTAAAATCGACTCGCCAACGCGACAAGTATGCCTCCGGCGGCCCTGGACGTCCTGGTCCCCCTTGATTTTGATCCCCCTACGGG
>JACCWN010000025.1 GCA_013697625.1 Legionella sp.
GTATTAGCGCAAGCGTAATACGGGAGACGGTCCACCTTTGAGGAAAGCACCCGTATTACGCTTGCGCTAATACGGGCTACATTTATTAAATTTATAGCAATCTCAACTTCTAGATAACCATTGTATCATTATTGTAATTACCTTGGCATCGCGTATCTATTATACTACAATTATAAAACCCAAAAATGCATAAAATCTGAAATTGTCATAGCTGCAAGTTTTTCCTTATTACTCATCATCTCTAGGATAGCTTTTACCCGATCGGATGGAAAAATTGTGTTGAGATTGTTTTCAAATTTTGACATCAATACCGGAATCCCTTCTTTTCGTCTTCGTTTATGGCCTATTGGATATTCCACAGTAACAAGCGTGCTGCATGTATTATCATTAAAAAAAAGTTGAATGCTGTTAGCAATTGAGCGCTTGTCAGGATCATGATACTCTTTTGAAAACTGCTGATTTTCCTTGACATGCATTTTTGCCCGTAAGACATCTATGCGTGGATCTGCAGCTATAACCTCTTCATAATCTGCGGCTTTTAAATCACCAAAAATTAATCCTATTGCAACCATATACTGTAAACAATGATCCCTATCTGCTTGATTGTGTAAAGTGCCTTGTTTGCTGATGATTCGTATGGCAGATTCATGGGTTGTCAATTCGATTCTTGTAATATCATCAAACCGCTTAGCAACCAAAGGGTGCAATATCACAGCACACTCTACTGCTGTTTGTGCATGAAATTCCGCAGGATAAGAGAGTTTGAATAATATATTTTCCATGACATAGGTACCATAAGGACGTTGAAATTTAAATTCTTTTTGCCTGAAGGACACATCATTAAAACCCCAATTTTTGGCTGTAAGAGCACCGGGATAACCCATCTCCCCTGTCTTAGCAATCAAAGCTAGGCGAACTGCACGCGCACAAGCATCACCTGCTGCCCAAGATTTTCTTGAGCCTGCATTGGGCGCATGTCTATAGGTTCTAAGACTTTGCCCATCCACAAATACATGCGATAAGGTTCTCAGCAGCATGTCTTTATCAGCACCCCACAATCCGGCAACAACTGCTGCACTGGCAATTTTTACTAAAAAAACATGATCTAAACCTTCCCTGTTAAAAGCATTTTCAAGAGCCAGACACCCCTGGATTTCATGGGCTTTTATCATGGCAGTTAATACATCTTGAACTGTTAGGACAGGTCCTTTATCAGTCCTTGAAATATAATCAGCTACTGCCAAAATAGCTCCTAAGTTATCAGAAGGATGACCCCATTCAGCAGCAAGCCAGGTATCATTAAAATCCAACCAACGAACCATGGTTCCTATGTTAAAAGCGGCCTGAATGGGATCTAACTCATATGATGTACCAGGTACGCGTGCCCCACCAGAAAGTGTGGCACCTGGCACTACCGGGCCCAATAGTTTGGTGCACTCTGGGAAATTTAGAGCCAAAATACCACAGCCTAGGGTGTCCATTAAACATAGGCGAGCAGTTTCATAAGCCAAGGCACTGTCAATGGGCGTATCCAACACATAATCGGCAATATCCACCATGACTTTATCATAGCTAGGCTTCACATTATCTTCTACAAAAAAGGCCATACTACGCTCTGCTTGCTATTGGAGGAAAGATTTTAGGTTCCGGACCGGTATATTCAGAGGTGGGTCTTATCAATTTATTATTTGCTCTTTGCTCCATCACATGGGCTGACCACCCTGCTATCCGTGCCATTACAAATATTGGTGTAAACAAGGGCGTCGGAATACCACAGTAATGATATGCAGAAGCACTATAAAAATCGAGATTGGGAAATAATTTCTTCTCCTCCCACATCACTTGTTCTATACGCTCAGAAATCTGGTACAGTAGCATGTCACCTTTTGCCTCACCCACTTGATAAGCCCACTTCTTGATGATGTCAGATCGGGGATCACAGGTGGTATATACTCTATGGCCAAATCCCATGATAAGCGCTTTATTTTGGAGCATTTCTTTTAACTTGGGTTCTACCTCATCCACAGTTTTGAACTGCTCAATTAAATCCATAGCTGCTTCATTGGCGCCGCCATGTAGTGGCCCTCGCAAAGTGCCTATGGCTGAGGTAATTGCAGAATAAAAATCTGATAAAGTGCCGGCTGTAACGCGCGCGGCAAAAGTCGAGGCATTGAATTCATGTTCTGCATATAACACAAGTGATACATTCATAAGATCACATTCTAATTTATTGGACTTCTTATCGTGAAGCATTGCCAGAAAATGTCCCCCTAAAGTAAACTCATCGCTGTAGCCTGAAATTTTCCTGTTTTGAAAATGATACCCATACCAGAAACATAAAATACCTGGAAATAAGGCCAATAATCTATCTGCGATGTGATTTTGTTGTGAAAAATTCTGTTCAGGTTCTAAGGTCCCGAGAAAAGAACAGGCTGTTCGTAACACATCCATAGGGTTGGCAGTCTTTGGAATGAGTTTTAAGATGGTTTTCAAAGCTTCAGGTAATTCTCTTAAACTCAACAGCCTTTGATTGTAATCCTTAAGCTCTTTTTCGGTAGGCAACTGATTATACATTAATAAATAAGCGACTTCTTCAAAACTAGCATAGGTTGCTAAATCTTCTATGGAATAACCTCTATAAGTCAATCCCTGTCCTGCTACACCCACTGTTGCAATCGCAGATTGACCTGCCACTACACCGGCTAAACCTCCCTTTTTAGATGTCATTCCCTTCCTCCCTTAATTCATCCAGTTTTTGTTCATAGCCTTTATAATCTAAGATATCATATAATTCTTGACGTGTTTGCATTTTGTCTAAAATAGATCTCTGGGACCCTTCTTGGACAATGGTTTGATAGGTGTTTAGTGCAGCTTGAGACATCGCCCTAAAAGCGCTGAGCGGGTAGAGAATCATAGAAACTCCCACCTGAGTATAGTCTTCTTTTGTATACAAAGGTGTTACCCCAAACTCTGTGCAATTTGCAAGAACAGGACTTTTAACAGCCTCTGTAAAGCGTTTGTAATCCTCAAGGCTTGTGAGCGCCTCTGGAAAAATTGCATCTGCACCAAGTTCAATACAAAATAAGGCACGCTCTATGGCCGAATCCATGCCTTCTACGGCAAATGCATCTGTTCTTGCCATGATGACAAAGGATGGATCAACCCGAGCATCTACCGCTGCTTTGATTCTATCACCCATTTCTGACAAGGATACCAATGTTTTATTTGGTCTATGACCACAGCGTTTGGCTGTAACTTGATCTTCAATGTGAATTGCGGCAACCCCAGATCGCTCCATCAACTTCACTGTTTTTTGAATATTGAACATGTGTCCCCAACCCGTATCCACATCAACCAATAATGGTAAAGCGCAGACCGCCGTGACACGACGTACATCTTCTAAAACTTCACTGAGGTTAGTCATACCCAGATCAGGTAATCCATAAGAAGCATTGGCCACGCCGGCACCAGAAAGATACAGCGCACAAGCGCCTGATGCCTGCGCTAATAAGGCTGTATAGGCATTGATTGTACCCAAAATTTGTAGGGGTTTGTGTTGTATAATTGCATCTTTAAACAGCTTCCCCATAGACTTCGCCATTAAACGCTCCTTTTTTTAATCGGCTAAGCACTTTTTCTGCCGCGACTTGTGTTGAAAGAATCTCAGCTTCTCCATGAGCCGAGGATACAAATCCTGCCTCGTACATGGAGGGGGCAAAATAAATTCCTTCGGCCAACATGCCATGATAAAAAGCCTTGAAGCGTTTTTCATCAGAAGATGCAATATCAGTATAGTCAAAAACCTGCGCTTTTTCAGTGAAACAAAAACCAAACATGCCACCTAAAGAAGAAGTCAATAAAGGGATGTTTAAGTGTTCGGCTACACTGGATAAAGCCCTGGCTAAATCTTGGGTGGTCTTGCTAAGATTATTATAAAAGCTAGGTTTTTCAATTTCATTTAATGTTGCCAGGCCTGCAGCCATAGCCAGGGGGTTACCAGACAAAGTCCCAGCTTGATACACAGGACCTTCGGGGGCCAGATAAGACATGATATCATGTCGGCCACCTATAGCACCAACTGGCATGCCGCCCCCAATGATCTTACCAAGGGTAGTTAGATCGGGTTTGATGTTATAGAGGCCTTGAGCACCACTGAGTCCAACTCTAAATCCTGTCATTACCTCATCAAAAATTAGTAAGGCCTGATGCTCATCACATAATTTTCGCAAGCCTTCTAAAAACCCAGGTTTGGGTAATACAAATCCCATGTTACCAGCAACAGGTTCTACAATGACAGCGGCGATGTCATCTGAATATTTTGCAAATAATTGTGCAGTTTCGTTCAAGTCATTGAAATTGGCGGTTAAGGTGTTCTGAGTGATACTGGCAGGTATACCGGGGGTTGATGGAATCCCAAGGGTCAATAACCCAGACCCAGCTTTAACCAACAAACTGTCACTGTGACCATGATAACACCCATTGAATTTAATGAATTTATTTTTATTGGTAAAGCCACGTGCAAGGCGTATGGCTGTCATGGTCGCTTCTGTTCCTGAATTAACCAATCGCACTTTTTCTATTGAAGGTATGAGTCCTATTATTTTTTGGGCCAATCGTATTTCAAGTTCTGTTGGGGCTCCAAAAGTCATACCATCTTCTAGCACTTGCTTTACCGCCTCAAGAACAGATGGATAACAATGCCCTAGAATCAAAGGCCCCCAAGAACCAACATAATCAATGTATTGCTTATCATCCACATCAATGAGATATGCACCTATTCCTTTTTTTATAAATAATGGAGACCCCCCAACACCTTTAAAAGCACGGACAGGAGAGTTCACCCCACCAGGCATGCATGCTAAAGCTTGAAGATATAAATCTGTGGAGTGACTCATAAGGTTCTCAATAAGGGCTTGTTTGTACCTCAATAATACAGACATTTATCTAAATTCGCAAAAAAAACCATCTATTTATAGGTGTAAACACGCATAATCGATTACAATGTATAAATTAATTATTATTTTAAGAGTTAGGTTATGCAAGAATATAAAAAATATATTTGTGTCATTTGTGGGCTTATCTATGATGAAGCCTTAGGTTGGCCTGAAGACGGAATTGAAGCGGGTACCCTGTGGTCAGATGTCCCTGAAAATTGGTTTTGCCCAGATTGTGGCGCTGGAAAAGAAGATTTTGAAATGGTAGAAGTCGAATAGATTGTTGTATGCGCCTGATAGACTTTTATCCTGTCCCCTTGTCCCCCCGCTTGTCCACAGGAGCTCGAACTAAAGTGAAAATTAGTATTCTTTTGTATATCTTAAAATGGCTTAACCACTACCAATAATACAATACATATTAGTAAGACAGTTGGAATCTCATTAAAAATTCTGTAAAAACCCGCCTTATTTTGGTTTGAATGTTTGTTAAATTGCTTTAAAAAGTGACCGCAAGTTAAGTGGTACATCCAAAGAGACATGACTAACAGGAGCTTTACCTGCATCCAGGTTGCGTGAAGATAGTAACTGGGGGCATTCAACAACAACCATAGTCCCAAAAAAGTTGTTAAAATGGCAGCAGGCCAAGTGATTCCATAATAAAGTCTTCTTTCCATTATGATAAACCGCTCATCACTGATTTTATCCTCGGTTTGTGCATGATAAACAAACAGTCTGGGCAAATAAAACAAACCTGCAAACCATGCAACTAAGGCAATCAAATGAAAGGCTTTGATAATTAACATAATGTCCTTTATTTATTTTTATTTTTGTTCTTTTTAGCTTGTTTTATCAAATTTAATGCTTCCACCCCTAAAGAAAAGCCCATTGCAAAATAAATGTACCCTCTAGGAATATGGAAAGCCAAGCCATCTGCAATCAAAACCATCCCAATTAAAATCAAAAAGCTTAAGGCCAACATTTTTATAGTGGGATGGGTGTTGATGAATCGACTAACCACTTCACTGGCAAAAATCATTACTAAAATTGCACAGGTGATGGCAGTGGCCATAATCCAAAATCTATTTGTTAGGCCTATGGCTGTCAATACACTGTCTAATGAAAAGATGATATCCATAAGTGCAACCTGGGTGACAACAGCGCGAAAAGTGGCTTGCGAGCCAAGCTTACCTTTAACTACAGGCCCAACCGGTCCATCATTGAAATCTTGGTGGATTTCATCTGTTGCCTTCCATATTAAAAAAGCACCGCCGGAAATTAAAAATAAATCTCTAAAAGACAAGGCCAGTGGACCCAAGGTGATGATGGGATGTGTTAAATGAACGATATAAACAGCTGAAGCCAGCAACAACAGACGGGTAACCCAAGCAAAGGTAAGCCCCCACTGTCTGGCTTTTCTTCTTTTTTCAGGGGGTAATTTTTGAGTTAAAATTGATAAAAATACCAGGTTATCTATTCCTAAAATAATTTCTAAAATGATCAATGCTAATAAACTTGAACCAATATCAATAAAATCCATTCGTATTCCTAAAAATTCTGGGACGTGCCCAGACTGTGGTATTTTAAACTAATTCTATTAACAAGTGATAACCAAAGTCTGATAAACCAAACAAAGTTGCAGATAAAACTACAATTATGCAAGCAGTAAAATTGTAGATGGTTTCATTTATAGATCAACTCTTTTTTTTAAATTTTAAGAATTCACTTTTTGTATAGGTTTCGTTATAATTGAAAGGTCTAATGACTCATGTGAGAATCAACAATCATCAAATTTATCAAAAAGCTCTTAAAGATTAACAGGTCTGTTAAACGTCCTGCTGACTCAGCTTATATTATCCCAAGGCAAAAACACACCATCTCTAAAACAGACATCAGTAACAATGCACTAAAAGTACTGAATCGGTTGACTAGTAACGGTTTCCAAGCATACCTAGTTGGTGGTAGTGTTCGTGATCTGCTATTACATAAAGCCCCCAAAGACTTTGATGTAGCAACCAATGCCACCCCCAATCAAATTAGAAATCTTTTTAGAAATGGACGAATCATTGGACGTCGCTTCAAACTGGTTCATATCCTATTTCATAGAGAGATCATAGAAGTAGCAACTTTTCGAGGACATGATTCGGTTGATGAAGACCAAACTACGAATGAACGTGGTATGTTGATTCGTGACAATGTGTTTGGATCGCTGGATGAAGATGCCTGGAGACGAGATTTTACCATCAATTCTCTTTACTACAATGTGTTAGATTCCTCCATCATAGACTTTACTGGGGGTGTGCAGGATGTGCATGATAAACTCATTCGCATCATTGGCGATCCTGAAACACGGTATAAAGAAGATCCTGTAAGGATGTTGAGAGCGGTACGATTCAGCGCAAAATTACATTTTCAATTGGCTCCTGAAACTCAAGCACCCTTTCCAAAAATCAGCCAACTCATTTCGCATATTTCCAGTTCAAGGTTGTTTGATGAGATAACAAAATTATATCAATGTGGTGAAGCCCAAACTGTGCAACAGTTACTTATAAAGTATGGTTTATTTGAACATTTGTTCCCACAAACCCACCAAATCCTGCAACAGGATATGGTCCCAACATATTCTTTAATAGACATAGCCCTGGAAAATACGGATACTCGTATTCGCAAAGATAAGCCAGTTACACCTGCATTTTTATTTGCTGTTTTGCTGTGGTTTCCAATGATAGAGCAGTCGAAACTGCTACAAAGTACCGGGCTTGATCCCCTGCCCTCTATAGAAAAAGCCATGTCTCTGGTTATCTCTGAACAAAATAAAGTGATATCCATTCCTAAAAGATACACGCAAGTTATACGAGAAATATGGTTATTGCAATATCGTTTTTCAAAACGTACTGGAGCAAGAGCCTTACATCTTTTACAACACCCTAGGTTTAGAGCCGCCTATGATTTCATGGCTTTAAGAGCTTTGGCTGGTGATGAACGTATGGATTTGGCACAATGGTGGACTACCTTTCAAGAAGTTGATGAAAGTGAGCAACTTGATATGATTCAAAAACTGTCTCCGCCGAAGGTATCAAAACCTAAAAGGCCTAAGAAACCTCGGGAAAATAAGATTGAATAAATGTTATATCAGTCTGGGCTCAAATCAAAAATATCCCGAACGCCAGCTTAGACAAGCGCTTAAAAACCTCAAGAATCTTCCTTCAACGGCCACTACCAATTGTTCTACATTATATTGGAACAAAGCATGGGGGGTTCATAAACAACAAGATTTTTGTAATGCAGTCGTAGAAATCCAAACCAGGCTATCCCCTCTTTTATTATTGAAGCACTGCAATCTTATTGAAGAGAAACAAGGGCGAATTCGTAAAAAGAAATATGGCCCACGGACAATAGATGTGGATATTATTTTATATGGTAAGTTAACACTTAAAACCAAACACTTAACCATTCCTCATCCCCGTGCTAAACTAAGAGAGTTCGTTCTTATTCCTTTATTAGAAATAAATCCTAGTCTATCATTGAATTAGGCAAGTAGGCTTCGCTTTGACCAACCTATATTTTATATAAAATTCAAGCAGCCATGAAACACCAACTACAGGAGTTTGACATGTACACCAATATTTTATGCGCAACCGATTTGAGTGTTGAGCATAACCATTATACGGAAAAAGCGGCTGCCATTGCTAAACAACTTCGTGCCAAATTATATCTTTTGCATGTGATTGAATTACCTGCAAGTATACAAATCGCGCAAGGTTTAGGGTTTACTGAACTTGCACACCCTGTAAAAGACGATGCTAGAACGGTATTGTCGCTGATAGGTGAAAATCTTGGTATTCCACCAGACCAGCAATTGGTTGAAATAGGTTCTATTAAAGAACATATTTTTGATCAAGTGGAGATATTAAACTGTCAATTGATCATTATTGGTAGCCAGTCCAAAACTGGATTTTCAAATATCTTGGGCAGCACAGCCCATGCTGTGGTTAACCATGCGCCTTGCGATGTCCTCACTTTGAGGGTGCAAAAATAGGTCTTATTTTAAAGCAGTAACAGCCATGCTTTTGCTTGATTTTACTAAATCTATGTTTCAACAATTAAGTGATTTTTATGTTAAAAAATCCCATTGACTCCCAACAAATCAGTGACCTTTTGAAAATTCATTATGGGACTAACTCAAAATCAAGCTATCCTTAACTTTCATCTGATCTTTATGTATATCAAAACTAGGATTGCTTCCATGATCCATGGCATGCATTGCTTGAATTAATAATTGTAATCGTGTTTTTCCTTGAAAATAATTTATATCTAATTTATAAGCCACATGAATATATTTTGCTCTATGATTGGGCCAGCACTTTAAATCGATGTTAAAGGCAATGGCATCCACAGTGCTTTTTTCATCTAAGGCTAGAGTGAGTTTTAGATGATTTTGGCCAACCAATCGTTGATCTAGTACTTCAAACACATTATCAAAAACAGGCTCTGAAAATAGTTGGCCCCAAGGTCCGGCCTTTTGAATCAATTGTGCTGTTTCCAAACTAAAATGTTGGGGCTCTAAAGGGCCATCGGTCAGTAATTCACCCTCACATTGGGATACATCTAGGTGTTTACTTACCTCACTTATCAAGGCTTCTTTAAATGGTTCAAAAGAAGCTGGGTGTATGCTTAAGCCAGCAGCCATGGCATGTCCACCAAATTTTATGATCAATCCTGGATTGTCCTTGTCCACTGCCGCTAACACATCGCGAATGTTTAAACCCAAGATAGAGCGGGCCGATGCTTTCAACTCCTCACCACTGACTGCAGCAAAGGCAATGACAGGACGGTGGTAACGTTCTTTCAAACGGCCTGCCAATATACCAATCACACCTTGATGCCATGATTTATCATACATACAAAGCACTACGGGTAACAAGGTACTTTTATCAGTACTTAAAAACAGTTTATCCAAAACGAACATTGCTTGTTCTTTCATTTCGCTTTCTATTTGTTTTCTTTCTTGATTCAATTCATCCAACTGAAGACAATAGTTTCGAGCCTGTTCTAAATCAGGCGTAATTAAGCATTCAATACCTAAGGCCATATCATCTAAGCGCCCTGCTGCATTCAAACGGGGAGCCATTGAAAATCCTAAATCTGATTCTCTTAATCTTGCACAATCTCGTCCTGACACCTCTATTAAAGCTTTGATACCCGGGCAACACAGTCCTTTTCGAATTCTTGCAAGACCTTGATTAACTAAAATTCTATTGTTTTGATCAAGACCTACCACATCTGCCACAGTACCTAAGGCAACCAAATCAAGGAAATGGGCCATGTTGGGTTCAGCTATGTTCATGTCACTAAACCAATGATTGAGTGTTAAATGTCGGCGTAAGGCTAACATAACATAAAAAATAACCCCTACCCCGGCAATTGATTTACTTGGGAATTCACATCCAGGTTGGTTTGGATTGACTATAACACAGGCATTAGGAAGTGTTTGAGCCGGTAAGTGATGATCTGTTATTAAGACATCTATCCCGTATTGATTCGCTGTTTCCACACCCTCAAAACTAGCAATCCCATTATCAACTGTGATGATTAAATCTGGTTTCCATTGACTTGCCACCTCAACGATGGCAGGAGTAAGTCCATAGCCAAATTCAAATCGGTTTGGAACCAAATAATCAACAAATTGGGCGCCCATTGCTCTTAGAGCCGTTACCGCAACCGCCGTGGAGGTAGCACCATCTGCATCAAAATCGCCTATTATAAGAATTCGTTGTTGCTGTCGCAGGGCTGTTTCCAACCGAACCGAAGCTTCTTGTATGCCTTTTAGAGAATAAAATGGCAGCAAGGTTTGCAATTGTTTGTCTAATTCAGATTCGTCTATAATCCCCCGCGCCAGATAAATACGCTTTAAAATATCAGGCACATTGGGTAAGTTAGATTCATAACTAGGTATAAGTCGTTGTTTAATGCGCATGAATTAAATGTCTCCAAAGACGAATCAAATAGTTGGGCCTATCGGTATACGTCTTATCATTCCAGTACCAGGTGATGGGCATTTTTTTTAATTGCTGTTGATGGTTAGGGCTTAAATTATTCAAACTTTCTAACAGCAGCAGCTGATAATTTTTAAGTAATACACTTGATTTATACAATGATACCTCTGTTTGGCTATTGCAAGCCACGGAATATAGTGCCTCATCCACGCAAACTACAAGTGCCTTCGATTGAAGTTTGGAGGCGCCCCAAGGCCAAATTCCGTTAACCAAGGGTGACATACTTTGGGAGGAGAAAAACATTTGACTCTCGGTTATGAATTTCTGCCAATACATAGACACATCAAGTCCTTGTAATTCATTCATCATAGAACGTTTCATGACTACTTTGACAGGTTTAGATTTAATAGAGGGTTTATTATCTATCCTTAGAAGCCAACAATCAGAACTGTGATAATGCAAGGTCATACCATCTGCAGCTACAAATTGTTCAAATAACTGATAACTGTCTCTTGCCTGTATTTCAGTCCATTGTAAAGCCTTACCAGTTGCAAGGATTTGCGCATCATTATGACTGGCTTCCCAATACACAGGGCTTACAATCAGCCAATCCCCTTCAAGGTGATGATACCGCCTAAGCAGATCTCCTAAGGGGGGATCTAGGGGATCATACCCAAGTGCTGTTAGAAAATTTAAAAGCACCTCTTCTTGCGAGGATTGGTTGATTTCAGAACCAGGTAAACAAACAGAATCTATGACCACAATCATTTTAAAAACCTTTTTAAACTTGGAAAAGCATTATTAAGCAATGCCCCTAGCCTTTAGGATCAACTGCCAATAAGTTAAGGATTTACCCCCAATCCGTTCGGCTAAGGAGAGGCGCAAGCCTCGTCTCGAAGCCTTGGTGGATAGGCTTCGAGACGGCGTAAACGCCTCCTCATCCCGAACAGATTGTGGTAAATTTACCAAAAAAATCCTTAACTTAATTACATTGGCCTCTAGGGTCAGGCCAAACCAATGTTAATTTCAATACAATTTACCGTCATTTCGAAGGCAGTGAAGCAGAACTGAATTTTAACATGCCATATCTGGGTTGCTTCACTACGTTCGCAATGACGACAGTTAGTTAATCAATGTATGATTTTGCCCCACCTCAGGGTTTCAAAAAGTATATTTAGCCCCGCCTCTGGGTTTCAAATAGTGCATTTTGATGTCCCTTGGGGTTATACTTAAGTCGTCGCGGGGCGAAACTCATTTTTCCCTTTAGTTCTACGTCCCGCGGACAAGCCGGCGGGACGGGACTGGGTAAAAGTCATTACCTGCTGCGACTAAGTCAAAAAACTTGGAGTCTTTATCTATGCATATCAACTTAGAAGTGTCTGAGGCCAACAGTATTCAAGCCTATAGTGATAGAAGTATTAAAATAAATTCCATCAGTTATGAGGAGAGTTTAATTGTTTCTCGAGAAGAAATCATCTCTGATCTAACAATAAAAAAAATACAAGACATAGATATGCCCTTTCTTGAATTAATAATGGGTTTAAATCCTGAAGTTATTATAATCGGCCATACGCAGACAGGGTGCTTTCCCCCCATAGAAATTATCCAATATTTAACCAATAAAGGGATAGGTATAGAATGCATGTCCATAGGGGCCGCCTGTCGAACATACAATGTGCTTTTAAGTGAAGGTCGGTCAGTAGTGGTAGGTTTTATAAAAGAATGTTCTATCTAGAATATGAACTTACTTTTTTGAATACCTCGCTCAAAAAAGCGAGGAAAAGTAGGCTGTCTGTAGATGTAGAGGCTATTGTTGCATGGTTATTTATTTTTTCTTCTTTTTAATCCAATTCAACATTCGTTTCTTTTTATTAACTTGTCGCTCGGACAATTTGTTCTTCTTATGCGCATAAGGATTACTGCTGTTTTTGAATGCAATTTTCAAGGGAGTCCCAACAAGAGCCAAATGGTGGATGAACTCATTAGTCAAATAGCGTTTATAGCTTTCTGGCAAGTCATCTAATTGATTTCCATGAATGACGACGATGGGCGGATTATGACCACCAATATGGGCATATCTTAGTTTAATGCGCCGGCCATTGACGCAGGGTGGGGGGTGCTTGGTACTGATGTCTTCTAAGAGACGGGTAAGGCTTGGTGTAGAAAAAGTTTTTACAGCCGAAGCATAGGCTTCATCGATGTCTTTAAACAAACTACCCACACCGCTACCATGTAAGGCTGAAATGTATCTAACTTTGGCAAAGTTCGCAAACCGCAGTCTTCTAGACAATTCATCCTTAACATGCTCTTTATGCTCAGCTTCCAAACCATCCCATTTATTGAAAACAATAACCAATGCCTTACCAGATTCAATGATAAAGCCCAACAAATTCATATCCTGATCTGTGATACCTTCAGTGGCATCCAAGAGTTGCAGGCACACATTAGATTCTTTGATTGCTTGAAGGGTTTTTATAATGGAAAATTTTTCAACTTTCTCATCCACACGAGATTTCCTGCGAATACCTGCTGTATCAATAAGGATGTATTGTTTGTCGTCGCGTTCAAAGGGGATGGAAATACTGTCCCGGGTAGTGCCTGGCAAGTCGTACACCACTACCCGTTCTTCACCTAAAATTCGGTTGATCAAAGTTGATTTGCCCACATTTGGTCGGCCTGCAAATGCAATCTTAATGGCCTTATCTCCATGATCTCCTTCCTCAACTACAGGAAAAGGGGCTAAGAGGTTTTCAAGCAAATCACTGATGCCCTGACCATGCGTTGCCGAAATAGGGTACATCTTGGGTATGGCTAGAGATTGAAAATCAGAAGAAACGATGTCCTCATCCATACCTTCTGTTTTATTGATCAAAAGATAGACTTGTTTGTTTAATCTTCTAAGATGTTTGGCAATGTTGCTGTCGACTCCAGTTAAACCCGCGCGCCCATCCACAACGAAGAGCACAGCATCAGCTTCACTGATGGCAATGGTTGATTGTTTAGACATCAATTTATCAACAGCGATGTCTTCCACACCAATACCACCGGTGTCTACAACAATAAAAGCCTTATTATCAAACAGAGCCTCCCCGTATTGCCTGTCCCGAGTCAAGCCTGGGAAATCAGCAACCAAGGCATCTTGTGTTTTGGTAATTCTATTAAATAAAGTTGACTTACCCACATTGGGGCGTCCAACCAAAGCAAACACTGGAATCATGGCTAGCTCACAGACAATTGGTTAAGCATGCCATTATCAGTGAGCACATACACATGACTGCCAACAGCAGTTGGTGAGATGCTCACACTACTTGAAAGCTGGGTACGGCCTAATAATTTGCCAGTTTGTACACTGACAATATGTAAATACCCTGTTTTATCCCCAACCACCAACCGTGTTCCCATCAATACGGGCTCCGTAAGACCGCGTGCCTTCAAGGCTGATTGTTTCCAGTTGACCTGTCCGCTATGAGCATTCAGTGACCATAATATGTCATTACTGTCAGTAAGATATAAAGTATTTGAATGAAGAACCATATTTTTATAGACAGAAGCAGGTTTTCTCCAAAGAAATTGGCCATCTGCCAATGATAAGGCGCCAATGTATCCCTGATAACTCGCCAAATAGGCTATGTTGTCTTTAACGATGGGGTCAGAATCAATATCAACCAATCGCTCAACATCACTGGAACCTGAAGCATAAGCTATGCTTCGTTGCCAAACTGTTTGACCTGTTTCTAAGTTCAAGGCCTCTAATTTTCCATCTGAAAAGCCAATCAGCACCAGATTGCCAAGAACTACTGGAGAGGAACTTGCTTTTAGTACCAAGGAGGGAGCACCGTGATTTGCCACCCACAATTGCTTACCCGTGGTGGCATCAAATGCAAACACCTTACCATCTATGGTTTTTGCAATCACTTTACCCTGGGCTATGGCTGGAGGTGATAACATTTCCCCAAATATTTTAGACTGCCAACGTACTGTGCCATCTGCTTGATTCAGAACAACGAGGGTGGCTGCATTGGTGCCAAGTGCCACCAATCCTTCTTTAATAGAAGGGCCACTGACGATGCCATGTTTTAATTGATGGGACCATTTTAATTGGCCATCTTTTTTCATCTGTGCTTGAACCAGCCCATTAGCCTCTGCAGTGTAAATCACATCTTTCACAACAAGCGGTTTAAGCTTTAAGTAGTCATTGCTTTGATGTGGTTTGCCTACGGCCACAGCCCAGTTTTGTGATATGTTGACCTTGGACTGTATCTGTTTCAATTCCCGAGGCTTGTTGGTATTGTCTTTTCCAAGTAAAAAATCATCAACAGTGGTGCATCCTTGTATCATTGTGTACAGCAATATAATCAATAATCTAAATTTCATAACAGGCCTTAAAGTAATTATGTCACAGCTTAAGCAGGTTGAACTTTGTCAAAGGGCAGTTTAGACTGGGTTTTAACGACCACCTCATTGGTTTTCATTTCTAAAAATAAATTACCCATTCCTTTGATTTTTACTTCATTCATAGCCAAACGGTAGGCTCCTATTGCCTCTTTATATTGGCCTTGAGCGCCATAAATATCCCCTTTTAATTCGTTGATGACTGGTAAGAAAGTTTCATCATCTATCTGACTTAATTCTTTGAGTGCATCTTTGTAAGATTCATTATTAGCTAATATCCGCGCGATACGAATTTTAGCAATTTGTTTTAGCGAACTCATGCTACTTTTAGAGGCCACTGCTTCTAATTCGTCCCGAGCATTTTCTAATTTGTCTTTAGTTATAAAAATTTTAGCCAAAGTCATATGCGCGGCATCTGCATACACTGTATGGTCATAATTTTTTATGAGATCATCGGCATAAGAGCGCACCAGTTTGATGTTTGAATTAGAAAACTCATTCATCATTCTTTCATAGGTGGTTGAAGCTTGCTGCCTTAATTTGTCATGATGCCAATTGTAATACCTATAGGCCGCCACACCTAACAAAACTATAGAAATACATACTGTGACTATGTTTCCATACCGCTGCCACCATTTTTTAATGGCTTCTAATTGTTCTTCTTCCGTCATATACACTGACATTATTGCTCTCCTGCTAGCACACTGAATAATCATGTAAAAATTGGTTGAGTTTACTTTGCTCTAAGGTAATTTGCTGTGCTTCTTTTCGCAAATCTTTTATACTGATTTGCTGTTTTTCTATTTCCTCTTCACCTAAAATAAGTGCTAACCTTGCCCCACTTTTATCCGCTTTTTTAAATTGACTTTTAAAACTACCCCCAGCATGATTCATGCTGATTTCCATGCTAGGGTAAGTCTTTCGAATAGATTCCGCAAGCTTAAGAGCCTCTATGTGAGCTGCTTCATTGGCAACAATGATATACAAAGACAAAGCCTTTGAAACTGGTTGATGTTCTTGCATTAACAACATCAAGCGCTCAATTCCCATAGCAAAACCTATAGCAGGTGTAGAAGACCCCCCAAGTTGTTCAACTAAAATGTCATAACGACCACCAGCGCAAATTGTAGCCTGACTACCTAATTGATCTGTGACCCATTCGAAGACGAGGTGCCCATAATAATCTAAACCTCTAACCAAGAGCGGATTGATACTGTATGAAATATTCAAGGCATCCAGACCATCACATAGGGACTTAAAGCGAGCACGGCTTGTATCACTTAAAGCGTCAATAAGTTTAGGTGCATTAGCTATGAGCTCTTTCATTTCTGTATTTTTACTGTCAAGGATCCTTAGGGGATTTTTATGTAAGCGCTTTTTTGAATCTTCATCCAGTAAATCAACATGATTCTTAAAATAATCCACCAATTGCGCTTTATAATGTTGTCGTTCTGAAAGCTCACCCAAGGTGTTGATTTGCAACTTAAGGCTATCGGCAATGCCAAGTTGCTGCCATAATTTTATACACAAGAGGATTAATTCCAATTCAATGGATGAACCTGAAAAGCCAAAGGCTTCGATACCAAATTGAGTAAACTGTCTGTACCTACCCTTTTGTGGCCTTTCATGGCGAAACATAGGGCCCATATACCACAATTTTTGTTGTTGATTGTATAGTAGTCCATGCTCTAAGCAGGCCCTTACACAACCTGCTGTGCCTTCAGGTCTAAGGCTAATACTGTCACCATTGAGATCATCGAAGGTATACATTTCTTTTTCGACTATGTCTGTAACTTCACCCACCGTACGTTTAAATAGTTGTGTACTTTCGATGATGGGAAACCGTATTTCTTGATACCCATAAGTCCGCACACATTCCATGATAACTCTTTCTGAATGTTGCCATTTTAAGGATGTTTCGGGTAACACATCATTCATGCCACGAATTGCTTGAATTCGTTCAGACATCCTTTTTCCCCATTAAAGACATGTGTGCCTCAGGTGAAAGTAGGGTTTCTATGGTTGATAAGTCCGTGGGGGGAATTTCTGTCACTTGGTCCAAAGCCAATTCAGTGGTATTGTCTTTATTTGAATAAGTACTTTGTATGTCTCTGTTTTTATGCCACCATATGCCCACAGCAATCATAACACCTATTGCGAAAACAATGGTAAACCAACGAATCATATATTCTGCTTTATGAGTTTCTCTTCTACTTTGCCATAATGCTCTTTCTGGTTTATTTTCAAAATCATATTGACTGTTAAATAAGGCAACAAAGGGCTCTGGACAAACGCCTAATAATTTTGCATAAGCACGCAAATACCCTTTTATGAAAACTGGTTCTGGTAATAATTGATAGTCTGAGTTTTCAAGCAATTCAATGATGCGAACACGTAAATGCAACTTATTAGCCACATACTCTGTAGTGTATCCTTTTTGCTGACGAAGCGTAGCTAATTGCTTGCCAGGATTTTCTTTTTCAGCTTGATTGAGCTCATCCATTGTAGTTGAGGTGTTCATTTCTTACTCCACTATGATTACTAGGTGACAGCATTTTTTTCCAGCGATTTTAAAAAAACGTCATCGTCCGTTTTTTTTGCTATTTTCTTAGCTAGAGTTAAAAATGCTCCATCATTTAATACTAATTTTGGGAATTTTTTAAGAAGCCTTACTGCTTCAGAGGAATTACCCAACTGGTTTTCTAATTTAACCAACTCGTAAAGAGATCCATTTCTGGTAGGATCTTGATTCAAAGCCGCTTTAAAATAAAGTCTGGCTTTTTTGTAATCTGGACTTGCTAAAGCACATAATCCCGCATTTTCATACGCTGCGGATGTATGTAAATATTGCTCGTCTTTAATAGCTTTTAAAAAGTAAGCCTCTGATTGTTTATATTGTGCCTGTCGACATAAGAAAGCGCCATAATTATTGAGTTGGGCACCATCTTGATCAGATAGAGACAGGGCTTTTAGATAATATTTTTTCGCTTGATCCAACTCATGGGTTTGTTCAAAATAATATGCCATAGCCGCATTCACATCAGGAGAGTGTGGTGATTGCTTTAAAGCCAACAATAATTTCTTTTTTGCCCGAGGCCTGGACCCTTGTTTTAAATAACTCAATCCTAATTGTGTATTATAGGCTGCAGCTTGATTTAAATTTGTCTTTTGATCAGATTGCAATTCTGGATTCAGACTACAAGCTTGCATACAAACCATCAAGATAAAAACCAATACACCTTTAAACACGTTTATAACTATACTATGGATTTAATCCAGCATTATACCCAAGATACTTTAAAATGCTAGGCTTTAGTTTATCCATACCTACTGCCCTTAAGTTAGCCTGAGTTCTGGATAAGAACGAGAAGAAAGCCTTATTCTCACTGAACAGTTCGTGCGGAGGGATGTCCACAGATTTAGGGAGTCTTATTCGTTTGAGGCTTATTTTTGACTTACAAAATGAAGCTTTTGCCATCTTTGCGATCTACTTGTTCTATCTAGTACTTCGCCAGCCAATTGACCACAGGCAGCATCAATGTCATCACCGCGGGTTTTACGAGTAATGGCATTTATCTTGTGCTTATCAAGGTAGGTTCTGAATGATTCAATGGTGTCCCAAGATGAACGCTCATATTCGGTCATTGGAAAGGGATTAAATGGTATTAAGTTTACCTTGCAGGGTACGTCTTGTAATAGTTCTACCAATTGTTCGGCATGCTCAGGTTGATCATTGATCCCTTTTAGCATGACGTATTCAAAGGTAACCTTTCTGCGTGGTTCATCTTGAAAATACTTTTTACATAAAGCCATTAATTGAGATAAAGGATATTTTTTATTGATGGGTACCAGCACATTCCGTAGTGCGTCGGTGGGTGCATGTAAAGACACAGCTAAAGCAACTGGACTCTCAACTTTTAGCCGCTCTAATTCAGGTAAGACACCAGAAGTGCTTAAGGTGACCCGACGTTTGGATAAACCATAAGCAAAATCATCCATCATAAGACTCATTGCGGTAACTACATTCTCAAAATTAAGAAGCGGCTCGCCCATGCCCATCATGACAACATTTGTAACTTTTCTATCATGGCACCCTTGAGTTAAGGACAGCTCTCTGACCGCTACCCACACTTGGCCTATGATTTCTCCGGTGCTTAGGTTTCTATTGAAACCCTGCTTAGCGGTGGAGCAAAAAGAGCAATTTAGTCCACAGCCCACCTGGGAAGAAACGCACAAAGTACCACGGTTACGCTCAGGAATGTACACGGTTTCAATGCAATTGCCGCAATTTAATTTAAGCAACCATTTGTGCGTGCCGTCTTTAGATTTTTGGCAGCTTACAATTTCAGGAAGCGCAACCTCTGATAAACGAGACAGTTTTTCTCTTAAGGGTTTGCCAAGATTGGTCATTTGGGTAAAATCAATGAGGCCTGTTTGATGAATCCACTGAAGAATTTGTTGAGCACGAAAGGGTTTTTCACCCCACTGGCTTAACAATTCACGCATTTTAGGATAATTATAATCTAAAAGATTAACTTTTTGGCTTGACATACCCAACTCCAAATCGGTAACTATCGATCACACAAATCGGTTGGTTCAAAGAAAAAAGCAATTTCAACTGCAGCGTTTTCTATGCTATCTGAACCATGAACTGCATTTGCATCAATACTGTCAGCAAAATCTGCACGAATGGTACCAGCAGCAGCTTCTTTAGGATTAGTAGCACCCATCAAATCTCTATGTTTAGCAACAGCATTGTCACCTTGTAAGACTTGAATCATGACAGGACCAGATATCATAAAATCTACTAAATCTTTAAAAAAAGGACGTGCTCTGTGGATTTCATAAAATTTTTCAGCATTTTCACGAGACAATTGGGTCATTTTCGCTGCGATAGGCGTGAGCCCTGCTTGCTCAAATCGGCTATAAATTTGGCCAATAACCTGTTTTGCTACCGCATCGGGTTTAATAATAGATAAGGTTCGTTCTTTAGCCATTTTGTTCTCCATTTGGTTTAATTAAAATGTGCGTATTATACATGAAACCTGTGTGAGTGGCTAATATATATTTAGAAGATGGCTAAAGTGAAACCTGTATTACGCTTCGCTAATACAGGTTTTTTTTTGTTCAACACGGTATTAGGCTGTGGTAACCCCACAGTCTTGGTCAATACAATGATGTGATGAAATCACCTTAACTTCCACCTAGCGTTTTATCGAAATATAGAATTTCTTTATTAATCAGATCTTGCTCTTGATTGATCTTATATTCGGGTAATAACTTAAGTAACTCCACAGCGGTAAGAATAGCATCATGCATGAGATTGCGATAATAGCGCGCTGATTCGTTTAACTCTTTTGTTTGTGCTGAAAAATCACTGAGTTCTTCCTCTAAATTGATTGAAAATTGGATTAAACTGCTCAGCTCATTAAGGATATTTTCTTTAACCTCATGGGTTATAGAAATTTTTAATAGCTCATTGAGTTTATCAATGAACAAATATCTTTGAGAATTTATTTGAGTTGTTTTTAGATCACTATGAATCAAGGCATGTTCCAAAGCCACGGTCACCAAGGCAATATGCGTATCAAAACCTGCATTTCTTAAATACTTATGCATGCTATGAATGGCTTTGTTTAATTGTGTTTTCCAAAGTTTGGCAAGCTCTATTAAAGCGGCTTGTGTGTGGGCAATTAAAACATTTTGGGTTATCTTCAATTGTTGAAAATCTTCTCCAAAGGTTTGTAATTTGAGCCTTTCTTCTTCTAAGGATTCACGCGTATATTCACCAGGTGATTCTTCTTGGATAACACTGTCGCTAGATAACAAATAATCAATATGTAATTTTTGAGCATAAACATAGTAGTCAAAGGCCTGCTGCAGAACAATGCCTGTGAGCACAAGTTTTAAGGGTATTTGCAAAATGATGTTATAAAAGCTATTAGGATTTTTAATAACAGATGAAAGCTTATCCGGTGATAACCGAATCTGGTATCTACCAAGAATCCGTTCAATGGTTATTAAGCCATAGGTGGATAACCATTGCTCCCCCTCCACATCCTTTTGATTTGAATTCATGCCTCACCTGAGATTAAATAATACTATACCAACAAGCCGAGCTAAATACTTTAATTAGTCCTTGGCCGCGTAATTTATTTTTACGCAGTCCCAACCTACCGAGACTTGACCGCGGGAGGTCGAACTAAGTAACAAAATGAGTTTTGCGCCAGCGACTAATTAAGGTCTAGGGGCGTTTTCTGGGGCATTTTGTTCGCTGAATTCCAAACCAGCACAATGGCGTTCTAACATTTTACTTAAACCATTAACAGGATCGTGTTTCATTTCATTAAATTGTTCAGCACTTAAAGGTATACCATCTTTCGTGCAATCAAATTTATTGGTAGCCGGATGAAACTCAGCATCAACACCCCACCCCTTAAGCCAAATTGAAACCATGCGCATATGACTTTGATTTCGGCTAGCCATACTCGCATCCATACTGTTTTGTCGGATTTGGTTATTAATTTTATCAGAAGGGTCGAGTGCGAACTCTGCCACATGTACTTTTCCATCATCAAACTCCACCAAGTGTCGTAGCATAGGCAACACAACCTCAGGTGGAAAATTTGTTAAAATTCTAAGATCTCGCACACTACTTTCTAAACCACGGAGGAATTGATGTTTGAGTTCTCTAAAGATCGCAGCACCTGGTAATGTAGATTGCTCCTCGGGAGAAAGCTGTCTCATTGAGTAATGAAGGGCCTTCACCAATAAATAATAATCAGCAACCATGCTGGATATAAAATATTTAGCATCCTGGTAAGTCGTCTGCCCTTTTGCACTTAAGGATTCCTCCGCAGCTTCCATCATTACTTCATCACGGCTGACCATCTCCCCTCTTTGGTTTTTGGCCATGTTGTTTTGAACTGATGTATCTACGGCCTTAGATCTTTCAAGATCGTGTCTTTCTTTATTAACAATATCCTGTTCATGTTGCATTTTTTCATATTGAATTCGATAATTGTGTTTTACTAAATTTTCAACTTCCTTTTGATAATTTTTGTAATCTTCTGGTGATAATTTAAACTCTAAGTCTGGCATTACAACACTCCCGAAACATCATAAAAAATCAAAATACAAACCCTTTGAGCTATTATAACTCAATATTTGTGGCTTGTCATCCCAGTCACTTAAAACATAACGACGCATGTTTATATTTTTAAAGGAATAATGGCTAATTCCAGGTTTATGCGTATGTCCATGAATCAGTAAACTCACCTTTTCATGAAACATATGATTTACCACGGTACTGGCTACCACATCCATCTGTTCGGGGGGCTTGGTTTGAGCCATGCTGAGCTTTCGAACTTTATTCGCCAATCCTATACGATAGGACAAAGGTAAACAGGAAAACATCCAGGTAAACACGGGATTTCTTGTTAATTTTCGAAATCGTTGGTGGTTTTTGTCCAAGGTACAATATCCATCTCCATGCATCAGCAATACATCCTCCCCACCAAGCTTTAGGTGGGTAGGTTCTCGTAAAACTTCCCAGCCAGCAAGCTTTGCAAAGGTCTGGTTTAATAAAAAATCTCGATTGCCAGGCATAAAAAAAACACAAACACCTACGCTTTTAAGACTTTGAAGTTGGTTGGCAATACCATGACTCCAATCATCTATAGCATCATCACCTACCCAAACATGAAAAAAATCGCCTAAGATGTACACTTTTTTAGTGGAAATTTTAGCCCATTCTATAAATGCATCAAACTTAGATTGCAGGTCCTTGTCTTTGGGATGTAAGTGTAAATCTGAAATAAACACAAGGTCATTCATAAAGGCTCAATATGAATATGCTCATCTAGTAAATAAATTTGACAAGGGCCCTGCATGGGTTCTATTGCATCACTTAATTTATAAAATCCAGCAATAGAAACCAACTCAGCTTCTAAGGATTGACAAAAAATACGTGCCTGTTTATCTCCAGACATTCCCGCCAAGGCCCGTCCTCTCAAGGCGCCATACACATGAATGGACCCATCTGCTAATAACTCTGCGCCATGACTTACGGTTGAGGTGATTATTAAATCTGCAGCTTTGGCAACTACTTGCTGACCCGAACGCACAGGTGTTGATATTAATTTTGTTTTTACAGCCGCAACATGGGGTTCAGTGACTGACTCAATGATGACTCTATCTTGGGTTGAAGAAGCGTTGAGAACAGCTAGTCCTTGCTGGTATGCTATTGTTTCTAAAAATGAATTGCCACCTTGAATAGCGATAGGAATCATTCCATGCATGTTTGCTATTTGGCACAGTGTGTGTAAGTCTACTTCATGTTGCCCTACAAAAGACAAATCAAAGACCACCGGCGTTTGTCGGAATAAGTTTGGAGCCTGCTCTACCGTTTGCGCACATTGATTTGAAAATAATTCCTTGTCTGTATCTAATATTTGCAGAACTGTAAGTGTATAAAGTCTACCCTTTAATTTAAAGGACTGAGACCTTGTGGCATTTTCACTCATATGGATGATACCCATAACTGATATTTTTGTTTATACTACCACGCGGAAATTAATAACAGAAGGATGTTAAAGTGGATAAACGATGGTTTGAACAATATCAGGAAGGCGTGCCACATGAAATTGACTCAAGTCAGTATGTATCCTTAGTCGACCTATTTACAGAATCATGCAATCGTCACTCCCAACGAATAGCATATTCCAACATGGGCAGTGACATATCCTATGCAAAATTAAATCATTTAAGCCGTGATTTCGCAGCCTATTTACAACAACTGGGCTTAGAAAAAGGCGCACGCATTGCGATTATGATGCCCAATATTCTACAATATCCAGTGGTTTTATTTGCGATTTTACGTGCAGGCTACATCGTTGTGAATACCAACCCTCTGTATACCAGTGATGAAGTTATCCATCAGATGGATGATTCCGGGGCTCAGGCCATTGTGGTACTTGCAAATTTTGCAAAAACCCTTGAAAAAGCACTCCCATCTGTTCCTAACCTTAAACACATCATCGTGACACAAGTGGGCGATTTGTTCTCTCCATTCAAAAAGTTACTAGTGAACTTTACAGTTAAGCACATAAAAAAAATGGTCAAGCCCTATTCCATTGCCCATACTGTTGATTTTAGTTATGCCTTACTTGAAGGAAAGCAGTCTGTTCTACATCCAATAACACTCATGCATCAAGACATCGCATTTCTTCAATATACCGGAGGTACAACAGGCGTTGCCAAAGGGGCTATTTTAACACATGGAAATATCTTATCTAATGTCTTACAAGCCTATGCTTGGATCTCTCCTCTGGGCATCAGCGAGCAAGACATTGTGGTAACCGCCTTACCCTTGTACCATATCTTCTCACTAACAGCCAATTGTCTGACTTTTCTAAAAGCTGGAGCCAAAAATATACTTATCACCAATCCGCGGGATGTAGATAAGTTTATAAAAGAAATCAAACATTCAGGTTTCACAGCTTTTACCGGCGTAAATACCTTGTTTAATTTGCTATTAAATCACCCACGATTTAATACCATTGACTTCAATTCTCTTAAATTAGCACTCTCAGGCGGCATGGCACTGCAAAAAAACATCGCAATGAAATGGGCAGCCGTTACCCATTCAAGGATCCTAGAAGCTTATGGCCTTACAGAAACAAGCCCTGCTGTGACCATCAATCCTATGTATTTGGATGGGTATAATGGCAGCATAGGATTGCCTTTGCCCTCCACAGATGTTCGCATTAGAGATGATGAGGACAAAAACGTACCTATTGGCTCAACGGGTGAATTATGTGTGAAAGGTCCACAGGTGATGCCAGGATATTGGCATAGGCCCAATGAAACCGCCCTAACCTTTACAAAAGATGGATTTTTGAAAACCGGTGACATAGTACGCATGGATGAAAAGGGTTTTATTTTTTTAGTAGATAGAAAAAAAGACATGATTGTGGTTTCAGGCTTTAATGTGTACCCCAATGAAGTTGAACAAGTAATTGGTATGCACCCAGGCGTATTAGAAGTAGGTGTTATTGGTGTTTTGGATCAAGACTCAACTGAACGGGTAAAGGCTTGTATTGTGAAAAAAGACCCTGCCTTGACAACAGCGCAAATCATTGCTCATTGCAAAGAGCATTTAACCGCTTATAAAGTTCCTAAAATTGTAGAATTTTATAATGAACTTCCAAAATCAAATGTAGGTAAAATTTTAAGGCGCGAGCTTAAAGAGAAAGTAATAGCTTCAAGTATAGCTGCTGATGATCTGAGCTGTGAAGTTACTGCGCAAGTAAAATCCCCTGGGTAAGGTTTTGATTTTATTACCTTGTATATCAAATCCATAACATAAAGCTTTACCATTGGCAGCCTTTGGTCTAACTTGTAAATATTCACCGGTGCGTGCATCCAATGATTCAAGTTGGCCGGTGCTGATGAGCAGGGTCAAATAATTCCAATCCTCTTCTAACACAGACTCTTGAGAAGCGCTTGGGGACCATAACAAACCACGGCCAATTCGTCGATGTTGATAAGGAATGTCTCTGTCACCCTCAACAGGAATCCATAAGATTTGTTTTAATTTCGAGTAACATTGTGAAGACTTCCATGTTTCTTGATGAATGGTTAATAAAGGAATGGATGTGATAAAGGTGGACTCAGCGGGTCTACCTGCCTGCCCTAAGGGTATGGTTTTGAGTTCAATGTTTAAGAATTGAAAATCTGGCTTGGCTTGATTGCTGGCATCAGCGCCTAAAAAACGTTCTATAGCTTGCCCAACCCACCCCTTGCGTTGATTTGATTCTGCAGGAATAAGAACCCCAATTGCTTGACTTAACTGAGCAAAACTATAGCCTTCCATCTGTAGACAACGCTGGATTAACTCAGCTTTAGTCTTTGGTACGGTTTGAAGGTGTAAAGAAATCACCATGTCCCTCTTTAAATTCTACCGCAATGGGCGCTACTGGATGACGTACGCCAGCTGCTTTGAACTGTGCAGTGATTGCAAATAAAACCTTTGATTGCACTGCAAACCGCGTAGTTTGGTGCACGTCTATAAAATATCTTACTTCAAACTCAATCAATGCTTCATCAATTTTTTTAAGATAGACCTCCACGGGGGGATCTGCAACTATTTCAGGAATGATGGCAAGTACATCTAAAATCAATTGTTGCACCTTTATGGGATCATCTTCACGACTGACCTTAATAGGAACAATGGTACGGATGATACCATTTTGATGAGTCCAATTGATGAATGATTTGTTGAAGGTTTCTGCATTTGGCACTAGAACTTCAGTATTATCCCAGGTGGATACACGCATAGATCGTATACCAATATGAGCGACCATGCCTTCAAATGTTCCAATAGAGATCAAATCACCTTCTCTCACTGGTCTTTCTATGAGTAACATGATGCCACCTACGATGTTATTAGCAAAATCTTTTAAGCCAAAACCCATACCCACTGCCAATCCGCCCAGGATCATGGACATACCACTAAAATCAAGCCCCAATACCCGCAAAGTGACATAACACCCTAAGAGAATTACCGCATATTGAGTAAATACAGAAAAACTGTTTCTAATCCCTGGATCATCAGTATTGACATAAAGCCAGCGGTAACTGAATTCTCGAGTCCATTTAGCAGCCCAAATTAACAGTGCAACTAAAAACAAAAATTCAATCAAGCTTTCTACTGTAATGTGGATACCGGTAATATAAATGATGGGATATTGAGAAATTCTTTTTAAATTTAACATCACTAATGAATTATTTAACCAGCCGAAAAGATCAAATAATAAAAAGATACTGCTTATAATCAAGGCCAGTCTTAAAATTTTATCCAAGGGTTTTAAAAAGACTTCTATCCACAACCATCCATTATGTAGGGAAGAAATCATAGTTTCTGAGAGAAACTCTAAGGCGTCAAATAATAAGCCTCTGGCTAAAATATACCCAACTATAATGACTAAAATGTAGGCCTGGTAACGACTCATGGTCCAAGCCAAATCATAAAAACCTGACAACCCAATCAAGGCCGTGGTTAATAAAGTCACGGGTATAAGCATAACCAAAATTGATACAGCATTTTTGATATATCTTTTCTTCAAGCTCAATACTGGTTTGAATAAATCTAAAATCAGTGATTTACTTTTCCAAGCAACCAAAGAAATGGTTAAAATAAATAACATAAATAAACGATTGAATATATCTTGCAACAACAAAGACAAGGGCAACATATGGCTAAAGGTCATCAAAGCTGCGGTCCAGCCACCAAAAAGCAACATCCATTTGATTCTATAATACAGTTTGACATCTTCTCCGGAATAATCTGATACACGTTCTAATAATGTGAGACGGGCTATTAATATGAGTCCCCGAAAAATCAACCAAATCATAAATAAGTTGAAAAATAGAGCATAATGAACGTAGGCAATATTGGTATAATAAAAAATTGCTAAGAGCATGGATAGTAAACAAAAAGAGGGGATGTTTTTTTGAATTAAAATTAAAATCCCATCATACAAATACCCTGTCAAGCGGGAGCGTTCTTGGTTATAACTTAAAGATTTCAAAAACTGGTTTAAAATTAGGAAAAATAATAAAATCAAGACCAAACTTGTTGTCAAGAGTATTGTATGTACTTTATCTAGCCAATAATAGCTATCATATACCCTCAAAACCAAACTCTTAGCAGTTTTATAAAATAAGCCAGGAATAGCCACTAACTTGTTGATGATTTGAGGCCATGTATTAATTTTGTATTCAGCCAAACTTTGACGAGTGGATGTTATTTTTTTATGTTGACTTTGGTATTGTGCTAATTGATTCCTCCAGGTGTGGATAGCTGCATTGTAGATCTGCAATTGGTCGTTGATTTTCTTTTTTAGAGCAGCTACTGATTGTCTAAAACTGGGTGATACATTGATTGCGTCTTCTGACTTAAGCACTGTTGCTGTATCTTGTAGCGACCTGACTATTTTGTCGTATTGGTTGATGGCCTCTGTATAGGTAGTTATCACCTGCTGTAGGGTTACAAGGTCGCTATTTTTGAGCAAGGAAATCTGAGCTTTAATGATCTTTTTTTGTATATTCAATGCATTGATCTGATTTTGCACAAAACCAATCTCTTGATTGTTAATTAAAAGACTGGCTTCATCACTCATAGAATTAACAGTTTGTTTAGTTTTTAATTCTTTAGGGTTCTTTTGATAAAGACTCTCAAGCTGCTTGTGCAAGCTATCTTTATAATTTTTGATGTCTTTTATTTTTTTTTCAAGTTGGAAATAAACATTCCATTGTTCTAGTCTGTTTTTTTGTTGGGTAAGGATGTCTTGGAACCCTTTGGCAGTTGATAAATTATCATTGATCATCTCAATGCTTGTTTTACTTTTTTCCAAAAGTTTTGTATAAGCTGCAATTCGCGATTGTATTGTATTTTCTGAGTTGATTATGGGCATCTGTTGTATTAGCTTTATTTTTTGAGTGTAATAGAGCAGTTGCTTATTTTGATTGTCTAAAAAAGCATTCAAACTTGTAATCTTAGCTTGATTTAACATAAACATAGAATCGATCATTTGCCTTTTCTTTATAAAATCGGCATCATCGATGGGTTGACTTTGATTCTGAATTTCATTGAGACTTAAAACAAGGTGGTTTTTTTCCTGACTTAAATATTGCAAAAAATTATCGGCCTGATCCTGTGCTTTTCCCCCATGAGCCATTGTGGCCATAACAGTAAGAAAAAAAAACCAAAACATATAAAAACAAAAACAAACCCAGAGCTTTGCCCCAGATTTGTCTGGTATTATATTATTTGATTGGTTTGGTGAAACCAAGTTTAATCCCCAATTCTTGAAGTTGAGCTGCACCAGTTGCTGAGGGTGCATTGGTTAAAAGGCAGGAAGCAGTTTGTGTTTTAGGGAAAGCTATCACCTCACGAATGGAGGCGGAGTCGGTCAATAACATGGCCAATCTGTCAATACCTAATGCAATTCCACCATGTGGAGGTGCACCAAATTGTAGGGCCTCTAGTAAAAATCCAAATTTGTCGCAAGCTTCAGTCTCGCTGATACCAATCAAATTAAAAACTTCTTGTTGTAGTTGGGGTTGGTGAATACGAATAGACCCCCCCCCAATTTCATAGCCATTGATTACAATGTCATAGGCTTTGGCTAAAGATTTAAGCGGTGAGTTATGTAAATGCTCAACAGATATATCTTGTGGTGAGGTAAAGGGGTGGTGCATAGACATAAGTTTATTTGTCTGGGGATCTGCTTCAAACATTGGCCAATCGATGATCCAAACCAAAGCCCAATCACCGGTCAATAATTTTCTTTCATGGCCCAATTTTACTCTCAAAGCGCCCATTGCTTCATTTACAATTTGATTTTTATCTGCGCCAAAGAAGATGAGATCGCCGGTTTTAGCATCGACCCGTTGCAAAATAGCATATACAGCTTCTTCGGGTAAAAATTTAATGATGGGTGATTGAAGGCCAGCTATGCCCTTATCTATGTCATTAACTTTAATATAAGCCAGTCCCTTTGCGCCATAAATACCGACAAAGCGGGCGTATTCATCCAACTCTTTACGAGTTAGTTCACAGCCTTTAGGTAATTTCAAGGCCACTACTCTGGAATTTACATCATTGGCTGCACTAGAAAACACATTAAAATCACAGGTTTTGACTAAGTCAGCTACATCCACCAACTCTAAGGGATTGCGTAAATCAGGCTTATCACTGCCAAACCGACGCATGGCTTCTTCGTAAGTCATTCTAGGTAATTTTTGAGGTAGATCAACCTGAAGAAGTTGCTTAAAGACTACTTGTAACAAGCCTTCTATGAGTTTCAAGATGTCTTCTTCGGAGATAAAAGCCATTTCAATATCAAGTTGTGTAAATTCAGGCTGCCTGTCAGCACGTAAATCTTCGTCACGGAAACAACGTACAATTTGATAATATTTATCAAATCCTGACATCATGAGTAATTGTTTAAACAACTGCGGCGATTGTGGTAAAGCATAAAAATGTCCTTGATGGACGCGGGAAGGTACCAAATAATCTCTTGCACCTTCGGGGGTAGCCTTGGTTAACATTGGGGTTTCTATGTCTAAAAAATGCTGCTCGTTAAGATAGTTGCGAATACAAGCCGTAAGCTTATGCCTTAAGATGATTTTTTTTTGCATGGCACTGCGCCGAAGATCAATGTATCGGTACTTGTATCGTAAATCTTCATTGACCACTTGGTGATCATCAGGTAAAAAAGGTGGTGTGGGGGACTGGTTTAATATTTCAAGTGAACTGCCCAATACCTCCAGAGTACCGGTTGCCATCTTCTGATTCATCATGCCCTCGGGTCTCTTTCTCACAAGACCCGTGATGCGTACAACAAATTCGCTGCGTAAAGTTTCTGCGATTGAAAAAGTGGACTTTTCCTCAGGCTCATAAACCACTTGTAAAATGCCGGAACTATCACGAATGTCTAAAAAAATAACACCGCCATGATCCCGCCTATTATGCACCCAACCGCAAACAACCACTTCTTTACTTAAATCTTCATCTTTTACTGCCGCGCAATAATGTGTACGCATAAATCACCTAATAAATTGTTGAATGCTTCATTAACACTTCGTTAGGATGTGATTGCATTACACCTAAGGAAATAATAAATTTTAAGGCCTCATCAATACTCATGTCCAATTCTATCACCTCGGCTTTTGGAACCATTACTAAAAAGCCTGAGGTTGGATTTGGTGTTGTGGGGATAAATAAGGAAATCATCTCTTCCTTGGTTTTACTACTGATCTCAGAGGCCACAGAACCCGTTTGAAAACCTAGGCTCCAGGCGCCCTTGCGTGGATATTCAATCAAAACAACCTTACGAAAGGCTTCACTGTTGGTCGATAATATTGCATTCATAACTTGTTTTGCAGCATTATAAACCGAACGGACTAAGGGAATCCTAGAAAGTAGAGACTCCCCCCACCGTACCAGTCTTTGTCCTAAAAAATTAGTGGCAACCAATCCTGTTATCAATAACAACAGCAAGGATAGTAAAAGGCCCAGACCTGGGATATGGTGGCCAATCAAGTTCTCAGGTCGGAAAGAATAGGGTATGAAAGACAAGGTTACATCTAATAAACCCACCAGGAACTTGATTACTACTATAGTAACAAAGATGGGTAGCCAAACGACTAATCCTGCAAGTAAATAACCACGTATTAACTTAGAATTCACGAACCCTCACCTTGATTTACTTTAGATTTGGTGTCTGTTGGAGTTGCCTTTGTCTCTGCGGCAGGTGCATCTTTATTGGCAGACACAGGTTTAGAGTCTGAGGTTTTAGTGGGTTTTTTATCTTTAAAATCAGTGGCATACCACCCTGTTCCCTTCAGCTGAAAGCCAGCTGCAGAAATGAGTTTTGTCAGGGATGTTTCACCACATTGGGGGCATACTGTCTCGGGTGCATCATTAAATTTTTGGATCAAATCAAAATAATGATGACAACTTGAGCACTCATATTCGTAAATTGGCATCTAAAACCTCTATTACATTCAAGAAATAACTCTCGATTATAACCCAATCACACGATAGTGTCGCTACCTCGTGATTGATTTTAGCCATCCATGGCTAAAATCGACTCGCCAACGCGACAAGTATGCCTCCGGCGGCCCTGGACGTCCTGGTCCCCCTTGATTTTGATCCCCCTACGGG
>JACCWN010000057.1 GCA_013697625.1 Legionella sp.
TGGTTTTGTGGTCTAGTGATAAGCTCAGTTGTTCTTGCAAACTCGCGCTATCTTCGGCTATCCAGACTCCACGATGAGGGTAATGACTGCGACCCGTATTCAAGGTGTAGCTGATAGAAGACATTGCTTCGCACCCTTTGCCTTCTTTTAACCATGTCAACAATGCTTGCTGCTTTTCTTTAAAGGCCAATGCTGTCTTTGCCGATAGAGTAATTAAATAATAAGGCTTGGACCTTGAAACTGCGGCAGACTTTGGACCTTCTTCAATAATCACATGGGCATTGGAGCCACCAAAGCCAAATGAACTGATACCCGCTCTTCTGGGTATCTCTACACCTTGCGCATCCTGCAGCCTGGTCCATTTTTGAAGACTTGTGGTAATGTAAAATGGGCTGCTCTCTAATTCAATATAAGGATTTAATTCCTGACAATGCAAACTTGAGGGTATGACTTCATGCTGCATAGCCAATAACACCTTGATTACGCCAGCTATCCCTGCCGCTGTCTCCAAATGCCCAATGTTCGTTTTTACCGAGCCAATGCCACAATAGTGTGTTCCTAATGTTTGCTGATGTTCCTTTGCCAAATCACTGAAAGCTTTCTTTAATCCGTTAATTTCTATTGGGTCCCCTAAGGATGTGCCTGTGCCATGTGCTTCTATATAACTGATACTATCTGGGGTTACTTGAGCTTTTTTATAAGCAACTTTGATGGCCTCAGCTTGAGCATTCGGATTGGGGGCTGTTAAAGTATTGACCTGTCCACCGTGATTAACGGCACTGCCCTTAATAACACCATAAATGTGATCCCCATCCGCTTGCGCTTTACTTAAAGGTTTTAGGACCAGTGCGCCAACGCCTTCTCCTCGGACATAGCCATTGGCTGATTTATCAAAAGCCTTGCAGCGTCCATCTGTACTTAACATCCCAGCTTTTACGCACCCTATAAAACTACCTGCACTGAATAACCCATTCACACCCCCTGCAATGGCTAATTCACATTCTCCAGTTTCTATCGATTGGACCGCTCTATGCAAGGCTATCAATGAACTGGAACAAGCAGTATCTATGGCCTCACTGGTGCCACATAAATTTAATAAGTAGGATACACGGTTGACTAAAATACTGTGCGCACTGCCTGTTCCCACATAACTATCATACTCCAGCTGCTGCTCGATTAACTTTCCATACTCTTGTAGCTGTACTCCGGCAAATAAAGAACAGCGCTTGCCTGAAAATCCATCAATGCAATAGCCTGCATCTTCAATGCTCCTACATACGGTCATTAGAAAAATTCGCTGCTGGGGATCCATCATCTCTGCTTCTCGCGGGGATATGTTAAAAAAGTCCGCATCAAATGTATCAATGTCTTTGATAAATCCACCCCAATTTATCCAAGGTTTGGCTTGAGCTAGTTCAACCCGCTCTTCAGGAAAGGGGCTTATCGCATCAAAACCATTAACTAGATTATCCCAAAACCCAGCCACATCAGCAGCTCCAGGAAACATACCAGCCATACCAATGATGGCAATGCCCTCGCAAGGTTTTATGCTGGCTGTCATTGTCATTGGGGGCGTGAGTTTATTAGTATCAGCATGGGTGTGAACCGGGAGGGCTGGGGATGGCTGCTGGTTAGAGTCTGGTGCAGCGCAGCTGTGTTGACTCATCTCAACCATGCAGTGTTCCAATACATAGTCTGTGATACCTATAATGGTTGGGTATTGATAAAACAGTGCCGGAGTCACCGATGCTTGATAATAAATATTCAAATCATTGGATAATTCGGCGAATGCAATTGAATCAAACCCATATTCAATTAAATTGGCTTTGCAATCAATTTTTGATACATCCAATTTTGAAACCCCAGCAACGCATTGGGTCACCTGAGCTTGTACCCTATCAAAGAGCCTTTTGTGATCTGCTTCGTTCATACCTGGGCTAGGAGAAATACTCACATCTTGGTGTTTGGCTTGTTGTAGCTTAAGCTTTTGGGTAAATCGGCTTTGATCTCCATATATGGGCATCACTTGGCTGTGTTTGGATTGCAAGATTCTATTAAAAACATCAATTCCCGTTTGAGTGTCTAGCAATTCCATGCCAAAGGTCGTAAATAACATTTTTTTGGCAATGTCATCTACCTGCATACCGCCATTGGCCCATAGCGGCCAGTTGATGCTGATGGTGCGCCCATGGCGCC
>JACCWN010000070.1 GCA_013697625.1 Legionella sp.
CCTCATCGCTTATCTGAATCTCAATATTAAAGCGCTTGCCATCGTGACCCAGAGCCTTAATGTCGAGAATGGATAGTTTATCATTTCTAAAGTTCTTGGGATTATAAGGGTTAAGCAAGGTTATTTCCGCGACCTGGTCTTCTTCAGAAACAATGGCGTTAATTAACAACATTAACAAATCCTTATTCTCTTCAACACCAAAGATTTTCTTAAAGGCAATGTCTACGCGTGGGGTAATTTGTTCCATACAAGAGTCTCGTTTTATTTTATTTTAGCCTATGCTTAGGCGGCCATGGGTAATTGAAATAAACCACGACAATGTTTTTTCCATCGATAATGATTGATTGAAATCCACTATTATACTATAAAACAGCTGTAAAATCCTCCTGGATTTTGGAAATTAAGATTTCGCTACACACAGGTATTAATTTCTATAATGCTCAGTATAATGCTCAAGTAATGCCCTGATCATTGTTTGATAATGGGTATGTTTTTCTTTCGCTATTTTTTTAAAAAAATCAACGCTATCTTTAGTTAAAGCAAGTGTTACTTTGACTGTCTCTTCTTTTAACACCAATTGATCCGGCGCTGGTAAAAAATCGTTAACAAGTTCAACATTCCCGAGATGCTCATCCGTGTATCTAATCTCTTTCTTGCTCATAAATTTTCCTCCCCTTTCGCCAATATCCTGCTCCAATGATGCGAATTTTATGGCCGCGATGTGTAAAACGAACAGTCATAACTCCATAATCTACTTTACCGAAACAATAGTAGCGTATTTCATCTTCACTATGGTCTAAATCTTTTGCAATAAGACGGTTAGGATCTAAAAAAGCATGTTGAGCTTCATAAAAGGAAACATTATGTTTTAACTTATTCTCAATATCTTTTTCTCATCCCACTCAAAATTGCTTTTCATCATCTAGTATAGCATAATTTAACCATATTTTCTTACATATTATAATATGGCTAACCTGAATGTAAAGGAGAAAATTAATTGCCTCGCTTAATTTTCGAAAAGTTGCAATCGTATTTTGCATCCTCCTGACTTGGCTTAGCATAATGTGTCTTTTGTTTCTGATAGGGTAGTGTTTAATGTTAAAGGTAATGACTATCGGATTATTTGTGCAATGGATTACCCAAGACAGGCGATGTTCATAAAATTTATTGGAACGTATAAAGAATATGATCGAGTAAATGCCGAGGAGGTAGAATAAAATGACAAAACCTATTCATGATGATGAAGATTATAAAATGACATTGGCAAAGATTGAATCTCTTTGGGGTGCTAAAGAAGGTTCTCCAGAAGGTTTGTGTTAATCAAAAATGGCTTAGATTCCTTCATATTTAGTACGACTTCATTACTGAACTCATGAAACCACATGACGTCTTTTATGGGTTCTACCTGGCGAGGGATGCTAATCCTGAAGTTTGAGAATAATACATTTATCTCCAGGATAAGAGCAAAAATACATAAAGATGACACTATGATTTACAGTAACGTTGACTTGTCAAATCATGAAAAAAGTCCAGGAAATTTACAAAAAGGCATAGCCTAAGAGTCTCATTGGTCAAACCAGTGGCTTACCTGTCCTTAAGTTAGCGTCTGTTTTGCTCTATTAAAGGCCTACTTTCTTCAAGATCATGTATTTGCCCAGCCATTGCATCCACTTTGCTAGCCATCGTTTCCATGCGTCTATTAGTATCTGTCATAAAAAACATCACCTTACTTTCAAAAGTACTCGATCTTCTTCTCGGTGTAGACTTACTTTCCAGAGCAGAACTTGCACCTTCGTGTTGTTTAAGATTTTCTAGTTCAATCCCTGGTGGTGGGAACCTTTTAGCGGTAGAAGGTTTTGCACAGCAAAAAAATACGTGCAGTTTTTCTTGTCTGCTGGGTGATTGATAGAACCATTTTGTTTGGGCTTTGTCGCCGGCCTCTTCCCAATGTGTAACCGCTTCTGCAGCAATGTCTACGATTTGCTTTTCAAATGCTTTCATGTTCAATTGTGAAGGATAACCCACATTTAAACAGCACAGTACACCAAATAGACCTCCGCCATAGCCTGAGCGAGAAATTAGAGCGCGTGCCATTAAAATTTCTGCTACACACACGGCAAAGCTTTTTTGTTCTGCAGGGGTTAATTGTGTGTAAAATTCATGATGCTCTAATCGTAATTGTTGCAAGAAATCATTGATTTTGGTCTTATAAGTATCGCCATCAAAACGTGTAAAATCGTAATATTCCAAATTCAATACTTTACGCAAGTCATTAGCAAATGGAAAATCCCGACGGTGATTTGCAATTCTTCTGCGTAGCCATAAATAAGCAATTAGCGCAAAGCCACTACCGGCTACTCCAGATAGACTACCGTACAGTGACCGATAATAGGCGGCTTTTGATTCTTCGGAAGTCAGGATAAAGTTTGTTGAGGCGGTTAAACCACGCTTATCTTTTGCTTGTATTTCGATATTAAAACTGCCTGTATTTGGGAAGTTTCCTGAAAATTGGCTAGGGGCGGTAAAACTGATTCCCACAGGCATTGGGGCTCCACCTGTTAGACGGGCAGAATAGGTTAACGTGTCATTAGCATCGGGGTCGTTAAATAATCTTTCAGGAATGTCAAAATTAAAATCGTCGCCCTGGGTTACATTTCGCGCCGCAATGCCGCCTTGTAGTTGTGGCCTGTGATTTAAGTAAAATTGCGCTGTTTGCCATGGAGAGTAAAGAATGCCATCAGAAACGCACAGCGCAAAAGTTGGGGTCTTGTCGCTACCATTTTGGACAAATTGCACGTCTCCTGTAGTTAATGACAGTTGTTGAAATGCAGAAATGGAGATATTTGGATTGCTCGCATAAGCAAAATGACCGTAAGTCACATTATCTGCGCTAATAATCAGCGTGTCAGCAAATGTTTCAACGTCTGTGGCGTGGATATCTCGCGGACTCAGTGTTGTTCCTTGACCTTGGTCAAGAATCAGGGATGAGGATGTTATATTCAACTCTGGCGCATAATTAAAGGTAATACTTGCCGTTTGATTATTTGTTGTTGATTTCTTATCCGTGACTGCAACCAGATAATTAGGCAAATTACGTGAGCCATCATGAACAAACTGTACCTTTCTATCCAGTATATCCTGTTGCGTAAATTGGGTGGTATTAAGGCTTGTGTTTGCCGTGGCGTTATATATCGTAAATTGACCATGAATCAGGTTGCTAATGATAAAGGATAGCTCTTTTGCTCCATTGTCTTGGTCGCTAGCACTTAAATCAGTGCTTCCTACCAGAGTTGACAGACCTTGATTGACATGCAGTTGATTGGTTATTAAGTTCGGTCTATATCCTAAAAAATCAACTTGAGCGTCAGAAAAAAATGAGCGAGTTTTTAACTGCAATCTAACACGATACCCAGGCGCAAGCGCTCCTCCCGTATGCACGAATTGAACAAGCCCATCACTGATATTTTGCATATAAAAAGCATCTAAATTGACGGAAGGTTCAGACCTAAACGCAAAATACCCATTCACTGAATCAACGGCTACCGGTAATGTGCTTATATTTAGGCCAGGGTTGACACTTGCTAAGGCTAACATTTGTGGAGTCAGTAGCACGGTCTCCCCAACACTTATCTGCAAGTTATTGCTCGTGAAATAAAATGGCGATGACCCAAACAAGACATAACTTTTTCCAGCATTTGATGCAGCACCATAGGCTCCCACAATGATATCAGACACCCCGTCACCATTGATGTCGGAAGCCGCGCTTACTGAATAGCCGCTGAAATCACCCGCTGCCTCGCCCTGCAATGCAAAACCAAGTTGACCATTCATTAAACTGCCTAAATTTAATAATCCATTGCCCCAGGCAGAGCTATTTCTACTACCAAAAACGACATAACTTTTTCCAGCATTTGATGCAGCACCACGGGCTCCCACAATGATATCAGACACCCCGTCACCATTGATGTCAGAAGCCGCGCTTACGGACCCGCTGAAATCACCCGCTGCCTCGCCCTGCAATACAAAACCACGTTGACCATTCATTAAACTACTTATATTCAATAATCCATTGCCCCAGGCACTACTATTTCTACTACCAAAAACGACATAACTTTTTCCAGCAAACGATGAAATTCCATAGGCTCCCACAATGATATCGGAGACCCCATCGCCATTGATGTCTCCTGCACTGCTTACGGAAATGCCGCTGTAATCACCCGCTATCTCGCCCTGCAGTACAAAACCTGAGGAGCCATCAGGTATTAGGCCTAAATCACACAGTCCAGTGGGATAGAAAAATTGGCTAGTGGTTATCGGCAAGCTGGTATTAGGCAATTGCAGTAAGTGGCGCTGACTGCTGGCGTAAAACGATGCTGCTGATAAAGTTAATAAACTAGAAAGAGACGGCATAGGGGAATCCTTTAAAAAAATTAATGTCTGTAAGAATGGCGGAGGTATCAACACCCGCCGTTATGGATTTCAAGTTTGCGATAAGAGTTCTTATTGCAGGGTTTCAATTGGTTCGACCGAGTGCTCTTGTTTTTGCGCTTGTTTTTGATGCTGCTTATAAAGTGCAATAAAATCCATGGGATTTAAATATAGATGAGGCAGCCCTGCTTGAGAGAGAAGTTGATTCACCATCACTGCAGCGTATGGAAATAAGGCATTGGCACAAGCACCGTATATGGCAATGTCTTTTTGTTCCTCAGCAACCTGTTGTAGGCTAAATAATCCTGCTTGCTCCACTTGTATTTGAAATATAGCTTTCCCTAATTGCTGGCCACTTAAGTGAATGGCCAATATAACTTCGTACTGTCCTGATTCTAATAATTGAATGCGTGGATTAGCTTGCAAGCTTATTTGAGGATTCCAGTTTTTAGTAAGTTCATCTGATAAACCATGAACCACAAATTGCAGACCTTTGTTATATATTTTATGCACAGTTAAACGGGGCTCTTCATTACTGACAGTAGATTTAGACTCCTGAGTGCTTGATAGGGTCTCTGTTATTTTATTATTATCCAGCATTATTTATGTTCCTGATGTTTAGAGATTTTAAAAAGACACAGTATAACAAATTAATATAAATTTTCAACTTTAAACGAAGGTTTGTTAAACAACATCCTAGAGTCCTATAGAGTATGTAGGGTTACACCCTAATCTTATTCTGCTTTTCAATGACCTCACGTATAGTTATGCAGGAGTTTATGTTGATTAATTAGGCATAAACGCGTGCTATCACTGATATTTTTAGCACTGGAGGCAATTAGAAGTGGTTACATGAAATTTATTTCTGAGCTAGGTTTCTTCGATCTTAGGTACAGGGATTTAAACGATGAAATATTATCTATTCAAATTTTGTAGGCTTCACTTAACCCCTTGCCTCATTGCGAGCAAGGGGTTAAATTGAAATTTTTAAGGGATATTAGGTGGGTTTATTGGGGGTATATCTTTGGCCCATCAACTTGATGAGCAAATCAACCTCACTTGCAGCATTAACTTCAATGATAACTTTACCCTTACCTTCTGTATTTACTTACAGAAAACATAAACACATTCATATGCTAGGCCGATATTTTTTCTTTATTTCAGAGGTAATTACCAGCGGAGAATTACGTCCATTTAGAAATTCAAGCTCTGTGATTGCTTAACCCGGTTTTCCGTTCCATTACTCCCAACCTCAAGAACTATTATAACCTCTGCGAGCAGCTGGCACAGCTGTATTTTCGTGGCACCGAAAGTCCATAAGTATGCGTATTTTTTATTAACTATAGCATAAAATAATACGTTCGATCATTAAGCATTATGTTTATAAGTAGTCAGCGTATTATGAATTTAAGCACACACTATTAGGACTTCTGATTCCTCATGCTATATTAAATCATACTAGTTACATCTACCAATTATGAACCCTAGATAAGGGAAATTTATGCAATCGATTATTCCAGATAAACTTAAAAAAGGCGATGAAATTCGAGTGAGTGATTGCTCCCTCCAGAAGTATGGCTATTATAAGTGAACATACAAGAAAAGTAGCAAATCAACGCATCGAAGATTTAGGTTTAAAATTAAGTTTTGGACAACATGTGATGGAAAGTGACATCTTCGATTCCACCTCCATTAAGTCACGCCTTCAGGATTTACATGAAGCATTTCAAGATAAAAATATTAAAGCTATTTTTACTGTCATTGGTGGTTATAATGTAAATCAATTATTAGTTGAGATTGATTATCAATTGATTGCAGCTAATCCTAAAATCCTCTGTGGTTACTCAGACATTACCGCCTTACAAAACGCTATTTATGCTAAAACAGGTCTTGTAACTTACTCAGGCCTCCATTATTCAAGTTTAGGCATGGAACAGGGTATGGATTGGTCTTTGGACTATTTAAAGAAATGCTTATTTAAAGAAAACTCTTATACTATAGAAGCAAGTCCAAAATGGAGTGATGATGCTTGGTTTTTAGATCAAAACAATAGGCGTTTTTTGCCCAATGATGGGCATTGGATCTTACAGCCTGGAAAAGCCCGGGGAAGGATTCTCGGTGCAAATTTATGTACTTTTAATTTATTGCACGGCACAACATATATGCCTTCTTTAGAAAATAGCATTTTATTTTTAGAAGATGACGCATTAACAGGCAATGATACAGCCGTCACCTTTGATAGAGATTTGCAATCCTTAATTCAACAACCAGGTTTTGAAGGGGTTAGGGGTTTGATCATTGGTCGCTTTCAGCAAGCCTCGCATATAAGCTTGGAAATATTAAAAACCATTATTCAAAATAAAAAAGAATTAAAAAATATACCCATGATTGCGAATGTGGATTTTGGTCACACTGATCCCATGATCACTTTCCCAATTGGGGGGGCAGTTCAAATTGAAGCAGCAAAGGAGGTTAAGTTAATCATATTAAGTCATTAAAAAGAATTAACGAAAGGGCCTTGCGCTTCCTCATTCAGAGCTAGTAAGGCCTAAATCCTTTGTCTATTTTTTTTCTTAAGTTCAATCTTATATTTGAAGGGTAGTCCAGACTTTGGGTATGATCGAGTTATAAAATGAGTCAGCCATGCGCGATAACGTGGTTTTTCTTATGATTTTGGTGGTATAAATTTACGTTCTTTTAATAAAAACTTACACCCTCTAACTAAAAAATAAGCTCTAATATTGTCCAGATAAACAGGTTCTCCCTCTTTAGCATGGGCTATATTGGTTTGTCTGATTTCTGTACCATCAATAATAACGACCATACCTGAGCCTGTACATTGTGCTTCGTTGCCATTATAGATAACCAATGCACTGTCCTCTCCTAATCCTATGCCTAATTTTTCGGGACTTAATAAAATTGCATGGGTTAGGCGGCTAAATCGTCCCCTTTTGATAAAATGAGTATCCACGATGCATTGGGGTAGTAATCCAAATCCTGAAGAAATAACTATATTATGAAAAAGTAGCGCTTCTGTTTCCCCTCCTGATGCAATTATTACTGAGGGTAAAACCATAGCGCCCGCACTTGTTCAGGCAATTATAAAATTTTTTCTATGTAAATATTCGTCTTTAATAACTTTAATAAGGGCTGTACCACCTAGAAGGGTTGCGTGATTGAATTGATCGCCCCCTGTAAAGAAAACAACACCTGCGCTTTTGACTTTATTTAAATAGTCTTCATTTTCAGCTTCCTCACGATTTTTAATAAACATAAAATTGATGGCATTAAACCCCATTTTCTTAAAGACTGACTCATAATTGTTTTGTGTTTTTTTAAGTAAATTTTTTCCAGAAGTAATAAATAAAATTTTTTTAATAGGACATTCTTTCAATATTTTTTTAAATATCTCATAAGGCTCAAAATCGGATTCATCTTTTTCAATGCCAGATGTTTCATCCTCTCTTTGCTCAGCGCCACCAATTAGTACTATAGTTCCTTTAGGTTTCATAAAATTTCCATGTTAAATTAATACATTCGGAACGTAATTGCCTATTATTTCTATGATCATCTGAAAAAAATGAAATCATCTTACAAGCTTGGCACTTTAACTTCTAAATACAAATTTCCATTTCTTTATCAATCCTGATAAAACACGCTCATACCAATGTTAGGAAACTTAGGAATCACTTTCTTCCCTAAATTATAGTCGAATCATAAATAATGATGGGCATTGGTTACAGTAAAGTGAAAATATAGGGGTAAGCCATATACTCCATTACTAGATTCCTTCTAAATAATATAAAAATAAAGCCACGAGTAAAATGAATGATTAATAATCTAAAGCCATGGTCATTTCATAAGCACTGGCTGTGGCTGTGGTTATATTAGTATGGTTGCCCCCTTCTGCAGCACCAATAAGGGAATAGGAGACTTCAGCACTTTCATGTGGTTGTAAATAAGCTAGCAGTGATTGTTCGGGTTGTTGACCAGCTGCTATGATGACGCTTTTGGCAGCAATTGACTGTGATTTTCCAGTAGTTTTATTCAAAATTTCAACGCAATCATCTCTAATTGCTATAATATCTAAATGCCGGAACATAGCTACTTTTGCTTTTTCCAACTTTTCCATAGTAATCCAGCGTGTTGTAAGGCCCACCTTATAAGCTATTTTTTTAGATGATCGTTGTAAGATGGTTACAGGCGTGCCATACCATTGTGATTCATTAAAATATTGTGGGGAATCAAAGGATTGGGCATAGGCCTTGAGATAGTTCTGCGAATTGACCCTACATGTAGCTGCTTTTTCAATGATATAATTTGCAACATCACAGGCTACCCCACCACCCCCAATGATTACAGCTGGAAAGGGAACAGGTAGTTCATGTAATAAAATATCAGCGTAAGAATAAACATTCGAGCCATCAATACCTGGTATGTCTTGTAATTGATTTGGTACTGACCCTGTTGCTATCACCAAATGCACCCAGTGTTCACTCTTGAGTGTGTTTTCATTAAAGTGGGTATTCAAACGAATGTCAACACCCAAGGCGCCTAATGTCGCTGTATAATAACGAATGGTTTCTTGAAATTCTTGTTTGCCAGGGATTTTAGCAGCAAACTGTAATTGTCCACCTAGTTGCTCTGATTGCTCAAATAATACTACGGTTGCTCCTCGCTTTGCTAAAAATACAGCCGCGCTCAAGCCAGCAATCCCACCCCCAATCACTGCAATACGTATTGGTCTTTGAAATAAAGGGAATTTACCTTCTTGTTTGGTTCCACAATCTGGATTGACGCTACAGCCTACAGGTTTGCTATTAAAAACAAAATCCAAGCAGGATTGGTTACATGCAATACAGGTATTTATTTCCTTAAACTGATTGTTATAGGCTTTTACCACAAACTGAGGATCGGACAAAAACGGCCGGCCTAAGGCAATCAGGTCTGCAGTCTTATCAATCAATAACTGCTCTGCAACACGTGGATCATTGATTCGATTACTCACAGCTATGAGTAAATCAGGAAATTGCTTGCGTAAGCATGCAGCGACCGGAGAAAAACCTGCAGAAGGCACAAGCTGTGCTATGGTTGGTACTTTTGACTCATGCCATCCGATACTGACATTCAATAGATCAATACCATAAGGTATTAATTTATTGATTAAGATGTTTGTATCTGTGTAATTAAGGCCACCTTCTATGAGATCAAGGCAGGGGATTCTAAAAATCAAAGGGAAATCCGCGCCCACTACCTGTCGAACTGCATTTGCTATTTCCACGGCTATGCGTGCACGGTTATCAAAGCTCCCCCCCAGCTTTTAATTGAGTAACCCAGGGCTGTCCCATTAATGAAAACCCTCATTTGAGGACAATGGCAGTTTTCTAGGTTATGATTGACACAAACTTGCATGGTACAGTTTATGTTAAAAAAAATAATAAAAAATGGCGCCTTTTCATCTGTACTCCATAAGACAGAAAAAGCAGACCCAAAGCATGTTGTCGTTGTTGGGTCTGGGATTGCGGGTTTGACAGCCGCCTACAGATTGCAGCAATCAGGGCTTGCTGTGACGGTGTTGGAAGCAAATGCCTATGTTGGTGGCCGAATGAGTACTGATAGGCAAGGACTTTGGATGCATGATAGAGGCGCACAATTTCTATCTTCTTCTTATACCACCATTTCAAGACTTCTAGACGACACTGGTTTAGAGCCTCAATCAAAGCCAGTTACCCCAATTTTCGGAATGGTTCGCGCAGGGAAAATTCAATTGATTGACCCTTCCTTTCCTTGGACATTCGCAAGTCATCACATTTTGACATGGTCAGATCTCCTAAAATTAGGGTTCAACACATTTAAAAATAAAATGTCTTCTAAAAAATCTTTGAGTGATTATGCTGCCTGGCATCAATCGGATGATATGGATGCCGCAGAATGGATCAAATCAACATTTGGCACCAATATTTTAGAATATCTGTTTGAGCCTATATTAGAAGGGTTTTACTTTCAAACCCCAGAGCAGATGTCCAGAGCCTGGGCCTATATCGTTTACCAGTACTTAACAGGCAGCGGTAGGTTAAAAACACTTAGCTTGGGCATGGGAAGTTTACCAGAACAGCTGGCTCGCCAACTTACCGTACACTGTGCATCGCCAGTAATAAATATCGAAGAATCAACAGCTGGGATAAGGGTAAAAACACCAACCCAAACATTGCTTGCCGACCGAGTTATCTTAGCTACAACTGCATCCATTGCCAGGAGTCTATATGCTCCGGTGAATGATGTTGAACAAAAATTATTATCAACCAAGTATAGTTCTACCATCAATTTGAGTTTGGTCCTTAAGGGAACAAACCCTTTCGATGCAATAAACCCTCAAATGTATGGTATTTTCATACCGCGAAAAGAACGTAACATGATTGCAGCAATTAGCAATGAATCCTCTAAATATCCACCAAAGTCCAGCCAGACTGAAACAGTAATCAATGTGATGTTGGATGGACAATCAGGGAAAAAATTAATAGACGCCTCAGAGGATGCCATTCTAAAATGCCTTATGCCAGAATTGGAAAGTTACTTTCCAAGGATAAGCAGCAGGGTTAAAAGCACATTTTTTTATCGTTGGCCAGAAGCCGAGCCCTTATCACCTGTTGGTCGAAGCCAACAAATTCACAGTTATAGGAAACTGACAAGCTCAGATAGAAAAATAATTCTTGCAGGAGATAACATGAGTACGCCCACAACTGAGGGTGCCGCAGAAAGCGGTGAATGGGCTGCGAATTTATTGTCTGGCAATTAGGCAAGATCTCTAAGGTTTTTTACAGACTGCTGAACTGCAATCTATGCACAAAATTTTTCAGCTTAGTGGGGGGATTTTTTTTGCATAGAGCAGCTCAGAAGTCTGAAAAACTCTAGGGGCCTTGCATAGCATGTCTTTGAGAGGTGGTGCCCCGTCAATTAATAAACGAGGCGCCAGCTTTCAATAAAACATCCTCATGTCTTCTTGAGATTCACTTTGAGATTCACAAGGAGGGTTTTTTATACAGTCAATACTATCCTCAATTTGTTGTATTAAACTATTTGCTTCCTGCAAATTCGTTTTCTTAAACAGTGCTGGGATGTAACTTTTATAACTGGGTGTAAAAAATCCATCTTGTCGCATTTGTATAATCTTATCCTTCAAACACTCATAGGCCTCTAATGAATACTCGGAATCTGCCTCAGTAGTCATGCTTGTTATTGTTTGCAATTTTATTTTAAATAGCACAAGTACCCCTTCAACAATCTGATTTGCCGTATTTATGCAAAATGCAATCATTCAAGAACCATTAAGAGAGTCGAATTATCAAACCTTCAATCCAACTTCTCCTATACCAGATAGTAACCATAATCTCTATTTAATGATTCCAGAAGAAAAACAGTCTGAAGCGGAAGTCTCAATACAAGCAGAAGATGCGCCTCAGGTTTTTACCCTGATCCCCTCAAGAGGACCTTTTTTGAATTCATTGATTAATGGGCTCACGCTTTGCGGTATTAATTGTGCAGTTAATACCAATATTTTTGTAAGTGGTACGATTATAAAAGCGGTTAATACAGATACACTGGCCGCGTATTCGCTAATTTATTCAGAAACCGCAGCCTTGGTTTTACTATTTATCGCTCCTTTGAATGCCATTAATGTCAGTGTAAGTAGAAACCATAAGAGTCAATCACCTCCTGAAGACATAGCAAGAACCATGCAAGCTGGTTGTATATTGGGTGCCATGCTTTCCTTGCCTGCATTGGTAATCGCCTCTGTGAATAAGCCTTTATTGGTAGGGTTGGGGCAACAAGAACATGTTTCTGAAATCGTTCAAGCATACTTTTGGTGGTCATTGGTGGGTTGGCCTCCGCTTTATGTACAGTTTGCTTGCGGCCAATTCATCAGCGGACTTCAAAAACGTTTGATGCCTTTGGTACTTGATTTTGGCGTATTGGCATTGTCTATTTTTCTTACAGACACTTTTGCCTTGGGAAAATATGGCGCCGAAGAACTTGGTATCAAAGGGTATGCCCTGTCTTTTTCCGTGGTTAACTGGGTTAACCTGATTGGATATCTGCTTATTTTAAATTGTCATAAAGATTTTAGACATTATCAGTTACATAAAAAACAAACCCAACTTTTGCAAGAGCTCAAGAGATTAGCTAAAAATGGGATGCCTGTAATGGTGGCATATTTAGGTGAAGCTGGCATTATCCTGGCAACGGCTTTTATGGCTGGAAAATTGGGTGAACAGCAATTGATTACTCAAAGTGTTTTTGGACTTTATTTGGTTTTGCTAACCATTCCTGGTATCTCCCTATTTGAATCAACTTCTGTGCTTATCAGTGGATCAATAGGCGCCAAACGATTTGAAGATATAAGAAGATACATGTTATCCAATGTATTTCTAGCCGCCATTTGTCCTATTTTGGCATTGATATTAACACTGGCCATACCTAAAGAATTGATGAAACCTTTTATAGACATTGAAAGCCCATTCAATAGTCGTATAGTTGATGATTTAACCTTGAGTTTACCTTTGCTTGCCGCAGGTAACCTATTTGATTCAACCCGTATGGTCTTGTCTGGTGCCTTACTGGGCATGGATGATATACAAATATCAAGTCTAGTAAACGCCATGATACAGTTGTTGGTTATCGTGCCTCTAATGTATGCATTAAGTTTCCATACACCCTTAGATATCAATGGCTTAATGACAGCTTACTTGATAGGCTCATTTCTATTAACTGCCTATACCTCGGTACGAAGCTATGTGATCAGCGGAAAGATTCTAGCAGACAATGATACAACTGAAACACTATTAACACAGCCCTTGTTAGAACCAATTGATCCCCCTAGAAGGGAGTCATTGATAGGAGCTGGAGTAACCTTATTTGATCGAACTAGACCAGCCCCCAATGATGAAAGGTTTCAAGCACGACAGGGGATGCTATTATCATAAATGCTGCCTGAGACAGGTCATACGATGTTCCATTAACTGAAGGTCTTCGCCTCTATGTTAAAACACCACTATGCCTTGCAATTCACTTAATGTATAATAACTAAACATGATTTATTGAGAATGGCCTAGTGAAAAAGAAAACCATTGCCTTGGTAGCAGCAATTATTGTTTTTGGAGTGTTTGGAGGCCTGATTTTGGGTCAAATACTAAAGCTCGGGCTTCTCTCTATTGGCCCTGTTGTTTTCGCAGGTTTAACAACTGCGGCTATATTGACCGGGTTTGGTTTGCTTACTGTTTCTGCCGTATTGATTGGGTTAGGCTGCTATCAATTATGGAAAAGCCCAACCAGGGAATACAATATTTTAAATCTTCTGCCGAAGGCTGTCTTACAACACCATGTTACTAAATTCTTAGGTGATACTGATGTAGGAGCATTCGCCTCCAGTAACAAATCTATGCATAGTTTTCTGCAGCCGCACCGAATGCTTTCTTCCTTATTACGGTCTGTAGTAACCGGTAACGAGGCCAGGGTTATTCAAATTTTAAAAAGCTACCCTGAGTTGGCAGTGAGACAGGGCTTCGTCACGGATAACTCTGGACGCAGCTTTCCAAGAGCATCTGCCGCAGAATTGGTTCGATGGTGCGGGGATTTACGCTATATGGCAAATGCCATGCTGGATGTACTTCTGCACCTTTCTAATCAGAAATTAGCAGAACAGATAAGGATTACATGGGTGGAACAATACGCAGCCTATGAGCAAGAGGGTGGGCTTGTTTATATGTTGCCTGGAAAGACAGAACCGGAAAAGCCGTCCCTGGCCTTTAGTTTGGCTCCTTTGCTACGGGAACAGCAAGCCTATATTGACAATTTTGATATGATGACTAGGCCACAGAGGCAAGCGTATTGGTGTACTAAAGTCGGCGCTGAGCAGTTTTTATTAACAGCTATCTATCTACAGCATTACTGCAACCCGGATGTACCCTTTTATCCTAAACCATCCTTTGACAAGCCAACCTTTCCAAGGGTTTTAACCATTTATAATTATAATACCAGCCGGCGGCAGAGCGTGTGGGAGCGCGCTGGGGGGGGCTCTGGTCTTGGGCTTGATTTTGCTATTTATCGCTATGAATGTCCAATGGGCTGCGGCGCGAATGGCGATGCGGGGGGCGGCGCGCACCCGGGCCGGTATGGGACCCTTATCGCGGATCTGGATGCGCTTGGCGCATGTGAAGAAGGAACAGGACTCGACCTCGACCTCTTTAAGGGGAGATTGGGAGAGCCATTAAATCAGCAGCCGCAGGCAGAATCAAAGTCTTTGCATTATTCAAGTTCTTAAGTGCTTGCTAACATAAGGTCAGGTTAGGAAAATGTAATTACCTAAAAAGTCCATCTTAACAGCAAGTAGGCTCTGGAATTGTCAGAATAGCGTCCAAATAAGGAGTTTTTTGATCCCTTGAATTGATCAAATCCCAGGGTAGTTTCTATACCGCTGCCCATATCATAGGTTATTGTTGGCTCTGACCATACACCAGAATTGGTTTCATCATAGGCCATAAACAATCTAAATCTTAACTTATCTTGCAAAAAACTACGCATGACCAAGCAAGTGAAGGTTCTTTGCATTGGTCCAAAAACCGGATCAAATGCATTATTCACAAATTTCGTGTAGAAAACTTGCAAGCTGACAAACCACTCACCTATAAGACGGTCAACCCCAATCACCGTACCATAACTTGAAAACGACCTATATTCTAAAAATCCTAAAGGATTGCGTATCGGTAATTGCTTCTCAGGATAATAGGCCAGTTCGCTACGAAAAACATAAGATTGCCAGGATACATCTAAGGACCCACCTACAAGTTGTTCTCGCACAGGATGGGCAAGGATATACAGTGGTTGAGCATAATTAATATCATACAGGGGTTGACTAGACCACTTATTAAGATAGTTTAGGGTATAGCTTATAGTATCCTGTGTATGCTCGTATTTAAAACCATATTGCCAATTAGACGGTGATGACCAAGCAGGATTATTTGTCTGGTTTGGTTCTACCCACGGTAAGACTGTTGGGAAAGGGTTAAATTGACTGCCCTTGGGTGGTAACAGATCCCCAAGATACTCAGGCATTAACAATACCTGAAAGCCATCATTATCATCCTTGCAATAATCCAGGCGCAACATGGTCAAGGGCCTTTTGGCCTCGTTCATGTCATCTAGTACAAATTCTGTATAATCATAAGCATTAACAACATCCAGCAGCCGAAACCCATCCGCCTTGCCCCAAGTAACAAATTGTCTGCCAAAAAGCCATGACCATTTAGAATACCGATGGCCCACTGACAAGTTACGAATTTCAGCTTGATATTCAGGACTGGGTGTTAGAAGGCTTTGGTATCTGTTGCGCAGATCAAAATGTAGATTCAAGGGGGTGTGAGAGTCATATGAAAGATACAGGGTGTTTCTTTGAATCTCAAACCGTCCGTCATCTAGATATATGCCTGATTTATTTAAAACATAGCCGGTAAGAGGAAATGCTTTTTCATCCATAGCATGTCCTTTTGCCATAAGGATAAAGCAAAGGAAAAAAAGCTTTAATAAAGAAATCATATATGCGTAATCATCTTCATTCCTAGCATGTCCGTATTATATAAAATAATTATTTATCAAATGTGAACTATAATAAGTCGAACTATTAAGAAATGAAACTAAAAATATGGAGCAAATTATGAATAAAAATATCAAAAAATTCAACAAATCATTCATAATAGGATTTGGAGTACAACCACAATCCACTGATAAATATTTAATCAATTTTTTTGAAATTTACCTAAAGATAGTCTAGTCTTATAGGTACTCTGATGCCCTTTTTTACACATATGGGAAATCGGGTATTGTACATAATTTACGCTTTTAAAACCAGACCAGACTTAATCAATAAAAAAATTTGTACCAGGTTGTATGGGCAGGCTGCACATGGACTGCAAATTAAAATAAAATTAGAAATCATTCTAATTTACAAGGAGCTTCATCATGGAAAATCATTCTGAAAATATTGTACGTACAGAAGAGGTCATTGGAAAAGATGTTAAATCCCAAAATTTAGAAAGCATTGGCTCAATCAAAGAAATCGTGTTGGACAAATATACCGGTGAAGCACGATATGTTGTCCTTGGTTTTGGTGGGTTTATGGGCTTAGGAGAAGATTACTTTGCTTTTCCTTGGAAAAGTATCAGCTACAATAAAAACGAAGAAGCCTTCATTTTGAATGTTGATAAAGATAAATTAAAAACTGAATACGGATTTAATAAAGACAAATGGCCCGACATGGCAACTTGGCCAACTACTGTTGATAAATATTATATCTAAGACATTGTAAAGATAGATTAGAGTTTAAACATGCATGTATATCATCTTATTTGAATAATATACATGCATGATATGGAAAAAGGAGTCTACAATGAAAAAATTAATCATAGGCTTATTAGCCTCATACATTGGTGTAACTTTTGCAATTTCTGCAACAAATACTGAAGATTTTAAAGTGGCAACCTACAGACCAGGCACAGCTGGTGCTGGGTTACACAACCCTACCACTAACACTTCAAGCCCTGGCAATGGGGTTTCAGGCAGCGATGTTACATCCCCTACAGGTCCACAAGGTGGTAATCATCCCGTTACTACTACCGGCGGCGGTGCTATCGGTAACTAAAACCTCAACCGGTTTTTCAATCTCTAAAAAGAGTGCAAAGGAAATTAGGCTGCTCTTTGATATAAACATAAACCATGAGGTGAACGATGAAAGCACTTAGGTGGTATGGCAAGAAAGACGTACGTGTCGAAACGGTATCAGTCCCTGAATTAATAAATGATCATGATGCCATCATAAAGATTACCGCAACTGCAATCTGCGGATCAGATTTGCATTTATACAATGGTATCATGCCCACAATGGAACATGGCGATATCTTAGGCCACGAATTTATGGGCGAAGTGGTGGATCTTGGCCCTCGGGCGGCTAAAACTTTAAGTATTGGAGACAAGGTAGTTGTGCCTTTTACCATCGCTTGTGGTACATGCCTTCCTTGTAATCAAAAATTATTTTCATTATGTGATAGTTCCAATCCAAATGAGAAAATGGCAAAGGAAGTATTTGGTCAATCGCCTTCTGGCCTCTTTGGCTTCTCTCATCTTCTTGGCGGATTTTCCGGTGGACAGGCTGAATATGCAAGAGTGCCTTATTCCGACATTGGTCCCATTAAGGTACCCAAAGATCTCCCTGATGAAAAAGTGTTATTTCTTTCAGATATCCTACCAACAGGTTATATGGCAGCCTTAAATGGTGATATCAAAAAAGGGGACACAGTGGCAGTTTGGGGCTGTGGACCGGTTGGTCAATTCACCATGCAATCTGCTTGGATGCTTGGTGCAGGTCGCGTGATTGGGATTGATTGTGTTCCAGGAAGGCTGCATATGGCAGAAACACTTTCAAAGGCTGAAACCATCAATTTTAAAGATGAAAATGTGTACGAGGCCTTGATGGCCATGACGCGTGGCGTGGGGCCAAGGGTTTGTATCGATGCCGTAGGCTGTGAAGCGCATGTAGGGCCTACCCTAGATTCAATCCTTGATAAGGTGAAACAAGCAACTTATTTGGGCACAGATCGCGTGCATGTATTGAGAGAGGCTATTAATTGTTGTGCCAAAGGTGGAAACATATCCATTCCAGGCCTTTATGTGGGATACATTGACAATGTACCTATGGGTCCTGCTATGAACAAAGGTTTAACCCTAAAAATGGGCCAAACCCATGTTCAAAGATTCATGCAACCTTTGCTAGATAAAATTGTGAATGGTGACATTGATCCTTCAAAAATCATAAGCCATCGTTTAAAACTCCAAGATGCGGCTGAGGCTTACAAGTTTTTTAATGATGAGAAGGATACATATACAAAAATAGTATTAACTCCTTAGGAGATGAACATGATGGATATTTATGAATATTTAGAAATGGATCACAAAAAAGTGAGTCAATTATTCAAACAATTTAAAAAAGCACCTAGCAAACGTAAGCTTGACATAGCCAGATTCATTGCTGATGAACTGCTGGTTCATGCCAAATCTGAACAAGAAACCCTTTATAAGTTCCTTGAGGAACACTCTGAAAATAAAGGCGAGGCCCTTCATGGTTGGAAAGAGCATGAAGAAATAGAAAAGCTCATCAAAACATTTGACCACCAAACCCTTCCTGAAAACACCTTGATAATACAAGTAGAGAAACTTGAAAAACTTGTACGCCATCATGTAATTGAAGAGGAAGGGGTTTTATTTAGAAGAGCAAGGAAAGTTCTATCTGCCGAACAAAGTTATGCTATTAAAGAATTAATGCATGACTTAAAACACCAATTACTAATAAAAAGACTTAAAGAAGTTTTTTAATCGGCACCAATGTTTAGATAAAAGTCACCTTCAAGGGTGACCATAAAATGCAGGGGCTTGTGGAAAAAAAAGCAATTGATGGGTATTTTTGATACCATGGATGAACAAACAGAATATATTCTGAGGTCATCTCATTATTTGAGTATCAATGAACCCATTGCGCCAAAAGAAAATTTTAATTTTAGACTGCCAATCCACAGGCATACAGGCAAAAACTGCTCATTTACTACAAATAGGCTGGAGTTTGATTGATTGTCTTCAAGATAAAGAACCAATCATTGAGAGCTGGATTTTAAAATTACCTCAAAATGAAGAAATTCCCAAAAAAATCATGCATATGCAACAACTTACGCCGGCAGATATTCTTAGAAGTGTTGAGCCCCAGCTTGTTTTTAATTCTTTACAACAATCCTTAGGAACATTGGATACAAATCCCATGGTTGTGGCCCATTACGCACAATTTGAGCAGCGTTTCTTAAAACAATTGTATGGTGTCTTTACTGGCACAGAGGTTTTGGATTTTAGACTGATATGTACACAAAAAATTAGCAAACGTTTGCTGCCTAATCTACCAAGTCATACCTTAAAAGCCTTTTCTGGGTACTTAAAAATAGAAAATGGACCAAGATATGATGTAAAATCGCATGTAGCCATGACTATAACCATCTGGCAGCAATTGGTATCCAAGTTAGAAGCAATTGGTATTACCTGTGATGCAAGCCTAACTCAGTGGCTAAATCAAAAAAACAAAACCCCAAAGCCTTGTCAGTTTGAATATAATATTGAACGATTGATAAGATTAGAGTTTTCAACCAAACCAGGTGTCTATAAAATGCTTGCAAGGGACAAAACAATTCTTTATGTTGGCAAAGCAACGTCCCTAAAATCACGGGTAAATTCATACTTTCGAGGTGTAAAAAATAGAGATAGACGTATTTTGGAAATGTTGGCCCAGGTATGGCATATTGAAACCATAGAATGTGAAACGCCCTTAGAAGCCGCTTTACTCGAATCTGATGAAATAAAAAAATATAACCCACCTTACAATATTTTGCTTAAATCAAAAGAAAGAACCCTTTGCTTTTTTAATCATGCGTATACGCAACAGACTGAAACAAAAAATGACCTTTTTTTAAATGGTCCTTACAAACCAACAGATTGCTTGTTGAGCTTGTTGTCATTGCTAAATGCCCTAAAGTCCAATATATCCTTTCATTTTTTTACACAAACCATTCCACAAGACATGTTACACAGGGCGTGGGATCTTTTTCTTTACAACAATTTTTTAAATGAAAGCAGTTTAGAGTTTTTAGATAATAGACGTTTATTGGCCATTGGATACCGGCTATTATTAGCCTTTGAAAAAAAACATGGGCGGGGTAGCTTTGAAAAATGGTGGGGGAAAGAAAAGAAAGACAACCCACCAGATGATTTGAGTGAGGAACAAGAACTTGCAGGAAAAATTGCCCGTCTATTCATACGCGCGGCTGAATCTATGCGAAAAAGTAGGCAGATTCAACATTTATATAATTCTAAGCTTATAATAGTAGCAACTAAAAAAAACCTGTGCATTGTCAATGGTGATATTATAAACGACAGGCTTGCAGCGTCCTCTTTAAAAAGCCCAAGCCAATTCACAATTCAGCAGTATGACAGGCTATCCATCTTACTATCGGCAAAAAATAAAAACCAAGTGAAGTTTGTCTAAGCCTTGTTGAGGATTTAGGGTGACATGAATAAAAACAGCATTTCTTTATCAGTTGTGGATTTTGCACTCCCCTCACCTTTGGTTGGTAGCATTGATACCTATTCAGGTTTGGGCAACAGGTCAACATTGGCTATGAAAGTCCATCAAGACATCCAATCAACGAAAAAACAAGCGCATCCAGAGTATATTTTTGAAGTCCAAATACAGCATGCATTTACATACAAAGGAATGGTTTTCAATATTTCAGGAAGAATGGATGGACTGTATAAGCAAGCCATTAGTCGCATAGAAGAAATTAAAACTGCTTTTGATTGTCAATCACTCATCTCAAAGCTTGGGAACGGATATTTTACCCATCCTTATTGGTTACAAATTCAAATGTATGGATACATGCATTGGCTTAATACAAAGGAAAGTCCCAACCTGAATTTATTGATTGTTGCTTTAGGTGATAAAAAAAGCACATCCTTGCCAATTACTTTTGATGTAAAGGCCATTGAATTGTGGCTAAATAAGCGCCTTGAAGATTTATATCAAGAAGTTAAACATTCTAAACAAAGAATGGCGCATAGAAAAAAAGAAAGCACAAAATTGCTATTTCCTTTTGATACACCCCGGCCATTTCAGGCAGACTTAATTGCTTCGGTTACTCAACATCTGAGTAACAAGCACCCAATGTTGATACAAGCGCCCACAGGGCTTGGCAAATCTGTAGGGATTTTATTTCCTGTACTTAAAGATGCTTTAAAAAGAGGTCAGAAAACCATTTATGTCACCCCGAAAAACAGTCAACATCAAATTGCATTAAATACCCTTCAACAATTTCAGAGGAAAGGTTCAGCCTGTAAATCGCTGGTTCTGACTTCCAAAAAAAAATTATGCATGAAAAATGAACCCTTATGCAATGCCAGATATTGTGAGTTTGCAGAAGATCACTATACCAAGTGTACAAGTCATAACTTGACCTCAAAACTTAGGCAACATCAAAATCTTGATTTTGCCCTATTTAAAAAAATGGCTACAGATTATAAGGTGTGTCCATATGAATTACAGATAGATAGCATTGCATTGGTAGATGTCGTGGTAGCAGATTACAATTATGTTTTTTCCCCCAGCAGTATGGGCTCGAAAGTGGTCCTTCCAGCCCTTGGGGAAAAAGGCAAGCCCAGTTTAGTGATTGATGAAGCGCACAATGTGCCCCAGCGAAGTATGGATTATTACTCCCCTTCTCTAGAATCCTCTTTTTTCTGGAATATACAAGCTGCCAATCAAAAATTTCCGCACAGATTTCAACAAAAATTTAATAAAATAATAAGTCAATGTCTGGATGTGATTGATAGTTGTGCGACTCCTCAATCAACAGCCAATCACATCCTTACACCCTCATTGACGGTTTTCAAAGCACAAGAACAAAAACTCTATGAATTCCTGATCTCCTATTTGGAATCAGAAGTGGTCATTGAACTTGAAGATCCAATTCTAAAGATGTACCATTATTGGGCTGATTTTACTTCAATTTTAGAGTGTGTTCAGGAACTGGATGAGGGGTTTTTTATTTTCTTTAACCCCGCAACACGTTCTATAAAAATGTCCTGCTGTGATGCCTCCTCCTTTTTGAAAGAACATTATAAAAACTTTCAACAAGTCATTGGATTCTCGGCAACTTTAAAACCATTTGTATATTACAGCCAATTGATGGGCTTACACAGTCCTAAGTTACATACCGAAGAATTTGCATCCCCTTTTCCCGCCTCAAAAAGAAAGCTTTTGATTATTCCTCAAGTCTCTACTAAGTACAGTCAGCGTCCTGCAAATTATCCAAAGATAGTTGATGTTATCATGCGCACGGCCAGACTTAATCCAGGCAATTATTTTGTTTTCTTTCCAAGTTTTGATTTTTTGAATACTGTGTATGCCTTATTTTTATCTTTATCAGAGCCGCAATTTACCTTGCTACGACAGCAAAAAAATATGCTACAAACGGAAGTTAATACCTATTTAGAAAGACTCAAGCAGACAGATCGTGCTCATTTATTTTTTGCAGTTCAAGGTGGCATATTTGCCGAAGGCATTGATTATATTGGTAATCTTGCAATAGGTGCCTTTATAGTAGGTCCCCCTTTGCCTATGTATGATTGGGAGCGCGAACAGAAAAGACTGTATTATGAGCAACATTATAAAGAGGGGCAACAATATGCCTACATCTATCCTGCCATGGCCAAAGCCGTACAGGCGGCTGGTAGAGTGATACGTTCTGAAACAGATAAGGGTATTATTATATTAATGGACAACCGATTTTTGCAGCAGGAATACAGTCACTGTATGCCTGTAGATTGGTTTGAATACAAACCGCATGAATTGGTTTCTACTTCTATCCTTAAAGATCTTAGATTATTTTGGGAAAGTACAGAAGCTACTGACATTTGACCCTCATCTAGCCTATCCTTGGTTTTCGACATATCAAGAGAAATTGTAGATACTTTGTGCTGGACAATTTTTTAAAAAGCAGTCCAGCACCAAAGGCTATCTTTAAGATATATAACCTGCAATTAATATTTTCTTTGGAGTTGAGTAGCCAAACTAGAGTGCATGGGCTGTGGGAGAAAAACTGTTCTTAATCTAGACCTCAGAATGCCTCGGGCATACCGAGGCAGGTAGGTAGGGCGCAATTATCAACACGCCCTATATAATTGTAATATTATGAGTTAACTATATATTTTTTTTATTGTTGTACTACGCATGTGATTTTAGTGCAATCACGGCAATTTTCCTTTGCCTTGCCAAATACCATTGAACCTTCTCCATATAGTTTAGCCATTTGGTCGTCCGCTGTTTTTTCAGCATCTGTACCAGCACTGCTGGCATTGGTTGTACAATTCCATTTTGCATCGGCGCTGGTATTGGCTGCAAAACTTGTAGACATGGTTAGAGCTAAACAACAGCCACTCAACATCATTGTTATTTTATTCATTTCCTTCTCCTTTGTGTTGTGATTGGTGCGCTTTCATTTAAAATTGAACTAGTTATTCTTCTACGACTCAACATGATAATCAAGTGTTTCAACCATCATTCTTAAAATATATAATTTTATAGTCTGGTTTCAATGAAAATAGCCCTGCTGCTTGCATAATCATAATAAATTTAACCATTTACAATAACCCCACCATTTGGGTGCAACACTTGACCTGTCATGTAAGAAGAGTCTTCTGAAGCAAGAAATACATAGGAAGGAGCAATTTCATAGGGTTGTGCAGCACGCTTCATAGGTACTTGGTTGCCAAATTCCGCCACCTCTTTTGCATTGAAACTGGCAGGTATTAAAGGTGTCCAGACTGGGCCAGGTGCAACTGCATTAACGCGTATACCTTTGTGTACTAAACTTTGTGAAAGAGAGCGGGTAAAGGCAACAATAGCACCTTTTGTGGATGAATAATCAATCAGATGATCACTTCCTTTATAGGCAGTAACCGAAGCCGTATTGATGATTACATCCCCTTTCTTAAAATAAGGTAATATGGCTTTTATCATGAAAAAATAAGAGAAAAAATTTGTTTTAAAGGTAGCCTCAAATTGTTTATCGCTGATATCTTTGACATCCTCTTGAGGATGTTGTTCAGCACAATTGTTCACAAGGATATTGGGTTCAGAACAAATTTTTAAGATTTTTTTAATTAAGGCATTACAGTTTCGACTGGTTTGTAAGTTGCCTGAGTAAAGCCAACAAGATGTTCCCAATTCTTCAACCAAGGTTTTTGTTTTCTCCGCATCTTCATGTTCATTTAAATAATGAATGATTACATCAGCCCCTTCTAAAGCAAAAGCACAAGCAACAGCGCGCCCAATGCCACTATCGCCACCAGTAATGATTGCCGTTTTACCAGCTAATTTATCACTGCCTCGATAATAAGTTGCTAAATATTGAGGTTGTGGATGCATTTTGGATTCAAGGCCCGGTTGTTTGTTTTGATGCTGTCTGGGTTGTTGTGTTGGGTCTTTTTTCATCCTGATGTCCATAATAACTTTTAATAAGTATAGAAGGTATTTTCCATTTTGGTTTCTCATCATCTACTATTATTTGCACTATTTTTTTTGTATATCTTTAAGATGCATCTATAGAAAAAAATCAGTAACCGTTATATTATAAACGGTTACTGATATAGGTATTAAGCGCGATATCTAGACCAAGAATTAGACAAATCACTATTAGAATTGGTTTCATTAATTCCTAAAAGAATACCACCGGATTTGATATCAGATTCAAATCTTTTGGCCTTGTCTTCAGGAATTCCCCAACCTACCATTGCCCCTACTAATCCTCCAGCAATACTTCCGGCACCAGCACCAGCTAGCCCAGCTGCCAATGGACCTGCCACTATCAACCCTAACCCAGGAATGATAAGGCTTGTACCAATTGCGGCGATCGCTGCTACTAAGCCGCCTACTGCAGCACCAGTAGCACTGCCCACTGCGGCTCCTTGTGAAGCTTTAGAGCCTTCTTTTACTAGTACGGAGTCATAATATTTCTTTTTTGAATCTTCAGACATGATTACATTGATGTCTTGTGGCTTATATCCAGCATCAATAGCATCTTGATACGCTTTTTCTGCTGATTCTCTGTCTTTGAAGATTTCTGTAGTGAGATATAAGTCTTTATTATCAGTCATGATATTACCCTTATTTATTATTATTATTATTTCATTAACTTTGAAACGATATAGCCAAGTCCTGCTGCTACAAGAACAGATGTTAATGGTTTGTTTTTTACCATATCTGACAACACTTCGGTTTGCTCAGATGCAGCGTCACGCATTTGATAAGCCTTCTTTTTGCCTTCATCATATAAATCTCCAGCAACGTCTTTGGCTTGGTCTGCATATGATTGAGTTTTGTTTTTTGCGCTTTCATACATAGACGAGGCGTCATTTTTCATATCATTTTTACTTTTTTCAAAATTGTTCATGTTAGCTCCTTGGTTAAAAAATCTTTATAGTCAGTGAATTAAGTCCTAATATAATAGGAAAAGTCATTTCTGTCAAATAAAAATTTTATCGATTGTCACAAATAAATAACTCAACTATTTTGACATAACTGTCTATATAGCATTCGTTCATAATGATAAGAAAGGTCACTATTAAAAACATTCCTTATGAATTTAAATTGTAGTTTACATTTTGTTTTTCTGTTGGAATTTTCTGAGAAATTTTGCATCCATCATGTAAATCTATACCTTTCTAAAATCTTTACCACTTCAAATATATACTATAATTGATAATTAAGAATTCAAACAGTACTTGTCGTGGGGAACTAATGAAATCTTTGCCTATAGAGGATAAAATTTCTTCGAAATATGTACTGATGAATTTTTTGCTTGTTATTTTCTGTTTGTATATAGCTAGGGAAGTGTTCATTCCTATAGCTTTGGCTATCCTTTTAAGCTTCGTTTTAATGTCTATGATAGATTGTTTATATTCATATAGAATTCCAAGAATTTTGGCCATCCCTTTAAGTGTTCTATTTGTATTTCTTTTGTTTACCTTACTGAGCTGGGCTGTTTATGTGCAAATAGGTAACCTTACTCATAATTTACCCAGTTATGAATCCAATGTTCGTTTAAAAGTTCAAAAGATCAATACACTGCACGAATACATATCTTCAAATTTAAATGAGGTCAGAACTGCATTAAAAGAAGAGACCCAGCCTACTTTGGTTGATAAAAATAGTACAACCACACCCATTCCAGTAGTCTTGCATTCAAACAAACAATCTTTTTTTTCCCAAATAGTACAACTAAGTCCAATCCTTAGTCCCATCCTAAGCCCCTTGGGGACTATGTTATTAACCATCGTTTTTTTACTTTATATTTTGTTTAATCGTCAAGATTTACGTGAAAGGTTGATTCTTCTGATTAGTCAGGATGATTTAAATTTAGCTACTCAAGCAATAGATGATACCGCAAGTAGGATTACACAATATCTGTTATCCAATCTTTGCACCAATGGAATTTTAGGGGCCGTTATTGGCCTAGGATTATATATTATAGGGGTTCCCAATGCCCTGCTTTGGGGGATATTGACCATATTTTTAAGATTTATTCCTTTTTTAGGGGTCTGGATTTCAGCCTCTTTTCCTCTTATCTTGGCCTTTGCTGTTGATCCTGGCTGGTCGATGCTAATAATGACTATTGGTTTATATATTGTTGCAGAGTTTGCAACCAATTATCTTTTGGAACCCAGATTATATGGAGCCAGCACAGGTTTATCTAGTATCTCGGTCATGGCAGCTTCTGTATTTTGGACTTGGCTTTGGGGTATTGTAGGCTTGTTTTTATCTGTTCCTTTGACCGTGTGTATATTCATGCTGGGAAAGTATGTAGCCGGATTAGAATTTTTAGAGATTATTCTAAGTAGTGATCCTTCATTAAAACCGCCCAGTCATTTATATCAACGTTTACTTGCTAGAGATGAGGGGGAAATTTTAAAAATATGCACCGATTTTATTAAAAAAAATACTCTCATTGATTACTATGATCAGTTATTAATTCCAACTTTAACATTGGCTAAAAGAGATCATTTTAATGGAACCTTAGCAGAACATCGCCAACAATTTATTTTAGAAAACGCTCAAGATTTAATCGATATAGTCAAATATAGCTCTGAAAACAGTATTAAAGAGCCTCCTGACAATATGTCAGGCATCATTTGTATATCGGCACGCGATGAATTTGATGAACTTGTTGCTAAAATGCTGGCTAATTGCCTCAATAGTGAAGGTATATCTGTGGTCGTGATTGAATGCATAGCTTCAAGTGAAGATATTAAAAAATTCTTAAAAACCCACAATCAGCCTATTTGTATCTCCTCGCTTCCACCCTATGCGATTAGCCCTGCCCGCCATTTATTTAAAAAAATTAGAAACAATCATACCCTTGCAAAGATAATTATTGGAATATGGGGTGCAGGTTGTTCTGGCGTTTCACATTTACAGTCTGCCTGGGAAGGAAGCGAAGGTATAGTTGTCACTTTAAAAGAGACAGTTTTACAAACAAAACTTTTGCTAGGATTGGATCAGCAAAACTCTGTCACTAAAGGCAACATAGAGTCAGACCAGCAAAAGCTATTAGCCAAAGTCAATAGAGAATTTGCCAAAATCCCAGCATCTGAATTGTCTTTGACAGTATTGAAAAAAATCGCTAGAACTGTCGATGTGCCTCTTTCTTTAATTTCATTACTAGAAATAGATTCATACTTTTGGAGGTCTAATACTGGGATACTCCCAACGATTAATGAAGCACAAGAAAACTTGCGCCAAAGTGCTGCCTGTAAGTATGTCGTCTCAAATAATGAGACGCTCTTAGTACCTAACCTTAAAAAAGATTCACGTTTCAACACAGACACCTGGTTAGCAGACAGAGGTATCTTGTTTTTTGCGGGTATTCCTTTGCTATCTGAGGCTGAACATGTGGTTGGAATTTTATGTGTCATTGATACCAAATCTCGTGAAATGAGTAGGCAGGATCTATTCATGTTAGAAGCCCTTGCCAAGGTATTTATGAAAAAAATTCTCTCAGATAAAAAGTGAATTTGACTCTGTGTGTCTGAATTGCATTGTCTTTAGTAAACACTTGGGGCTATTTTTACCTATACTTAAGTTGATTTATAACTTATTGGAGAAACTTATGGACAAAGAAAAGAAAGAGGTTTCCTGCAAAATCAAAAAAAAAATAAAAGATAAAAAAAGTGATGAAAAAAAAATAGATAAAGAATTAGATGACAAACTAAAAGATACGTTTCCTGCAAGTGATCCAGTGACTAAATATTAGTTTTAATGATGGGGGTCTGCTTACATTCTTTAGGCGGGGCTATTTGCCTTTGCAAGTAACCATGATTCCAGAAGTATATTTTAATAGCCTCTCCATACCCCATCCCAATCAGATGGAAGTTGGTTTTTTTGAAACTGTTCGCAACGCTTTATAAAAATCGGCGCGAGGCAGTCTCCTGGGTACACCTGTAGTGCTTGTAAAAATGTATCTATGGCAACTTCCCAATTCTGCTTTTGATAGGCTGCAAAACCTTCCTCAAACAAAGGCTGATAGGCAGTGAAATCAAAAGATAACTCGGATGGATTTTCTGCCATAAGTTCATATATTAAATATCCTCCGGATTTTCCTTTGATGGCCGTTATATCAATTTTCCTAAAAACAAATAAGGAACCAACCAATTTTACAACTTGGTCACTGGCGATGATGGATGTCCCATAAACTTTATTCAGACCCTCTAGCCGGCTAGTCACGTTGATATTATCGCCCATTGCTGTATAGTTCATTCGCTCAATAGAGCCCACGTTTCCAACAATGACATCTCCAGTATGTATGCCATACCTTGTAATAAAAGGGGTCTTGCCTTGCTGTGTCCACTGCTCATTTAATTGGTTTACTTTATTGCGACAAAGTATGGCCGTGCGACAGGCATGTTCGCAATGATTGATGTCTTCCAAGGGCGCGTTCCAAAAAGCCATAATAGAATCGCCAATAAATTTATCAATGGTACCTAATTGGGTGGAAATGATGCCTGATATATTTTCTAAATATTCAGATAAATCTTTCATCAATTGATCCGGGGACATGACTTCTGAAAGTTGTGTAAAATTTCTAATATCGCTAAAAAGAATACTGAGGGTTCTGATGTCACCCCCTAAATGAATGTCTTGCCCACTTTGAATCAATTGTTGAACTAAATTTGCAGGCAGGTATTTTTTAAAAGATCGCAAATTCATTTTCATGGAATAAATCGCATTAGCCAATAAATACACTTCGCTGATAACAGAGTCTACTTTTTCTCCGTCAAATTGAAAATTCTTTATTTTATTGGTTTCATCAACCAACATATTAATTCTGTTAGTCACCAATTTAGAAAAAATAGAAGCTATCAAAATGCCACAAATGACTATAATAATACCCAAAATTTTCATCAAATCACTTTTACGTTGTATATCGCCTGTAAAATCTTCTTCAGGTACAACAACACCAACTTTCCAATTATACGCAGCAACTTTAAGTATCTCCTCCGGAACTTTCACAAAATTGGCAACATACCGTTTGTGGTTATAGGTAAAAGTAAAAGAAGTTTTTTTATGTTTTTTATACTCTGTAAGGGCTACAGCTACCCAAGGCTTATTTATTTTTTGCAGAGTATTTAGAGAATCTCTACCTAGTTCTTGGTGCATTTCTTTATTCATTCCAGGAAAAGCAATTAATTCATCTTGACCATTGATAAGGAAGGGAACACCTTCCTTGCCAATTTTGAGTGTTTTCAAAAAAGCGGAAGTTCCTTCCATGGAAATATTTACTGTAAAAACGCCATATAATTGCCCTGTTTTGGTAAATACAGGTGTTACAGCAGAGGTCGTGAGATTTTTATTAGGAGAAGAAAGAAAAACATCTGTCCAAATCAGCTCTTTGGCATCTACTGCTGCATTCCAGGAAGGATTGGTTCTTAGATCAATGGCAGGAACTGAAAGGGTTTTAATGATTTTATTATTGTGATCTCTGAAAAATTGTAAACCAAGGGGTGGAAGTGCAAAGGGTTTAAGTACAGCAGTTGAATAAGTCCCATTAGGTTCAAGAAAAGTAGATATACTGTCTCCTTGTGCATTCACCCAAGAGATCAACCTCGAAGGGGTTTTGAGCTGAAATTTTGTAGTATTCTGAGCTGCTATAAGTAAATATTCTACCAGTTGGTCTTCGACTATAAAGCCATTTTCAAGCAAGGACTTTGAGACATGGCATAATACTTCTGGGGCATTGCCTTTTAACTTTAATTCTTGGATTATAATTTTTGAGTTATCTTTCAATAGGTTAGTTGAGGTAAAGGTTATTACATGTGATAAAACTAAAGATTGTAAGGTGATAAGCAGAGACATTAATAGAATGAAGGTTATAACATAAAGGGAAAGAATGCTTATACGCAATGTGATCTTATTAAAGTTCATGCTTTCCTCTATAAGCAGCTAACACTGCATTTAGCAAGCTTCATTGAATATCTATCCAAATTACATGTAGGTTGGCCTTGGAGCAACAAGTTCTTTCAAATCATAAAATAATTCCCTCAAGACCTAACTTACAAAAAAATATACAGATATAAAAGTAAATTTAATTCCCTAAAGTACAGTATATAACATAATGAATAAAATACCTTAGTAGGCAAAATGGTAGGTTTTTTATGTAAAAAATAGATGCTTTTTTTGTGAAGCAGCTCCTTGGGATCCTCTCTATAATAAATATGTTATAAAATTAAACTAAAAGTGGTATTCTATAGCCTTAATAAAAGTTAAAGACCATAAAGAAGAGACTTAATGCAACCTGATGCCAGCTACCCACAATCAACCTTCGACCGCTTGCCCTTGCGGCCTGAGCTTCTCAAAAGCCTTGCATCACTAGAATATGTAGCCATGACCCCCATTCAAGCACAAACGCTGCCAATCATACTCAACCAGGGTGATGTTCTTGCGGGTGCAAAAACAGGCAGTGGGAAAACTGCAGCCTTTGGTTTGTGTTTATTAAATGATATCAAGCTTTCTTTTTTTGGAGTGCAAGGCTTGGTTCTTTGTCCTACCCGAGAATTGGCAGAGCAAGTATGCCAGGCCATTCGTCGTTTAGGCTGTATGTTACCTAATGTCAAAATTGTTAATTTGTCAGGTGGTATCCCCATGAAATTTCAACTTGATTCATTAAGGCACGGGGCACACATCATTGTGGGGACACCAGGTAGGGTACTAAAACACTTAAAAAATGCCTCTTTGGATTTGAAGCAAATTAAAACCATCGTCTTAGATGAAGCTGATAGAATGTTAGATATGGGGTTTTTTGATGACATTTCTAGCATATTGTCTTCTTGCTCCAAAAAACGTCAAACCTTGTTGTTTTCTGCCACCTACCCTGAACAAATAAAGCAGTTGGCCCAGCAGTTTATGATAAATCCACAAACAGTAATCATTCAAGACTGTGCGCAGGAAATGGACATAGAGCAACGTTTTTATGAAGTGGCCAATCAAGAGCTTAAATTTTCTTTATTGACATCCTTATTGTATCACTACAAACCCACCTCAACCTTGATTTTTTGTAATACAAAGCAGCAGACTACAACTGTAAGGGACAAGCTGTGTCAAGAAGGCTTTAGTGCACTTGCTTTGAATGGGGATATGGAACAGATGGACCGTGATATGGCTGTGTTGTGTTTTGCAAATCAAAGTTGTTCTATCCTAGTAGCTACAGATGTTGCGGCTAGAGGGCTAGATATAAAAGAGCTTCCATGTGTAATTAATTTCGAGCTTGCTTTTGATGCTGATGTTCATATACACCGTATTGGTAGAACAGGGCGCGCAGGACATAAGGGTGTAGCATTGAGTATCACCACCCCTGCCGATGCACACCGCATCCGCGCCATTGAAGACAACCATGCGCTTGCTATTATTTGGGGCACTCCCCAGGAAGTATCAACCAACAAAAGAATCAAACTAATACCTGAGATGGTTACCTTATGCCTGGATGCTGGTAAAAGAGATAAAATTCGACCAGGAGATATCCTTGGAGCTCTAACCAAAGATGCGGGATTGGCTGTGGGTACAATAGGCAAGATCAACATCACCCTGATGCATTCTTATGTAGCAATTCACCGCAGTCAAGCAGACACAGCTTTTCAATATTTACAAAATGGCAAGCTGAAAGGGCGAAAGGTTACTGTTAGTAGAGTCAAGCAAAGATCATAACCCCTGCAATTATTAACCTATTTGTAGCTACAGGAGCGCTGATGAAACAACTTCTTATAGTTTGTGGTCTAGTACTTATCATCTTATGGTTGTTATTTTATATTTTTCAGCGTCATTTGGTCTATATCCCCTCATCCCAGCTACCCAATTTAAATAAACATAAAATCAACGGATTACAAACTGTATCCTTGCACACCAGTGATGGTCTAAAATTATTATCTTGGTACAAACCCGCTTTGTTAAACCAACCTACCTTACTGTTTCTTCATGGCAACGCTGGAAATATAGAAGATAGATTATTTTTGGCCAAAGATTTTTTTCTTGAAGGATTTGGTGTCTTGTTACTAGAATATCGGGGATATGGGGGTAATCAAGGTAAGCCCTCGGAACTTGGGTTTTATACAGATGCTCGGGCTGGGTTGAATTTTCTACATAAACTTGGCATCAAATCAGATCAAATAGTTTTATATGGCGAATCTCTAGGTACTGGTGTTGCCACTCAAATGGCCACTGAGGATAGCTTCTGCGCTTTGGTTTTGCAATCAGCTTACACTTCTTTGCCAGATTTAGCACACTATCATTACCCTTGGATATGGATGAAACCCTGGGATAAGTTTGATTCTATAAGCAAGATTGGCAAAATTAAAACACCTTTATTAAGTTTGCATGCAAAAAAAGATACCATTGTGCCTTATGCACTTGGACTTGAAGTATTCCAGAAAGCACAGTCTCCAAAATTAATGATATCTTTTGAAAACATGAACCATAATGACCTATGGCATGCGCCTAAATTTGCCCAACAAGTCAATGAGTTTATTAAAAACCATTGTCATAAGGATTTTTAAACACGCGGAATATAGCAATTATGTTGATTTAAGACTATAGATATCGTGCATAAAGCAGGGTAAGTTGCAAATTTGAAGTATTTTATGTTTTCAAATTAGATACGCTTGCCTAGTCCTTTCCGAAAATCAATGCTTTCCACAAAAAATTGCAGTAACATTCACCCATTGTTATCACTAAGTGACTTATGATTCAACAAATCATTTTTGAAGCTTTTTTTCCTGTTTCAGGCATTATGTGCCATAAAGATTGCGGGAAAACCATTAGAAATGCATTAACCATAGACGACATTACAAAAAAAACACCTCTCCCCTTAGACGCACGCCTTAGAATTGATGCTGAACCTCAATCCTTAGGAATTCATAAATTAATCATTCTGATTGAAAGCGAGAAACCTTATAGTTTAACTAAGGCGGATAAAGATGCCATTACCTCTTATTTGCGCGAACAATTAGAAGGGGTGGGATACCCTGTGGTTTCTTTAACTGAAGATAAAATGCCCTCTAATTCAATCAATTGGTATAATATTGCAGTTAATTTGGTAACCGTTTTGATCATTATCAGCTTATCGCTTACATTCCCCCCATCCATGCTGCTTACAATTAGTTTATCAACCCTTTCATGCTTTGCAAGTACCTTCAGTGCCAGAAGTTATATTTCCCAAAGCTTAAACAGCTTAAGACATAAAAATGTTTCCTCTATGGCCACATCGATTACCTTGGGTTGGTTTTTATCCTTAGCCCATACCCTTTACCATGCCTTCACCATGCCCCTTGCTGGCGGTATATCCATGGTATTTATGAGTTATATCATGCCTATCTTACTCATAGCCCTTATCAATGGTATGGAAACCATCAAAAGCCTGATTGTGAAAAATTCACAAGCCATGCATCTAAAAGGCATGCGCTCTTTGTTTCCACACATGAGTGAAGTCTATGAACAGTATCCTTTAACAGCCCAGCAACAACAGCAATTTGGAGAGCTCAAAGATCTTAATGCAGACGATGACTTGGTATCTAACATGACATGCATTTTACTAAATAATGTCAGTAGTCAAACCATCAGCAAGAACTTAATCAAAGAAGGCCTGTTGATAAAAATTAGACCTGGAGAATGTTTCCCAGTGGATGGATTCATTGTTCAGGGGCATACTGTTGTTGATAGCTCACTGTATGATGGGGAGCTACATCAAAGCAAACACCCCCTTCAAACGGTTCCTGCAGGTGCTACAAATCTTGGTGAAGAGGTCTTGTTTTATACAGAAACTGACAGTTATAGTAGTTCTTTGAATCAATTATTGTTTAGAGCAAACCGCGGTCATACTACAAAACCCGGGCAAACACACCAAAAATTTCATAAAATTTATACAATACTAATTTTTTTAAGCCTACTCATTGCCTTTATAACCCCGCTTGCCCTGGGCGTACTTACCTTGCCTATGCTCTTACAGAATTTGACTGGCATTTTATTTACGGTATGTCCATGTACCATTGCGATTGCGCACCAATTGCCATTATTGTTAAATACGTACCATCTTGCTAGAAAAGGTGTGGTATTGCGTGCAGAGACCATCAACAACCACTCAGAAAAGCTTCATACGGTCGTTTTTGATAAAACAGGCACTTTGACCACTGGTCAAGGAAAAGTTGTCCTCAGTGAGGGCATTGAAGACTCAACAATGCAAAGGGTTTATCTCTTGGAAAACCAACAAGGCGGCGCACACCCACTTGCCAAAGCCATAACTTCTTTTTACGAATCACAGAAAATACAAGACCCTGTCATTGCTGACATCGGACAGGTTAAACATTCTAAAAAGAAACGTGGCTTATCTGCCTACGTGCAAGGAAAAGAAATTCACATTGGCAGTTTGAAGTTCCTAACAAAGGAGCAGAAAATAGAGGTGCCTGAACTTTCGCAAGCTATTCAACAAGGTTTAGATCTAGGTTATACAGCAGTGTATGTAGCTGAGGGCAAGGTATTTCAAGGTGTACTATTAATCCAGCAAGAATCTAGAACCAATATATTACAATCTTTAGAGCAGCTAATAAAAGATAAAATAAAAATAATTTTATTAACCGGGGATACAAAGCTGTCAGCAGAAAAATTTAATCAGCAACATAAAATGATTTTTAACCCAAATAATATCAAGGCGGAACAACAACCATCAGATAAAGAGGACTTTTTACAAACATTGATAAATGAATCTCCCAATCCTGGGGGGATTTGTGTTGTGTGCGATGGCTTAAACGATGCATTATTCGCACGTCTTGCAAGTGACAAAGGTGGGATGAGTTGTTCGATTACGGCTTTAGATAAAGCTGCCTATTTTACAGATGTAAGTTTAAATGATGGCTCTTTAGAATATATATTTAAATATCGACAAGTTAATTTATTTTTGAAAAAAATCATTCAACAAAATCAAGGCATCATCACCTTCAGTACAGTTGCATTTCTAGCCTTCATCATCACCTGTTCCATAGTGGGCATAGGGGTGTTGCCTATCATACCTTTAAGTATTATGTTGTTTACCACTTTATGTACATTATTCAATACCTATAGGATCAAGCTTTCAGTGGATATTGCATTAGATAAACGCACTTCTTGGTTAAAGCGCTGCTTTGCTTCTGATGTGTCCTTGGGTTTGCTGATGGGAGGTAGTAGTCTATTGATGGTTTCTCTACTTTTATCCACAGTAATTATAGGAGGACTAGCTTTTCCTGCGATGGTTTTTACAGCCGGCCTTGTTACTACTGTAAGCAGCAGTTGTGCTATCATGGCCAATATTCTCCTTGGTTTATTTATCGTATTGTCTACCGCTTTTGTTGTCAATGAACGATGTATAGATATAGAGCAAGAAATAGAAACAAAATCAGAACCACCTTTTCCCCAGAGCCCAGCGCTCAATCAAAGTCCTCTGATTAAACCAGTAAAATTTGAAAGCATGCTATCAAAAAAATTACCTTTACAGGTTGCGGAAACCAAACAGTCGAATTTTGAGGATGGCCCCAGCATCCAAACAAATGAGGACGAAGGTTGCAGACAGTTTACAGTAATGGGCCTTAATTAATAGCTGGCGCGTCATTGTTTTTTACCCAATCCCAACCTTATGCGGCTTGTCCGAGGAATCTAGAGATCTCGCTCTGGCATTAGTTCTCTGGAACCCTCGAACAAGCCGTGAGCATTTCATTACCCAGAATGTCGTCCCGGAATTTAGTGCTGCCTGGCGAGCTTGCGTGCTTGGCAGCACTTAATGTCCGGGATCCATTTTGAAACTAGCATTGAGTTGGCTGCTGGATGGATCCCGGACCTTAAGTGTGACTAAGCTCGCAAGCTCGCCAAGTCACACTAAATTCTGGGACGACATTATCTTATTCATCAATCATTTCCTACTTGTGGGTATGACATGGCCGCGGGACGTCGAACTAAGAGATAAAATGAGTTTCGCGCCAGCGACTAATTAAGCTTATTTCATAAACATACCTATATTATTTAGCCTGAATATTATACTATGCGCAATTAAAATATTAATATTTTCAGATTACTGGAGTTAGAAACAATGCCATATAATACCCATATCCAAAACCCATTTGATGTTGACCAAGCTTCGGAGCGGTGGGAATTGTTTATTTCATGCAATTATCACGATTTGGGTGAATACGAGTATGAATTATTAAAAACACAATTAATACATATAGTTAATCAGTATGATGTGGGCCTGGCGATGTGGGAATTCCTTCGCCAAAATGACCAAGATACAAATTTAATGAACTTTGACTTTGATGCAAGGTATGCTCAGGACCGCAATCTGTATGTTTATGGTGACCAAACTCTGGAAGGGAATACCCGTAGAGGAAAAGACATTTGCCTAAAATTCCCTGATAAAATACATTGTACATGGACAGGAAACCAATATAAACAGATGCTGTTAGAAATTTGGAGGACTTTGGATGAAAACAACTGTCCTATTGTTTATATGAATACCTTAGGGGTCGAATCCATTCCGGGACCGGGCAAGTTATTAACCCCCTTTTCTATTGCATCTGATTCTCCTCATCATTATTTCATAGGTGAAGCACACCTTCATGGCCTTTCCAATCAACTTATAACACTAAATAATCGTCATCCTTTAGCTCAAGTAATAATAACAAAACAAGATTTGACAAAATATAGAATAAACTACGATGCCGCAGAAACGCTTGAACAAAGTTGTCAAAATTTTAACAAATCTCGTCAATCAGCCCTTGAAAATTTAAATCATTTTATTTCTGAATTTGCTAATATTTCTTATAATTATGAAGATTTACTAGAGGAAACAAATTTCAAACTCATATCTAAACGTCTATTAGAAATAGTTGCCATGGTTAAGCAGGATGGACTGTCTGAGCATGAAAAAATTACTCAGTTTAATGAGTTATTCAAACAGCTTGCAACCTTTTTCGCACGTTACCCACTTCAAAAAACAGGGAATAAATATGAAAATAATCCCATATTATCAAAACTTTGTGATATTTCTGCACTTAGAGAAGAACAGGTGGGGCAAGAACAGTTGATTGAGCACTTAATTCAACTTAAAGAAGCGTTTGCAAACAAAACTGACCAAATTAAAGCATTATACGATCAACATAACTCAGCTGGTGTCCACAGTACAGAAGCACACCTCATCCCTTGGAAGGAATACATAGAAGGGTATACGCCTGGGTATTTGAAGACATTAATTGCAAAACACCCTTCAGGGATGCAGGAAATCTATAACCATATTCTTCTTCTTGAAAAAGAGAAAAAAGCACAGCAAAAAATTGAAGCACAATATGCTCAATATAGTTCCTATTATCTTAATACTTTATCCACTGATAAAGGTACGGTCGCCGTTATAAGTGCGAACGTATTCGAGGAGCCAAAATCAGGCGCTATTAATGTAAATTTAATCACAGCCCTTAATAACACCGGTATAAGCGACATTTTTTTAATAAGTAACAGATCTTTTACAAGACCCGTTATACTTCAATTGCTGGCTCTTAAAGAGATACTTGAAACCAAAGGCATACGAGTTGTTAATGTTATCACACAGCCGGACTTTGCTTGGAACAATTCCCTCGAACAATTAGTAGAGGTTGAAAAACAAATTCATACTTTAAAAGAAGATACCTTAAGTACTCCTTCTGCAACCGCAGAGCAGCAGAAATCCATAAAATTGGACAACTTACATTTTTCTTATAGCGAAATCGGACATGCTTTCAGAGAGGCGGAAACAGTTTACACTAATGATTACCTACAGTTTAAGGCCTCCTCAAAGTTTGAAGAAATTAAAAAACATTCACTTCCAATTTCACCTGCTTTGTCTTACTACATTAAGTCAACAAAAGAGAGTGATCTTTCTGATAAAACTGCACTAATTAAAAAATCCATCAGTTGTGGAGTCATAACAGAATTTTATTCAAAAATGATAGAGGATTTTAGTCATGTTAATGGATTTCTAATGCACTCTCTAATCCGTCATCAGAGTAACCTAAGCTCATATATTTGTTTCAATGACATCCACAGCAGTGATGCTATTAATGAATGCAAACAGCGTTGGTTAGGTCAAAAGGTTATAACTATCCACTTGTCAGATTTCAACAGTCTTGAAGACTATTTTGGCAGCATTGAATCCCATCAGAGTCAAGTTTCATCCGTTGAAGAGATTACAGCATTGGAAAATACTTTTAATTCTTTTTTTGATAAATACAGATGCACTCAAAACTCTAAATTTGTACAGTATGCACAGATCTTGTTTAATGATTTAACAACCGATATTCAACAACAAACCTCAAATGGCATATCTCATGATAAAATTATTAACAGTCCCGCTATGAAAATTGTTGATAAGACTACTCAAATGTTACAAGAGGTAGATAGGTTAATATCGGATCCAAACCTAGATTATTATCAAAAAGAAAAACATTTGAAAGTCATCATGCATCAGTATCAACAATGTACCCAAGCCTCTGGTTGCAAAAAATTCGCAAAAATCGTAGCCATATTTGCAGCAACAGCCCTTGGCCTATTTTTAGGGGCACTTGTAGGGGCGGGTCTAGGGGTTGCTGCTGGCGCTTGGACTGGCCTGGGTGCAGCCTTCACTGGAGTTGCAGGATTGGTTGAAGGTGCGACGGTTGGGGCCTCTATAGGGTTAGTAGCCGCTAGCGCCTTAACCGGTGGGGCTGCAGCAATTACCACCCATGGTTTATTTAAAAAATCACCTTTTATCAAACAGATGGAACGCGATGTTTTTAATATCGTTACCAATACACGTGGGCTGGTTCCAGCAACTATAAACACCTTTACTGTGTAGACAACCTATATCAAACTGCGTTCTGTATTTGCGAACGCAGTTACAATAAACCCAATTGAATACAGGAGAAGTCAGGATTATATTGCACTTGATAATGAAATTTATCAAAACAAAGCACTTGGTTTTTTTTTATATCTAACCGAATTTGCTTTGTCTTAAATAATTCACTGATATGAGAATAAACGTCTGGACTGAGCGTAAACAGTTCGTTTTCAATAAAATAAAAACAAGGAGAAACGGACAACTCCCCGGTTATAGCATGGGAATGTAACAAAGAAAAATAATAGGTTAAATCATACCCTCTTTTTGATTTGCGTAATATAAATCCATTATTACCCTGCCAGGTTTCAACCTTCATAACCTCGGCTTTACTCTCAAGTGGCATATGAAAACTCACGCTCAAGGCATCATTATATAAACAATGCCTTATTAAAGCACTGCTGTCCCATAACACCAACTGAGTATCCTTATGAGCTCTTAAAGCCACATAGGGCTGAGTTCCCTTTAAATAATCAGAAAAATGTCCACAAAGGTGGTGCTCATCATGATACCTTCCCAAAAAAATGTCTTTATTTAATTGCAATGGGATTTTTATTTCCTGCCAATTGAGCAGGTGGTTTTCAAAAAGTTTCACTTGTTCAATCATTCGGTATTCCTTGAAGTACCAGGATCCTTAAGATCTGATTGAAGGGCTGCTAGAATTATAGATTGATGCGGGCTGTCTGAAAATGGATGAAGGCTTGGTTTAAAACCATTGTCCTTTAACACCCCCACCCAAGTTGCCAAAGTCTTGGGAGAATAAGTCCCTTTGCTTTTGGAGGTGGAATCATTTTCATATATATCACTGGTTAGGGCTAGAAATAAAGCAGGTGGTGTAAGTTCAGCAAAGATAAGCAAACCATTATTTGATATCAAAGAGCGTATTCTCGCTAAACATTGAGAAATATTTAATGCCAAGACCATAGCATTGGAGGTTATTATAATATCCGCAGACTGATTCAAATTTAACCGATTGATGTCCATAAGGATGGCTTTAAAACTGGCCTGATGTTGGAACTGTGCTTGTATCTGAGATACTTTTTGAGGAAGGATATCAATGTAAGTATAATCGATATTTTGTTTGCAACATTTTAAAACAGCAGCAATAATCGCCTCTGTACCATCTCCTATATGTACTACTTTCAAGGGCTTATTGGATTTCATAGCCATTTGTATGACTTTTTCTGCAATAACCTGCGCATGCCTTTGGTTTAGCTCTGAATTTTTATAAAGGGCTTTTACCAGTGTATCTTGTCCATAAGGAAATAATACCTCTTGTAAGGTCTTTTCTCCGTGACAAATGGCTACCCACTGATCGACACACACTGCCACTAAATTAAAATAGGGCAGCAGAAATGAGTATTTCTTGCTCATCTCTAAACGCAATTGTAACAGATTATCCCAAGTTTTGATTTGATTTGTATTCGTATGTGCATAATGAACTTTTTCGAAAGTCTTTAAACTTTCTAATAATTGGCTTACATACTGGGTAAATTTTGGAAAAAAACCAATGAAATTAGCACTGGCCTCACGCCATACAAGACCATGTGTAACCAATTTGTATTTTATAAAGTGAAAACAAAAATGTTCAAATTCACCCAAAGCTTGATTAAAAATCAGCAATGCTTCCGAACCTTGGTTTTCAAGACTATTAGTACCTGGCAAGGAAGTTGATGGATGCTTATTTATATTAGGCATTGTTATAGAGTGTGTATCAATGTATTTGAAAGTCCACTGGGGATATTGTATTTTAAAAGACCGTACCAAACCCTTATACAGGTCCTGGCTATAAACGAAAAAGGTGAGGTTGGGGAAATGGTGTAGTTGCTTTACAAGTCTTGTGAAAGCTGTCTGCGCTTGGGTTTGACGATGACTTGGAGACAAGCTTCTTTGGTCTTTATGTGACCCTGCAAAAAAATAAATTAAAGGAGACAAATTTTCAGTGAAAGACTCTAGACTTTCTTCAAATTGCTTCAAATCATCTACATAAATATAATAAATTGGTGGCTTTGCTCTAATGGAGGCCAGTTTTTCTTTTACCCAGGATTGCTGATCTGAATTTAAAAAAACCAAGCAAGATGAATGATGAGGAACATCATCAGGAGAATCTTGCCTTTCAACATCTGCTTTATCATTGGTATTATGTGGTAAGGCTTCTTGATTTTCCAACCTTGTGACAACCTCAGCCCCCACCCCACAGGTCCCACCGGTGACCAAATTTATTTTTGATGGGTCTATGAATGGTTGTGTTTTAGAGGAGGTCATACCATTTATTTGTGTTTGAGGCAGATGGGCGTTTATATCAACCTGGGTCATCTTTTTCTGTATTATCAGTTGATCATATGGGCAATTTATAGCGATTAGAAAAGCATCCAGAACCTCGTCTATAGATATAGGAGCCAAACCCTCATCCTGGGTTTGCGGATGGTAATTGTGGTCTTGGGCCTGTTCAATTTCCCATGGACTACACATGATTTGTTTTACTTTAAATCCTGGTATGAGCCTCAGATTTTTTACATACGCATTCGCACTACAATTTGCAGCGGCTTCATGCATGCGTTCTCTGGATTGTAGGGGAGAAAAACAGACCGCAGATTTTAGGTGAAGCTTTGTCTGCAATTGTTTAATAAAATGACCATGTTTCAAGCTGTTTTTAAGAGACCTTTGAAACAGTGGCCAATTGGCTAAGTCAGACTGCTCAAGGCCCGCCATCATGATATCAAAAGCTGCCTCGATTGTTGGATATTTTAGGCTTAGATATTTAAATAACAAATCACAGACTGTTTCTTGGCTGATGTCTGTTTGAATAAATTCAATAGTATGTTCATAGTAGGTGACAAAGGCCAAAGCTGACTCATTTAAACTGTTTTTTCCTATTAAAATAAGTTTAGATTTATAAACTTCCACCAATGTATATGCCAACTGCTGGACTAAGCCCTGTAATTCACCCAAAATCAAATAGGTAGCCCCAGCTTTTAAAACCTCTTCCTCTTCAGTGCAGGCAAGGCTGATTAATTGTTTTACTTGATACTGCCCATCAGTGTAAGTAATGGGCAGCTTCATCCCAGGAATACAAGCTTCTAGGTGTTCCAAACACAAAGATTCATCCATATTCAGGTGTTTTACCTGCCAGTGGGTCATGTCGGTAGAAAGATTTGTTAATAATCCCGAAACCAGCGCACTATGTGGGTTATCTGGCTGGGCCTTTTTAGCACAAAAAGTATACACATCCAAACACAGGCTTTTTTCAAAAAACTGATTTTTAAGGTTTACTATTAGCTCAAACACACTTTGTAATTCAGGCCAAAGGGAAAGGTCATATAGTGTATCCTCTATATTGAAGGGTGGGATATACAGATAAACAATGATTCGCTCACAGTTTGTATGCTTACACAAAACTTGAAAATGACCTATCTTATTAACCGCCAAATCATATTGAGCGACCCTATTATTATACGCAAGCTCTTTACTTAAGCACATCATGGTTTGTTCAAATTGGGAACTATAAACCAGCAACAAGCTTTGACCGGATATGGGCTGGTGTATTATTCTATCAGTGATAGTAAGCAATTCTTCATTGTAAATAATCCCATTGTGTGGCCTTTCAAACCAAAACTTTTTCCGCAAAAAAGGGGAGGTAGGCTTAGGCGGCGGTTTGTCTGTAAACAAGGCACTGCCCTGCTCTACAACGACATGTACATTAACGCCTCCTAACCCAAAGGAACTCAAGCCGGCACATAGAGGATCTTGGCTGGTGGGCCAAAGTTGGCTTTGTTGACAAAGTGTCATGCCAGCTATGTCCGGCTCAGCATAAGATGAGCTGTCTTTTAGATGGGCAAGTCCGGGTATTTTTTTGTGGTGAAACATTAATAAAATCTTAATAAGTCCTGCAAGTCCACAGGCGGATTCCAAATGACCAATGTTACCTTTTAAAGATCCAATTTTGATTGATACAGACCGTGGACCAACAAATTGTTTCCAGCCTTCCAATTCAATTGTATCCGCAGTAGGCGCACCAGTCCCATGCATCTCAACATAACTTACCCGATGAAGATCAACCTTTGAATAAATGATTTTATACAATTGGTGTTGCGCGCTTGAGCTTGGTGTAGCGAAGGCTGCGGATTTGCCTGAATGATTGACACCGCTTGCCAAAATTTTAGCATAAATAGCATTTTGCTCTGCCTCTGCAAAGGCCTCTTTTCTTAAAATTATGACTATAATGCCTTCACCTCTGAGTATGCCATCCGCTTTATCATGAAAAGGGCGGCACTGATTTGATGCTGACAGCAGACCTGATTTTGCAAGGGCATCGAATTGTTCATCATCTAATAATAAATTCACCCCACAAACGATGGCCTGGTCTATTTCTCCGTTTTTGATGGCCTGGGCTGCTTTATTTAAGGCATACAAGCTACTAGAACAGCCGGTATCAATGGCTTCACTAGGCCCACATAAATTAAAATAATAAGAAATCCGATTGGCCAAAAGGCAAAAACCAGTAGATATATATTGTGGGGTTTCTAAATGTTTACGAGCTATTAACCTCGCATAATCATTGTTTGAAGCACCTACATAGACCCCTGTTGTTGTATTTTGAAGCTGTAGTGTCTCTATCCCCGACATATCAATGGCGCGCCAGACTTCTTGTAACAATACTCGTTGCTGCGGATCCATCATGTGTGCTTCGGTACTGGAGATGTTAAAAAAGCTTGGATCAAATTCATCAAATCCTTCAATAAAGGCCCCATGATGTTGCTGCATGAAGGATCGCCTATTTTGGGGTGTTGTACTGATGACATCTTTTTGTTCGACTAACAGTTGCCAAAAGGCGTCCAAATCCTTACAGCCGGGCAATCTAGCACTAAACCCTATGATGACTGCATCTGACCCGGAGTGCGCGATAGTAAGCTTGGTTTTGTAATGTTCAATGAATTGCTCTACAGTTGCGAAATCTAAAAATCTAGCTGGACTGATATTTAATTGATAAGCACTGTTAAGGTTATAAGCCAATTTTGTGTACAACAAGCCATTAAAACCAAGATTTTCGAAAGTTGAAGTTAATTGCAGATCATCTGGGCCTATAGCAAGGATTTTTTGAATAGAATGCCAAACAAAGGCTTTAAATTCAGTGGACAAGGGCTGCATGATTAGATTCACTCTGTAAGATGGCTTATATTGTATATTGATGTATGTAACGAAGTAGCAGTGCGACTAACCATTAACCATTGTTTTGATAAGGATAAAAAGTAAGTTTTGACTGAATAAGCGCAATGCACACCTGAAAAAAGTGTGAATCTTATGCTTACATGCTACATTAGGTCAAGAGTGTAAAAAAAATAAGTCATCAGAGCCCACCTTAAGGCTTAAGCAGACGCCTTTATATACTATACTTTACTTTAGTGAAGGAAAACAAAACAAAATATAACAAAACCGAACCTAGGGGATGACCTTGAATTATACCCTCATAAAAAAGTTGCCACCTATTGAAGATATCATCAAAGCATTTCCTTTATCAGCGAAAGCGCAAGACAAAATTCACACAGACAGACAAGAAATAAATGCCATTTTAGAAGGCAAGGATAACCGATTTTTAATGATAGTTGGGCCATGCTCTGCTTGGCCCATCGATGCGGTACTTGAGTATGCAAAGAGGTTGGTGAGCCTTGATAAACACCTGCGCAATACATTAAAAATAATCATGCGCGTGTATATTCAAAAACCACGCACTACCAAAGGATGGACTGGACCTGTGAACCAACCAGACGTCTTCTCTTTTCCTGATGTTGAGGCAGGTATGCGATATACTCGAGAGATGATGGTAAAAGTAATTGAAATGGGATTGCCAATCTCTGATGAAGCCTTATTTACCCACAATGCAAAAGGATTTATAGAACTACTATCATGGGTTGCAATTGGCGCGCGCAGTGCCGAAGATCAAGAGCACAGAATATTTGCCTCGGCACTTGACTGCGCAGTCGGTCTAAAAAATCCCACACACGGTTCTTTAGCCATTGGAGTAAACAGCGTCATAGCGGCCCAACACCCACATGTGGTTGTTTTTGATAGAGCCGAAGTACAAACCCATGGTAATCATCATGCCCATCTTGTTTTACGTGGAGCTGATCATAAGCCCAATTATTCACCATCTCACCTTGAGGAAGTGATGCGCCTTATGAAAAAACATCACATACACAATCCTTCGGTAGTGATTGACGCAAGTCATGATAATTGCATTCGAGACGGAAAAAAAAATCACAATTTACAAGCAAATATTGTATTAGAAATAATTCATTTCCTAGAAAAACGACCAGACCTAAGACCTTTGGTAAAAGGGTTTATGATTGAAAGTTTTTTAAAAGCAGGTAACCAAACAGTTGACGAAGATAACCCCTGCGCCCTTGATTTAGGTGGACTATCTATCACTGATCCCTGTCTGGATTGGGACTCAACTGAGAAGTTTCTATTAGATCTAGCTAAAAAGGGGATTATATGAATAATGTATCTTTGGGTCTTTCGGGGGATCAAGGCTCATTTTCTGAAGAAGCTGCCCTGCTGTATGCCAAAAAAAATGCTTTAGATCCCCGTTTTTTTTACCTCATAGATATGGAAAGTGTACTTGCGGCAATTGAAAAAAAAACCATAGACCTAGGTGTTTTTCCGGTGGTGAACTTCAAAGGGGGACTGGTCACACCCGCTTTTGTAGCCATGGGTAAGCATTTATTTGAACCCATAGATGATCTGTGGTTACCAGTTCATCATTGCCTTATGGTTTTACCAAGTACCAAAGCACATATGGTTAGTCAGATAGTTTCTCATCCTCAAGGGCTTATCCAATGCAAACAGTATTTACAAGAGCATTTTGAAGATATTCCTTTGATGCAGTGGTGTGATACAGCTAAAGCTGCCAAAGATTTAGCAACAGGAGAACTCAGTAGTTTAGCCGCGGTCATTGCCCCTGAAGGTTGTGCCAGTTTGTATGGTTTGGAGATCATAGCAAAAGATATACAAGACAGTAAAACCAATGTTACAGCTTTTGTTATAGTCAAGCACGCAGGGGTAAGGCATGACTGACATAGATGAGTTACGTTCACAAATTGAAGCATTAGATTCCCTTTTTATAGAAATTTTAGCTAAGCGTCAACAATTGTCTAAAAAAATTGGCCAACTCAAATCACATCTTGGCAAAGAAATAATAGACCCTCTGCGAGAAGAAAAGTTGTTCAGCTATTATGAGAATTTATCAAAAAAATACCAGTTACAACCCGCATTGGTTAAAAAAATATTCAAGCTTATCATTGCTGATTCTACTAATATTCAGAAAAATTGATGTTTTTTAAATTTAGTTATACAGCCAGTACCTCACAAGGGTCTAAAGTGGTAACTCAGCTACAAGCCAGTCCCAAACACTTTGAGAAGGCCATAAAAAATTTTACTAACCACCGAACCTAAAGACCGTATCGAAGGGGAGGGAGGGAAGTGACTGGGAATCAACAATATTAAAAAATCTATAAATGAAATGATTGCTCCTACTCTAGATGCAATGTTATCATACTTTAAAAGGATATGTTGAAAGGATATTCAACATAACTTATCAATGAGCTGTATCATGCTTATATTTTATATCCACACAATATATCAAATCGGCCTCCTAATGGATTAAAGGCCCAGCCAACAGGTACACATTAAAATGACATTGTTTGGAAATTCTGTCATTTATCAACTGATTAGGATTTTTAATGCCACATTTTCAAATAATTGATACCAAAGGAACTTTCACGCCCTATCGGGGAGTCAGTGTTCTTGCTAGTATCAAAGCTGATACACAAAATGATTTTTGGACGGCACTATATACCGCATTGCAAAAATCTCCTTTAATATCAAAATATTATTCTTTATGTGATTATAAAACCTACCATATGACCACCTTATTAGGTTTTACGGAAGATGAGTATTACCCAAATTGGCATCCTTTTGTCAGTGAACAACTCCCTTTTTTCAAAGAGCTCACTACGAAACTTGATACACTTGCCTTTGAACCGGTAATCACTATCTCAGGAGGAGGAATCGATGATACATTAAGACTCATTGTCCAATTACCTAAAGAACAACAGCGACTTTTAGAATCTCTTGAGAAAGAAGTAGGGTTGGATAAAACCATCCCCTCCCCAATGAATATTTCCCTTGCATATGCAATCAATAAAAATGAGATTAAAACTTTTTCAAGGGCTATTCAGAACGAAATTGATACTATTATAAGGCCTTTGAAAAATAATCAAATTTTGTTAAATACACCAAAATTGTGTTTTTTCAATGATAAATCAAATTTCACACTTTGGGACGGAAATATAAATCCATTTAATTTCGCACCACCCCGCATTTTTTTCGACAAGCCACTCATTCCGCAGCCCGAACAAACGTCCTATGAAACAGGTTGCTGTGTCCTTTCATAAACCAGCAATATAATTATTGAGTGGGATTCTTAAGTCTTGGTTCATTGATTATGTTTTAACGCAACCAAGTTATCTGATGACCCTCTAATATTAAGGAGGGCTTTCCCTTTAGGGAGGCAGAAGTAGAAATATCTTTAGGTTCGGTTTCAGGAGACCTCGAGAAAAATCTGCCATGAGCAAGGGCATAGAACTGGTACCAAAGCACCTATAGCTAAGATGAAGAAAATCACTAATTTTATGAATTTAATCTTATTTTAAATATTGTAAGGCTTATTTAGCGTTCAGGATGCACTCGGGGGTCTGATGCAAGAGTTGACGGATTTGAAATTAATTCAATTTTTTGTTTCTTAGTTAATTTTTTAATTGTTCGTTCCAAACGCAATGCCAAAGCCCTATCGCCTTCAATAAGCCACGACTGTGCAATGTACAATGGTTTAAAACTACGCGTATATTTACATTTGGCACTCCCATCTAGGTGCGCGCGAAACCGTTTTTCGAGATTATCTGTATAACCTGTATAATGTGTTTGATTTTCACACAATAATATATAAACCCAATAATTTTTATGCATAGACATGAGGTAAAAAGCCATTAGTAAAATAGGTTTTGAAAATGCCGGAAAGTAAGTGCGAATGCTCTAAATTTACTAAATTGTCTTATGTTCCCTATCTTTGCCAGTGGACAATATCCATTTTTGCTTTTCTTCCGGTAAATTCTTTGGTGGGTCGTGTAGGGTTCGAACCTACGACCAAGAGATTAAGAGTCCTAAGTCACTTAATTTTAACACCATTTATTAATTTTTAAAAATCACTATCACCCTTTTAAAATCAAGCCTATTAGGTCATAATCACTCACATTGAATTCTATTAAATTCTAAATAATCTGTCTACATGGCTCTACATGGAATTTTAGATCCACAAGGTGAAGAATGGGAACTGAAAGCAATATTGTAAGGTTGACAAAAACCGTTATAGATAAAATTGAACCAACGATGGGTAAAGATCAGTCGTTTTATAGAGACGACCAACTGAAAGTTTGCTCTGCGTATAACAGCTAACGGTGTTAAAAGCTTTGTGGTGGAAACGCGCATCAATGGTCATGTAAAAAGAGTTACTCTTGGTTAATATGGCAATATAACCACAAGAGCCTAAAAAGGTAGTCTTAAAAGTTGCTGATTTATCAGGATTTCCTTTTACTCTTCATGATTTACGTCGAACCTTTGCGACCACAGCTGAAGGATTAGACCTGCCTGCCTATGCTTTGAAGCGTTTGTTAAATCATAAAATGAGCAATGATGTGACAGCAGGGTATATAATGCGTGATGTTGAACGCTTAAGAAAACCTATGCAGCAAATTTCAAATTTCTTACTCAAACACATGGATGAGACTAAAATAGAGGCAATATTATGAAACAAGAAGATGCCATTGTTGTTTTCAAAGAAAAAACGATTCGTCGTACATGGTACCAAAATGCATGGTGGTTTAGTGTGACTGATGTATGTGCGGTATTAACTGATAGTGCGGACGCGGGTTCTTATTGGCGAAAATTAAAGCAACGTTTAATCAAGGAAGGAAGTGAGGTCGTGACAAATTGTCACGGACTGAAATTACAGGCACCTGATGGCAAAAAATATACCACTGATTGTGCTAATACTGAAGGTATGTTTCGTTTAATCCAATCGATCCCATCTCCCAAAGCTGAACCCTTTAAGCGTTGGTTAGCTAAAGTAGGTTATGAGCGTGTACAAGAAATTGAAAACCCAGAGCTTGCACAAGAGCGAATGAAGCAATTGTACGAGCAAAAGGGTTACCCTAAAGAATGGATAGACAAACGTTTACGTGGGATGGCGATTCGTCAAAATTTAACCGATGAATGGAAAGACCGTGGAATCAATAACCAACAAGATTATGCCATTTTAACAGCTGAAATCTCTAAAGCTACCTTTGGCATGACGCCTTCCGAATACAAGCAGCATAAAAACTTGCCTGAAAAATCTAAAGTGAATTTACGTGATCACATGACAGACTTAGAGTTAATTTTCACCATGCTTGGGGAACAGGTAACCACCGAGATTTCTATAGCAGAGAAGCCGGAGGGGATGAACTCTAATAAAAAAGTGGCACGACGTGGCGGTAATGTGGCTGGTAATGCGCGTATAGAAACAGAAAAAGAGTTAGGACGTGGAGTGATGAGCCATGAGAATTATTTATCGCTTGAAGAGGAGCATAAGCCTTTAGTGTCTGAGATGCTGGATGATAAATCGGATTGACAGCCTTAGAATAATGAATCGGCAAAAGAGGATTAATTAATAAGGCTCGGGACAAGAGGGACATTCGCACCATTACTAGCTTTTAGCTGCCCCAACCTTGTATTTCTTTGGTGGGGCATTTGGGACATTTTGAACAATTTTCTTTATCAATCAATATCATTCGATAAACACCTTTGAAATCGATCTTTTGTGCTTGACAATCTTTGAAGGAAAATTTTTATTATCTATCGTCTTGGCTTCTAACCAAGGTGTCGGGGGTTTGAGTCCCTACTAGGGCGCCATTTTAAAATTATAGCTGGGCGGTTTTGATTCAGTAAACTCAATATTTTTCTGAAGGGGGTCAAGGGGGCATCCATGTCTAATGCCTTGTTTTTATTTATTTTGGTGATTATAAAAACTATAAATCAATTTTATAGATAAAAAAAGAGTTCTTGAATTTCTGAGCTATGTGTATGGATTATCATACTGAGAAATGATCAAATAATTGACAACAGGCAGACTGAAAACAGGCTACTTGATATTCAGTAATGCTCATTATTCACTCTTATTTTTTATCCTCTTTTCCATAGATATTTTATCTATGTCTATAGGTAGGTTTGCACCAGTAATTTGATTGATCAAAAACTGCTGTTTCAGTGGAATAAAGTCCTGCTTTTTCCATTTTGAATAATTGGGGTGAGTAAGTCCTAATTTCTTACATAGGTCGTAGCCACTTTTAAAATACTGCAATGCTTCTTTTATTGTCATGATTTATTTCTCCCTAATAACTATACCACAAGCTATGTAATCTTAAATACGTAACTTTAATTACGTAACTATATTTACATGTCACTAGAAGTTACGTAAACTCATCTCATACCCAAACAACAAGGACCAAAAATGATAGAAATGAAATTCTACGTACGCCATGACTTCCCATGTGGCCTCTGGTATGCCGTAGACGAGTTCTATGAATCTGAGATGATAGATGGTGTAGTAATAGCTAATGGGTTCATAGGTGCAGGTGATACTGTTCAAAAAGCTTTAAGCGATTTGCTGGATAAGCAATGGCCGGATTCATCTCGGCGAGAAACTGCTTCAGGCGAAGCCCCAAAAAATCCCTTACATTTTAAATACGCTAAAACGAATAATAATGTACCCCCACCCCACTTGCAGCTAAAGCTGCAGAAGCAGCAACACCTAGCCCAGCGATGGCTCCTGCCAGCCCAGGTTCCTGCTGTAGCAGTGCAAGTCCTGCAATCAATGTAAGAATTCCTTCAAAGAGGGATGTTTTTGGGAATTTTGAAAATAGGTGAAGGGTTATAGTTTGTGTTCTTGATTGGTACGCTTTCAAAATGGAAGTGAGCAGAATTTTACTTCAAACGTCAACACATATTCGACACGTAAAATTCAATGTTTTAAGTAAATGCCATCGAAACCTTATTCTATATGGCTCCCCGGGACGGGATCGAAACCGCCGACCTAATGATTAATAGGTAAAAAGTTGTCATGTAATAGGTCGACATTGTACCAAAGTTTTTTTGATCCTTTATGATATGTCTACATTGCGTCTACATGGCTATTTATAGTTTTTTAAAAACCATTGTAACCATTTGATTCCACTGGTGGGTCGTGTAGGGGTCGAACCTACGACCAAGAGATTAAGAGTCTCCTGCTCTACCAACTGAGCTAACGACCCAAGCACTATAGTTTAACCATTTTTAAAATAGAATCAACTCTCTGTTTGCATAATGATACTCAAATAAGGTGGGGTCGTTGTCAAATCCTAAAATATTCGTTACAGTGGGGCCTTATGATATTTCAACTAAAAGGACTTGTAATGAGAACAATATACCTTGTATTTCTTTCTATAATTTTATGTGCTTGCGGCTCATCTAATGAAAAAAGTGCACCAATAGCCCCCACAGCAGCACCCATAGCCAATAACCAGTCTACTTCAACAAACAAGGATCTGATAAATCTTAACAGCCAAATTCAAAGGCAATTAAAACAGCTGACTGCTGATATGCAACAACAAATACAAGATTCAAATATGCGTACACAAAAACAATTGACCCAGTTACAAACATCCCTTCAACAAGAAATTGTGCAGTTGCAACAACAAATAAAAAGTGCAAAATAATTTACCTTGCTTAGAATTGGTTTGGTTTTTTTTGGTTTTTATTCCAACCAATTGGGTGTAGTCCTTGTAACACATGATGGTTTTTTTATTCTACCTTTTGCGGGCAATAAAAATTCAACCATGCCACAGGCATCTGTTCTATACAAATCTATACCCAAGGCTTGCATGTTGTTTATGGTTTTGGCATGTGGAAATCCGAATCGATTATCAAACCCTAAGGATGCGATTGCAAATTGTGGAGAAACCTCCATCAAAAATCGATAGGATGAGGATGTTTTACTGCCATGGTGAGGTACAATGAGTACTTTGGATGCCAATTGTCGTCCATAGGTTTGTATCAAATAATCCTCAGCAATGGCTTCAATATCGCCTGTAAACAATACTTGCCCTTTTAAGGTGCTTACTTGCAGCACACAAGAGGTATTATTCTTATCCTTAAAGGCCTTACGGATTGGGAAGAAATGAAACTTTACCCCATCCCATTCCCAGTCCGCATGATCATGACAAACAGCGCCCTGGTTGTTGAGAATAACCTTATCCACTTGTATGCCGGCTTGTATAGATTTTAATCCGCCTATGTGATCTTTATCAGGATGACTGATGATGATAGTATCTATTTTTTTTATACCCAAAACTTTATAAAAGGGTAACACAACCAGGTTACCCAGATCATTGCCATTAAAAAAGTGATCCCCGGTATCATAGAGCAATACATGGTGGGCCGTTCTTACAGAAACTGCCAACCCTTGGCCAACATCTAAAACTTGAATAAGCGCCTCTCCTTTATGTATAAACGGACCCACGGGGATGAAAGGAAGTAGTATCCAAATAAGGGCTATTCCTTTGAAGGGTCTGATGGGCAAAACAAGGCCCAGCAGCAAAGCCCCCATAAGGCAAAGAGCATATTCAATGGATGGCAATGCATGAGTGATATTTATCCATGCCAGATGTTCAGTCCATATCAAACCTTGAAATAAAAGGGAAATCATCCAAGAAAGTGGTTTTATTAAGATAAAAGACCAAGAACAATTGACTAGCAGCATTGTCATTAAAGACAAGGGCACAATTAAAAAACCAACCAGGGGAATGGCAAATAAATTAGCTATAAACCCATTGATTGATCCGTATGAAAACCAATAAAGCGATAAGGGCATTAAACCAAGCATACAACACAATTGTAAAATTAAACTTTGTCTCAAACCCTTGGAGGGCCAACGCTGTT
>JACCWN010000094.1 GCA_013697625.1 Legionella sp.
ACCACTATTCATACGGTATTGAGTAGGTTTAAACAGGTTAATTTGAGTGAATTTTTAACTATAAATGATGGATGAATAGCTCTTATTTTTCCTTAATTTTGTTCCAGACATGCGGACCCATATCATATAGCTAACTGTTTAGCTGTTTCAATAATTTGTTTTCCAAATCCTAAGCCTCGATATTGTTTGTCCACATATACATACATCAGTTCGCGAGTAGTTGGAATATCTTTTGCCAATAATGCAAACATTGCTAAGGGCTGACCCGCATAAAATCCAATATACACGTCATTACTGAGCTCATTTAAAACCCCTTTTCTATATTCCACGCCTTTTTTACGTATATACCCCCACTCGTCTTCTGCCCATTGTGCTGCAAGAGGTAAATAGTCCATACAATCTTTTAATCGAATAAATGTAAGTTTATGTTTAACTACAGCAGAACTAAACAATTTCATAATGACCTCAAAATTAATAAGCCAAAGCAGATTTCGAAAACATCAATCGTCTTCGACAATGTTCACAAATCCATTAAAGAGGCTAATCCAATGATTGCCCCGAACATATAATACCAAGCAGGAGAAATAAAGTTATTTGTTTTATTGACCAACCACAACATTACCAGAGGTGTTGTTCCACCAAACAATGAAACGCCGATATTAAAAGCAACCCCAAAACCACTATAACGATATTGATGGGGAAATAAAGAAACCATATATGCATTTAAAGGTGCATAGGTAATTGCAATCAAAACTGACATTAAAACCAGTCCCATGGCAATTAAGCTAACATTGCCTGTGGAAAGTAATAAAAACACTGGGATACTAAAAATAACAAAGCTATCATGCCCGCCCGAATAACAGGTAAAAGCCCTACTTTATCTGCAAACATCGCAATAAATGGCTCTAAGGCCGCATCGATTACCAAAGCCAAAGTAATAAGCAATGTAGCCAAACCTAGTGGTATATGAAAACAACTGTGCAAATAAGTACCTATAAATACGTAGGTTCCAAAAGTCATAATGCTTCCAAGCCAAGCTAATCCTATAATACCAATTATCGCTAAGGGAACTTCCTTGAGAGCGATAAGAAATGGCAAGTTTGGTTTCTCGTGTTGAGCAATGCGTTGATATTCAGGTGTTTCTGCAACATGATTTCTTAAGTAAAAAATCAAAATGCCAGCGAACAATGCTAATCCAAACCCTATTCGCCACCCCCAAGTTGGCATAAATGGTGCGGTAAACAATGAGGCAGCAAGACCAGCTAAAATCAAGCCTAGGCTATATGCTGAACTGGTTAAACATCCATACAGTGCTTTTTGCTCAGGCTTTGCATGTTCCACTAAAAAAATAGCAGATCCAGTAAATTCAGCACTGGCAACAAAACCTTGTATTACTCTTAACAAAGTAATGAGAACAGGAGCTGCAACTCCAATGACTTGATAAGACGGCACTATACTAATCAAAGCTGTAGGAATGGCCATCGTTAAAATACTTAAGGTTAATGCGTGCTTTCTACCAAAATGATCACCAATATAACCAAAAATGAACGCCCCAAGTGGAGCTAGTAGATAGCCAACAGCAAATATTCCAAAGACGCTAAGAAGTGAAGCAAAACGATTATCGTTTGGAAAATAAGTTGCAGCAATTATTGGAGCGAAATAGCCAAACAGTGCGAAGTCATACCATTGCAATGCAGTGCCTGCAACACCAGCGAATAATGCTTTGGTGGATGATGGTAGATTCATTTGCCCTCCTATGGCTTATTTGAAGCAATCACCAATTAAAATTTAATGGAATCGCTTGTATTTGTTTTAATTATTAGCATTATATGATATCTTAATATGGGTTGTAAATAATGTGGTCATAAAACATGGATAAGGATATTGTACTCATTCCCGGGGCATTGGCAACACATAAGCTTTGGTATCAGCAAGAGCTGTTTTTTAGAAAAAGCAAACAGTTTCATCATGTTGATGTGCTTAACAGCAGTTCCATTGAAGAAATGGCAACTCGCTTTATCTCAATTGCCCCAAAAAAATTTACATTAGTTGGATTTTCTATGGGAGGACATGTTGCACTTGATTTATATCGCTACATTCCCGAGCAAATAGAAAAGCTTATCCTCATTAATACCGCTGCAAAATTAGTTTCCGGTCAAGGAAAAATAGAACGTGAACGTTCTATTGATTTAATGACTAAAGGTAAGTTTGATTTATTAATCAAATTAATTTTCAAAAACTCAATTTATAATAAGGAAAAGCATTCAGATTTATTACCACTGGTGCAGGAAATGGCCCTTAAGGTAGGTGCTACAAATTATCAAAAGCAATTGAATGCGATTTTGATGAAACCAGATCAATCATCTTTACTAAACTTGATTACATGTCCAACCTTATTGGTTGCCAGTAAACAAGACAATATTATGCCTGTTGAAAGAGCAGAGCATCTAGCAAAAAACATAAAACATTCTGAGTTATTGTACTTGGAGAACTGTGGTCATTTGGCGATGTTAGAAGAACCAGACAAGATTAATAAATTACTGTCTGATTGGTTGTAGCTTTAAAGTTGTAAGCTGTAGATTGTAAGTTGTAGGGATGTAAGCAATGCATAGCGTTGATGAAAATGGAATTATTTGTGTTAATTTAAATGACTTCAATGAATTATTTGATTCTATTAAATATCGAGAAAAAATTGATTACTTAACTCAAAAACTCAGTTGTCCAAAAGAAATCACAAATTTCTCTATTTCAATGTTTTTTCACGGTGGTCAGCAATATTATCTCTCAAACCTTTTTCTTTGGGCTATCCCTTACCGTTCGGAGGGTCTTTATCGTGGAGATGTTGACCACGATCCATTACTCTATAATAGTAAAGAATTTTTTATCCAAAGAGATGTTAAATATGACGCCATGCAAATTCCTATTATACAGATACTTGAGTCAAGGTATAAATTAAGCACGACTTTTGCCATGGTTAGGCAATGCGATGAGTGCGACTTCATTATAGAGGCATACAATAGAGAGAAAGTAGACAATCCAACCAAACTATATTATGAGTTACGTAATGATTTTGAAAATTTCATATGTCTTTTTTTGGATGCCATGATACCAGAAATAACATCAGCACGACCTAATCTAAAGTGGTTGGCAATATTGAGTGATCCAGAATTTAGAAGAAATGTTTTCACACGCAAAGCAACAAAAAATCGATTTGTACAACTTACCACACGGGAATTACAATGCTTAAATTTAATTTCAAAAGGGATGACTATAAAAAAAATATCCCAATATCTTCATTTATCAAGCGAAACAGTGAATACCCACGCCAAATCCATAAGAACAAAAATGTGCTGTGCGAATATAACAGAGGCAGTATCTAAGGCATTTCGCCTAGGGTTATTATCCTAAAAATACCCAAATTTGGGGATAGAATATTTTATCCAAAATTTTATACTAACTCCAGGTAAGAAATAACCTACAAGGAGTAGTAGCATGGGATGTATAGTAGAATTTGATAAGGGCTTGAGATTTGATTTTGTACAGAATAAATATAAACAAAAGCTATGGATTGATATTTTATTAAAATTTAGCAAGGCTGATATTGAGCATTTAGCGTACATTCTTAAATTGCCGAAGAGAATTTTAGTCCAAGTTTATCAAGAGAATTATTATCTTGATAAAGAATCAGCTGAGCTCTTAGGGCAGTTGCTGTTAGTAGCATTAAGTGACTAGGAAGAATGCAAGGTTCGATGTTATAAGTTCCACCGAACTTCTAAAGCTCCCTTTTTATAATATTTTGGGATTATTAATATATATTCTAAGTGAGATAAGATCATTCTTGCAAAGGTAGTTATCGGCTGCTATCTCCTTACGGGTGGTCAACTGGAGCAGTTCCACATTTCCCTTTTAAGACCCATACTGGATTTTATTTGATCAGTTTTTAAAGAGATTTTAAATGAAAAAAATGCCAGTTAGACAATTCGACTTTAATCTTAAAATTGAAACCGAAAGACTATTACTGCGTCCTTTTACGATGGAGGATTTAGATGATTTTTCTAGGATATGCGCAGATCCGGAAGTCATGCGCTTTATAGGAGAAGGCATTCCGCTTGATAAGGAAGCAGTAAAACAAAGAATGGAGTCATGGATAAGTTTATATAAAGAACAAGGCTTTGGCCTGTTGGCTTTGACATTAAAAGAAAATAAAAAACTGATAGGTTTTTGTGGATTAATACAACAAATAGTTGATGGAGAAGCTTATATCGAACTTGGTTATAGGTTGGATAGAGACTATTGGGGTAAAGGCATTGCAACTAAAGTAGCTTTGATTATGAAGGACTATGCATTTCAACATTTAGAAATACCCTATTTGATTTCTATCATCCATGTCGATAATCTTGCCTCAAAAAGCGTTGTTCAGAAAATTGGTATGAATCTTTTGGAGAGGACCTTATTTAAGGATGTTTTGGTGGATGTTTTTTATATTAAATCCACTTTGCTTTGAAACTCAAATGTGTCAGTCTGCAAGTTTGTTAGAAGGATGAGTCGTGATGTTAGTTAAATGTTCAGTTTTTATTGCTACAAGCCTCGATGGCTTTATTGCTAGAGAGGATGGGGATATTGATTGGCTGATGAAAGCCAATACTTATGCGTCACCTGATGAAGATGGTGGCTATAAAGAATTCATCTCAACTGTCGATGGACTGGTAATGGGAAGGCATTCTTTTGAGAAGGTATTATCATTTGACCCTTGGCCCTATTATGATCTTCCAGTTGTGGTAATGAGTAGTCAATCCCTTAAAATACCTGACCATCTAAAAAACAAGGTCTCAACCTCTTCAGAAACATCCATCGAGTTAGTTAATCGACTATCCAATGAAGGATTTAAACATCTTTATATTGATGGAGGCATCACTATTCAGAATTTTATTGCAAATAATCTAGTCACTGATTTAACGATAACAATAGCTCCGGTATTGTTGGGTACTGGTCGTTCTTTATTTGGTCCATTAGCTCATGATATTGAATTGAAGCACATGGAAACCAAATGCCTAGGCAGTGGTTTTGTCCAATTGAAGTATAGAATAAACCCCACCGAAAACGTCAGACAAAATAAAGACAAGGTGTATCTTGTTTATAATGAAATGATCAATTGGTTTGATAGTCATAGAAATAAAGAACTGACTATGGAAAAGTTCTATTTAGATTTGCTTCAAAATAATATTCCATCAGGTGGCAAAATATTAGATGTTGGCTGCAGTACTGGTGAACCTATAGCACAATTTTTAATTAAAAAAGGGTATCAGGTAACCGGTATTGATGCCAGTGAACAAATGATTCAATTATGCAAAAAGCGGTTTCCAAATGAAAAATGGCTGATTGCTGATATGCGCTCTCTGGATTTTCCTGGTAAATTTGATGCTGTCATTGCCTGGCACAGTTTTTTTCATCTGCCTCATGATGATCAACGAAAAACATTGAAATCTCTTGCATCTTTGGTGGAGCTTAATGGTTTATTACTATTTACATCAGGGGAACAATTCGGTGAAGTCTGGGGTGATAACGCAGGCCATGATTTATATCATGCATCTCTTTCTTCTGAAGAATATGCTCAAATACTTCAAGATTGTAATTTTAAAGTACTAGTACACAAAGTTCGAGATCCTGAATGTGGAGAAGCCACTGTATGGGTTGCCCAAAAGAATAAATAAACACCTATCACCCTATATCTTAGGTAGGCATAGGGTGAATCACTCGGTATATATCATATCATCTCAATTTTTTTGTAAACCACAAAATTAGATCATCATCCACTGGATAAGAATCACCAGGAATAGCAGACTTATAGTTCCAGGTAGCACCCAGACCGTCAGGCAAGTAGCCTGAGCGCACATAAAGCCTTTGTGCAGAGCCATATCCTCCATCAGCTCCCCCATACAAACCGACCCCAATTCCTACAATATCAGATTGAGAAGCGGCTTTTTCTTCAGCAATTTGAAGGAGACGTCCGCCTATCCCACAATTTCGAAATGCAGGCAACACGTTTAAGTCCATGATTTCTGGAATGTTCTGATTTGCAAAGGGTTTATATTGTGAGGCCCATTTAAGTGTTATGTAACCTGCCAATTGGAAATCGCTATATGCCAACCAAACTACTCGTTCTGACTTTTTTTGTTCTTTGAAATAAGTTTCAATTAAAGAGGTGGGTTTTAGCCAATCAACCTCATGGAAGGCAGCAACGATGGCTGGAATATCTGATTTACTCAAAGTCTTGATGGCTATATTTTTAACATCTCGAATTGAAATCATCTGTTCAATATTTTTTGCCATATAAACCATAGACCATTCATAATCTTTGGGTTTCAAATTGAATAGAGGGGAAAAACCTAAGGATTTATAAAAATGATAGGTCTTTAGATAGCCTTCATCAGACTCTGATGGACTAAGCGTTTCAACAGTTATTGTCCTAGCACTTTTTTGATAGGCAAAATGACAGGCAGCTTCGATTAATAAACGCCCTATTCCTTGGCCTTGAAAGTCACGTAAAATCGCCATCCAATAAATGTTTGCGTTTTTAGGGTAGGGAAATTCGATAGAAATCAATCCAAGATATTCTTCATTTTTTTTAGCTACAAAATTTATACGGGTTTTTACACCTTGAGCATAATGCTCATTGGCTTCTGGTAAGCCAAAATACTCAGGTAAATCAGCTGTGATTTTACGACAAACAGATTCTGCAAGTGCTGGGGTTATTTGTTCAATAAGAATCATAGTACTTTTCCTAAGGCCGTATCCTTTATGTTACCTTCTGAACCATCTGCTGTATCAAAAGTCATAACAGAATAACCATTTTTACTAAAAAAAGATAAAGCTTGAGGCGAGGATTCAAGGTAAGTACTTTTATAACCCTGGCTTTTAAGCCATTTTTCGCATAGTGCTAAGAATTTGCCTCCAAAATGATGATTCCTTTTTTTTTCATCTATAACCATAACTCTTATAACGGCTCGTGCATTAGACCAGAGTTCCAGATGGGCATAGCCAATCAAGTCAGCTCCATGGTATAAAACTAAATGTGTATGAGACTCAAAGTTCCAGGTATAAGGATCATCCATTTTATCAAAAAAATAAATCTTCCTAAAATGGCGAACTAACTCCCATTCTCTTGTGGTGAGGGCCTTAACAATCCTTAACCCATCAAATCCGGTTTTTTTATCAATGTTAGTAATAAATTCATCTTTACCTAGGCAATATGCCATGATGTCATCGGGGTATTGATCTGCCAATGATTGTTTTAAAAGTGCATATTTTTCTCTGTCTTCAGGATGTGTTCTCATCCAATCACGAAATTTCAGATGCCTTTCAACATCCGGGTTACCTCTCTCAAACACATGAGCATGATGGGTTCTCTGGTTACCACCTTTTTGGAAAAATCGACGAAAAAGGATACCGTATTCACCTTTGGCCTCATATCCCAACTCCAGCATGAAGGGATTGGCGGCGTCGACTTTTAAAAGATTTTTTACAACTGGAACCATATCTAATACGGGTTTTGCGGCAAGCCCTGGAACTGAGGTTGACCCTATATGATGAATTTCAATGCAATTATCGCCTAAGGCTTTCTCGATTGCTTGTGCTTCTATTTTAAATTGCTCGGGCCAATCAGCATTGTAAGGCACTACTTCAACCAAGCGTTTTTGTTTTTTTGAAATTATCATATCAAACCCATCAGAACGAAAAATTTTTTGCCACCTGTCAACGCTCAACTTTCATGTATGCCTCTTAATGTAATATCCTGTATACCATTTTGGGAACCATTGACTAACCCAAATGCTAAATAATATAGGCAAATAAGACAATATGATAATAATCCAATCACTTATTTTAGGATGGCGTGTATGAATAAAAGCAACACCAAAGCCGCATAAAAACATAATCAACCAGAATCCTGAAAGTAGGTAATTAATTCGTATAAAAAGCGGGTGCTGCCATTTTTCTTTGGGAACACTTTCTTTGGCGTATTGAATTGTAAAAGGTTTTCCAATTAATAAAGATATCAACACAATAAGAGATAAACCCCCATTTGAAATCAAACTCGCATATTGAATAACCCATTTATTCTTCAATCCAACGACACCCACCATCATGAAAAAGAAAAATATAAGAGTACCCCAGCTTAGCACAAAGCCTTTTCTTAATTCATGGATTTGAAAAACAATAGCGGCAATAAAAGCTCCTATTATTGATAATTCAAATTGAATGAGATTATGCCCTGATAGTACAAGATAAAAAATCCATGGAATAAATCCAAAGATCAACGCTTTTGACATGCAATCACCTATTTGTCACTGTATACCTATGCTAGCATGATTTTCGTGGGTAATTATAATTGCATCTGTTAATTACAGCTTTTGAGAATTTTTTTGTATCTTCAAGAGCATAAGTTATTATTAGTGATCTAATAGCCATTTCATAATTCATTATCAAAAAGCTTAGGTTCTTCTAATTGTGGTGTATGAGAACTTTTCTCAAATAATCTGATGGTTAAATTTTTAAAATGATTACGGGTAGGAAGCCACGTAAAAATAGAACTGCCAATAACGATCGCGGGTATGCCATTGCCTTCTAGTTTGGTAACGTAATTTAAACTCCCGCTTTGTAAATAGCCTTCTTTCATTTATATGCCCCTAAAGCAATGGTAAAGAAAAGCCCATGTATTTTCTCACTTTGAAAATCTCCCCCTTCATAAAACTTGATTCTCAAGATCTTCTAGTCAAAAGACTGGAAATTTATTTAGGTAAATAATACTCTATCAAATCACCTTATTTAACTAGTTTATGCGAACTTAACTAATTAAGTTAGTTGTCCCACACAGATTCACCCTTAAACCAAATTCGGGTCTAAACTCGTAAATTTTTTGGAAGATATTATGAATACATCAAAAATTAAGCGAAAATTATGATCGATATGTATTGTATCCGGGTGAACAATAGATTGGGCACAGTGCACGATATAAATAAAAATAAAAATTAGCTATGATTTTTAATTCAAAGGATGCGATGTGTCAGAACTCTATAAGCTCTCAGTTAACCAATTAACAAATTTGATTCACAGACGTGAGTTGATGGTTTCAGAAATACTTGAAGCCTATATACATAGAATAGATGCTGTAAATTCACAAATTAATGCATTGATCAACAACAATTTCTCTGCTGCAAGACAAGCTGCCATTGAGGCTGATGAAAAACTAAAAAATCCTAATTTTGTACCCAATCTCCTCTTTGGAATTCCTTTTACTGTTAAGGACTTATATTCTGTTCCAAATTTGATTATTACATGTGGCACAAAAGGATTAAAAAATAACTTATGCCATCAATCGACAACTGTGATTACTCGGTTAATACAACAAGGTTGTATTTTATTAGGTTTGACGAATACCCCTGAAATGGGAGTATCCTTGGAAACAGACAATATTGTATACGGCCGTACCAATCATCCAATAAATCAAAGGTATTCAAGCGGCGGTAGCAGCGGAGGTGAAGCTGCTTTGATTGCAAGTTATGGCTCACCCATGGGTTTAGCGGGCGATCATGGGGGCGGTGCAAGATACCCTGCTCATTGTTGTGGAGTATTTACTTTGCGTCCATCCCTGGGACGATTACCGCAAACTGGAAGTTTAATTCCAAAACGTCATTGGGTTGCATTAACAAGTCGTATTGCTCCAATGGCGCGTTGCATTAATGATTTAGAAATTTTATTCCATTCAATCCAAGGTGGTGATTGTCTAGATCCTTATTCAGAAAGGCCAAAGCCATTAAATAGTAGTATCAGCAAAAATACCCGTATGGCTTTTTTAGTCGAACAAAATTTTTCATCCTTTGACCCAGCTATTCCAGAGGCTCTTGAGGGAGTCTTTAAACAACTAGTCCAAGATGGGATGCCTATTAAAAAAGTAGAGACAGCGCTGTATGAAGAAGGGTTTATCATTGCTAAACAATTATTTCAAGCCGATGCTGGACAAGGCTTGAGAAGTCTTCTCAACAACCTGGGTACAACAGAGCTTTCTCCTCAAATGAAAATCTGGCTAGAACAGCAACCAGAAGAACCGATGTCACTCAATAAATTCTTAGCATTGTGGGCAAGTTGGGATGAATATAAAATCAAATTCTTGCAACTTTTCCAATCCTATGATGTGTTATTATGTCCTGTTTCACCACAATGTGCTTTACCGCACGGCGAAACTCTCAAACAACAGGTTGTATGGTCCCTCATTCGTTATACAGCTAGTATTACTCTGACCGAGTGTCCGGTAGTAGTTGTTCCTTGTGGGTGGAATAAACAACAACTTCCCATTGGTATGCAAATAATTACAAAACCTTGGGGAGATGAATTAGCCTTAGCCATGGCGAAAAGAATAAGCAATATACTGAGTTAACTTTGACTAAGAGCGATTCATTGGGAGTACACATGTCAAAATATAGTTCACTATTCTTAAGTGATTTGTTGAAAACAATTGTCAATGCCCTTTCTAAAAAATGGCAAGATATAATTTGGCAAGGTGTTGAAAACCCTTTTTTGAAGACATTCCTAATCGACCGAGCAAATGATTAAAATTCATGAAATTAAATCAGTGCTAACGCTTGTTTTACCATTAATGGCAGCCTTTCTCGCACAAAAGGGCATGCAGCTTATTGATACGGTGATGATGGGATGGATTGGGCCTGAGGCACTTGCAGCCGCAGCCCTTGGTCTGCCCATTTTTATGATTATTTTCTTATTTTGCATGGGGACCTTGAGTTCTGTTGGTGTATTTATAGTAAGGGCAAAAGGAGCTAATAATGCTCCTGAGATTCAATCAAGTCTACAACATGGATTGTGTATTGCACTGTGTCTATCTCTGCCCTGTATGCTTATCATTTGGTTTACACCCCATGTTTTATCGAGTTTTGGCCAATATCCACCGGTTATTAACAATGTAATTTTACTTTTACATAGTCTGGTATGGGGGTTCCCTGGCTTCTTATTATTTGTGGTAATGCGTGAGTTTATTTCTGCTTTTTCTCTAACCCGCGTAGTCATGTGTGTTGCATTAGGATCCATTCCACTGACATTTTCAGCAAATTATGTATTAATTTATGGAAAATATGGGATCCCTCCATTAGGAATAGCTGGAATTGGTTATGCGGGTGCGGCAATCATGTGGTTCATGTTTTTGTGCTTATTGACCTATGCCAAGAAAAAACATGGTTTAAAAAAGTATATTTCTTTTGATTCATTTCAATTAGATTGGCAGAAAACTAAAGACTTACTTTTAATAGGGATACCAAGCGGCATATTACTCATATTAGAATGTAGCTTGTTTTTATTTGCAGCGGTTGCAATGGGTTATTTTGGTGTTGATGCCCTGGCTGCACACCAGATTGCCATGCAATGCGCAAGCATTGCTTTTTCAATTCCTTTTGCTTTATCTATGGCAACGGCTCTTCAGATAGGGCATGCTATGGGAGCAAAAGACATCCATAAAGCGAGGCGTGTAGCTTATATTGGTCTTGCTCTAGGATTAATAGTCACATCATTCATAGCAACTATTTTTATTTTTGCACCCACTCAATTAGCAGGACTATTTCTAAAAGGGAATGAACCAGATTACAAAGAGATACTACAGCTGGCTACATCGTTTTTGATGATCTCAGCACTTTTTCAGGGTTTTGATGGGATTCAATCCATTGCTAATGGTGCATTAAGAGGCTTGAAAGATACCTTCATTCCTATGTTAATAAGTATTGGATGTTATTGGTGTTTTGGTGTGGGTAGTGCTTATTATTTTGCATTTTATACTCATTTAGGCCCAATCGGTATTTGGTATGGATTTACCTTAGGACTTTCCAGTATTGGTATTATTTTAACCATTCGTCTTTTCTATAGGCTACGCTATGAGCGTTATATTAATAAAATCTAAACAGGAGTTATGTATCATGTACTATATGCTTTACTTTCTTACCCCAGAAACGCATCTTGATAGTATAAAAAAAGCCATTTTTGCTGTTGGCGCAGGGAGTATTGGAAATTATCAACAGTGTGCATGGCAAACATTGGGTGAGGGGCAGTTTATGCCATTACCTGGCAGCAATGCATTTATAGGTGAAGTCAATATATTAGAAAAGGTTCCTGAGTATAAGGTCGAAATTATTTGCTCCAAAGAACAAATTCAAGATGCAGTTGATGCTTTAAAAAAAGCCCATCCATATGAGTCGCCTTCATACCAAGTGTTGCAATTTGAAACTTTTTAGAGCAAATTATGCTGTTTTAACAGCCTTTATTCTGTCCGGACAAGGAGTTATTTGGCGCAAGTTACATGGTAAAGAAGAAATTACTTTACTATCTGCTGGAACCAGCATCGATATCCCTTAGGTACACACTTTCAATACTGAAGTGAAACAAAAGACTTGGTCTTGATCTGTGTCACCATGCCACCATGGTCAGGCTCTGAAGAAGCAAGTTATGTGGAACAAGGAGCTAGATGATATTGAAAGGCGAAAGCATGGAATTCATGTTGAATGAGTAAATCAATTGCCAGAAAACTGGGTGTTGTAGCACTTCGGTTTGAAAAATGCTCATTAAGTAAAATTATTTTTTTTAAAAACTATTGACCTTTCCGTTACGTAATCCCTTATTGTGCGACTTGTTACCTAGAGGAACCAAGATGTCATACACAGTAAAACAATTAGCTAAACTATCAGGAGTTAGTTCTCGTACTCTTCGTTTCTATGATGAGATTAATTTATTAAAGCCAGGTTATTATGGGGAAAATAATTATCGTTATTACGAAGAAGAGCAACTGCTTATGTTACAACAAATTTTATTTTACCGCGAGCTTGGTTTTCGTCTAAGTGATATACAGAGGATTATTAATAATGATGATTTCAATACTATTGAAGCATTGGAATCTCATAAAAATATCCTCAAGCAAGATCTTAATCGGAAAGAAAATCTGATTAAGACCATTGATAAAACAATTGCACGCATAAGGGGCAACACAAAAATGAAAGATGAAGAATTATATTATGGATTTGATTCAAAAAAGCAAAAGCAACATGAGAAATATTTGGTCGAAAAAGGCATTTTGACACAAGAATTTCTTAATGAATGTAATGCAAAAGTTAAAAATTGGAGCGATAAAGAAAAAAATGTATTTATTCATGATATAGAAAGAATAATGAATGCATTAATTATGGCCATTGATAAAAAACTATTGCCCTCTTCTGAAGAAGTGCAAAATTTATTGCATGAGCATTATATTTGGCTTAAACGCACTTGGACTCCCACGAAAGAAAGTTACACCGGATTAATACAATTATATCAAACGCCTGAGTTTAGAAAATTCTATGATGATCGACATCCTGAATTATTTAAGTTTATGATAAATGCAATGCAAATTTATGCTAATGAAAAGCTATAAGTTATAAGTTATATGATTAGACAGCTAACAGGGCAATTTAGTTATTCGTAGTCCTGTTGGCTTTTTTATGATAAATTAAAACAATTGGGATAGTCCATCAAAAAATGGAATGGAAACAAAGTGAGCCTCTAGGGGGTGCTAATTTCGAAGCAAGTTTTATTAGATACACACAGGACGCGATACCCTGCTATTTACGAAAATTGAGTCAGAAATTCTATTGAAGCGCAGGGATGTTCTTTCCCAGTTACTTTATGAATCAAGGATTCACAAACTTTTAAACCATTTCCACTATTGGTCATTACCACAAAACCCCAGTGCTGTTCTATAGAGCCCAATATAAAAGATTGAAAATCACCAACATCTCCCCATTGCCAAAAATAATTGCCATAAGAAGTCTGTTCAATCCCAAAACCAAGCCCCCAGGAACAGAATGGAGTAATGTTGATTTGTGGAGACATCATTAAATGGATATCACTTAAACTTAACCTATACTCATCTTCCTGATTAGGCTTTATTATTTCAATCAAAAAATTAGCCATATCACTGGGTGTACTATATAAACTATAGGCTGAAAACCCTTTAGACCAGTGTGTATCTAATCCTTCATTTCGTTTGCCATGACCATCTGAAATAATATCTGAAAATTTATCAAGCCACACATAGCTAGAATTAGGCATGTTAAATGGAATAAAAATATTTTTTTCCATATATTCTGCAAGTGGTTGTCCTGATAAAAATTCAAGGACACGTTGCAAGTAAATATAACCTTCTCCTGAATAAAAAAACCGTTCGCCTGGTATGAATTTTAATTTTCTTGCCTTTGATTCATCTAGGCAATCCCAATTACTAAATCCACTCGTATGGGATAAGATATGACGAAGAGTAACCAATTTTAAATTAGGATCATCTGCTGAAAATCCCCATTCAGTATAGGAATGAGGATAGTAATTAGACAATGGGACATCCAAGCTGAGTTTTTCCTTTTTGAAAAATTTTAAAACTGCATAGGAAAATAGCGTTTTTGCAAGTGATGCACCTTCGAATACTGTATTAACATCGACAGGACCTCTGGATGTTAAATTTTTTACACCAACTGCTTCACTCCAAGTAAGGTTTGCATTCTCAACCAATGCAATAGATACGCCTGGTACGTTGGTTTGTTC
>JACCWN010000105.1 GCA_013697625.1 Legionella sp.
CAAATTTAACACCCTATCTACACATCCCATACAAGCTTAATACAGTTCGCTAAATTCTCTAACTCATCCTAAATAAGGTCTGGGTACTTATGAAATAAAATGACGTCTTCAGTGGCTTATGGTGAAGAAAAAAGTGCTCTAAAAATGTAATGTTATTATGGCTTTATTGAGTTTTACCATTAAAACAAGGTGTTATAATAATGAAAATATCTATCATAGACCATTTTTCTACCATCCAGGATCCAAGGCAACAAAGTAAAATTGATTATGAATTGCTCGATATACTTTTTTTATGTGTTGTTGCAATGGTTTGTGGTGCAGAGGCATGGCATGATATTGAATTGGTCGGGAAGGCACGGTTATCGTGGTTTCAAAGCAAAGGATTTCTTCTTACCGGAGTTCCTATTTCTGATACTATTGCAAGGATCATAGCACGCTTAAATCCCGATGAATTTCGAAGTTGTTTTATTCAATGGATGGCTTCAGCTAGTAGCGCAACACTAGGGCAAATAGTACCCATTGATGGAAAGCAATTGAGAGGATCTTATGATAACAAAAAGGGTAACTCAGCCATTCATATGGTCAGTGCTTTTGCCGCAGAAAATGGCGTGGTTTTAGGCCAAATAAAAACAGAAGTAAAATCAAATGAAATTACCGCCATTCCGGTGCTTCTTGATCTGCTTGATATTAAAGGATGTATTGTAACCATAGATGCCATGGGGTGTCAGGTGGAAATTGCGGCAAAAATTATAAACAAAAAAGCGGACTATGTTTTGGCAGTAAAAGAGAACCAAAAGAATTTATCGGATGAAATAACCGACTTTTTTGATTGTGCAAAACAACATGATTTTAAAGGTGTTTCGCATGATTATTTTGAAGAAATAAGTAAGGGACATGGCCGTGTAGAAACACGAAAATATTGGATATCAGACTGTCTGGATACCATGGATAGCCCAGAAAAATGGGCGGGTATAAAAGGAATTGGCATGGTCGAATCTGAACGATATATAAAAGGAATCACAACGATTGATCGTCGATATTATATCGCAACGTTAGAACAAAATGCGGTAGTGTTTGCCCATGCTGTACGCTCACATTGGGGGATTGAGAATAAATTGCATTGGGTTCTCGATGTTACTTTTAAAGAAGACTCATCAAGGGTAAGAAAAGACAATGGCGCTGAAAATTTATCCATAGTCAGACACATTACGCTTAATATTTTTCGGCAAGACAAAACTTCTAAAGAAAGTATCAAAGGACGACGCTATATGGCAGCATTAGATTCCAATTTTGCAGATAAAGTTCTTGATGGACTATTTTAAAGCACACGCGCGGTAGCCCTGATTGCATTAGCGCTTAACCCCATGATCTGTTCTTTATGGCACACTTAATGGATTTATTGAATAAATTATTGTATAATTTAGCTCAATTTGTATTTTTAAAATGTTGTCATGCCTCGATATCGTTATTTTGAAAATATTATCTCAGGTGATGTTTGTAAATTTCCTGAAGATAGTCAACTTGTATGTAAGTATAACCCCAGGAATTATTTTAACGTCAACAAAATATGATAGTTATGCACCTGTTGTAAATGCTAAAAAAAACTGGTAATGAAATCGCTAACAGTTTGAAACTTTTTAAGCCACCAGTAGCACAACAAGTAAACACCACTGACCTAAGCGAAATGTATAAATTGCCTGTAGCACAACCCGTTTGACAATCCATATTGCATGTTAGGGGTCCCAAGATGTTGTCAAGTCTTTTGATAGGGCGGGTGCAATTGAAAGTGTAGGTTTTTGTTAAATTAAGCAGCCTTTGATTTCCAATATTGCTCCAATTGTTATTTGCTCTGTGGATCAGAATAGCAAGCATTACCTCGGTATTTCTTCAAGCCTACCAAGCACCGGCTATTTTTAGACGTTTTTGAATGACATATCGGTGGCACTTTCAATTTCTCCAGAGCCAATTGGGGAGCTTTCGTACAAAAGGCATAAAAGTATCACGGGAATGGTGAATGAAATATTTATGCAACTTGTTCATTACCAAGGTACAATACCCGCCACGAAAAATATAAGAGTAAAAATGTTTGATCAACTATTAAAAATGATAAAGGAAAATTCCCCTGATAGTTTTGACAAGCTTTTAAAAAAAGCTACAGTGGAGGTTTTTAAGGAAAAAGATTCTGAATTTCATGGTAGCTTAATTCATTGGGCTGCATTATTTGATAGGCGCACGATTCTTGACTCTATTCATAGGTTTATTGCCTCTCGGCGAGAACGCAATGAATTGTTCACTGCCCTTGATAATCGCGGTCGAACACCCTTACATTGGTGTAACTATGAAGGGGCTCCAAAGTCCTGTAAATTTTTTCTAGAATATTTTCCTAAACTAGTAATCACTACCGATACAGAGGGGTTTACTCCCTTGCAACTCGCTGCCAAAAAAAACCTATTAAGCATGGTCGAATTATTGTGTAATTATGATGAACAGCATTGTCAGGCTGATAAAAATACATGGATAGTCCACGCTAAGGTCGATAACAAAACGGCAATAAATTTAGCGACTGACGCTACTGTAAGATGGCGTTTACGGCATTCTGCCTTAAGAAACCATCCCTTACGCAGTTTTATAGGTCTTAATCTTTCGACGCATAGAAATTATCTTGCCGATTCAATGGTTGACTCAAGTCCACTGACACAAAGTGAACTCTATTACAGAAGCGGTAAACATCCTATTGTACATGCCTTAAAGGAAAAGGCAGAAATAATGTATGAGAATGAAGGATTAGTCATGGGCGATAAGGCTCATGTTGGGGCTTATGGCAATCTGTTGCAATTAAAAGGTAAGCAATTGCATCCCACAAAAGAAAAACCAAGGCACCACCCAAGTGATGCGGCCTTGTATGACAGCATTCTCACGTATAAAAATAAATTATGCCAGCAAGTAGTGACAGGATTTAATCAAAGACGCCCCCATTCGAAGATAACAGTGGGTCATTGGAATGATTATCCTTCAGTGATGGTTTGTATCAATCGTTCCTCTATCCATAAAGCTGATAAAACCGAAGCGCCAAGTCCTGCGGCTTTTGAGGCTTGGGTGGATTTTCTCCTAAGTTATACTGTAGGTTTAATCAATTTTGCTGCTTATATACAAAATTTACCCATTGAAACTGAACGCCGCGGAGGGTTTGGTTTTCACATGCCAACGGTAGCCCCTACCAAAGAGAGTTTTAGAATTAGCATGGGTATTGTTCCCCAGGCTTATGTGAGTTTGTTAATTGATGTTTTGATTGATTTGGATAAATTATTAACAAAGCTTGAGAGTGATGACTTATACTTAGCCGAATTACCTGATGACATATTTTATGCCTCAGATTCTCATCTTAAGTATCTAGGTAAAAAATATAAAACGCCACCCTTGGCTGATTTGGTTGAATTATTGTGGGCACAAACGGAAAAAGGGGGACAAACCACTGTTCAAAACATTGTGCGTTCAAGCTATGCGCGCGATGGGGTTAGTGAAGTTGTCTTTCGTTATGGTTACGACAATGATGCAATGAATCCTGCTCAGGCTTTCAATGATGCTTTGAGCTGGGCAGCAGAGAAAATTACTGTGAAAAAGACGTCGAGTAGATCAAGCTTAACTTTTGAAACTCAATATGACTTAAGCTACCCAACGAGGTTTAATAACCTCCCTTTTATCTGCGAGGACAATGATTTTTGGGATCTCATCAGGAAGATTCATACCAGAGTCTCCTCATTAGACGACCCCATGACAAAAGCATGTTTGGCCTCAATCAAAAAAGCCATTCAAACAAAAAATATACAATACTTATATGCTAACCTTGATTCCCTTAACGAGGCTATTTTTTCCTACTCCTTAGTGAGCAGCTCCCCAGAAACTCAGGAGTACGGTGATGCCTATGGCAGCGACTCGGATGAGGAAGGAGAGGTTAATGATGTACTGCTTTCTGCAAAAAAAGTGGTAACTCACAGTGGAATGCGAGCCATTTGGGCATCTCTGATTGCTTTGCAATCTTGCTTAGGAACACATGAAAAACTTAAAGTCTATCTTCAAAACGCCTACTATGAAACACCATTGGGATTAAAAATCATTACAGGTTTAGAAAAAATGACCAATTATGAAATTGTGAAACACACCTCAGAAGCTAATGTTATTATCTATGATCTAAATGCCTGCATCACCAACGGCAGCAATCATGAGGTGAATTTAAAGAGCCTACAACAATCCAAGCGCTATATGATTTTAGATGCCACCTCTGCGACCAGTGTTAAAGTTCATCAATACCTCTCATTATTGACCATTGGTAGAGTCCAGGCACTGTTAGTTGCCGAAAGCGGCTTTAAAAACCAACAATTGGCAGGAGATAAAAACCCACACGGCATTGTGAGAATTTTTTGCAAAGAAACCAAACTTCGTGATGCACTTTATAAAAAAGTCAAAGAAAAAGAGCGACCGCTCACTTCGGCTGAGTCGCATCGCTATCGTCATCTGATGAAGTCTATTGGCGCCACTCCATCAAATAAAGCTATTTTGGAAGGTGGCACGGGGCCGGTCAGTATACGTGCGTAAGTAGGACTTTTCGCGTTTAAAATCGCCTATAACCTGTTCCCCATGGGCTAGGGCCTGTTGACAATTGGTCTTAAAGCATGGCCGAGTTATGGCTAACTGGGTCTTTGCACAGGTTAACAATCCAAGCATTTTGCTTTGCAGGATATTTGGTCTGGAGGTACCCTCTCCATGAATTTTGGTGCATACTGCTTGGCATTTTTCCCGTCTGAAACATGAGTTGCTTATAACACGTAGTCGGGTGAATCTAGTGAAGGGGTATAGGCATAAGAAGATAGCGTCAGAAATGCACTCACTAAAAAGGTACACTTGGTTTGGCACTCTTTTGACGAGAATTATAGGGCGACTAACTCCCTCGCCACTACCCCACAATACTAAAGTTTTTGTTTTATATTCAAAGGTCATGACTCACCTCTCGATCTAATCACCACAACACATTCAATTTGCACCCTTCATTTTAAACTATTGGCGGCATATTTTAAGTAACTCATTGATTTAATGGTGTCCCGAACAGGATTTGAACCTGTGACCTGCCCCTTAGGAGGGGGAATTCATTAAATCCTCAGTGCATCTCCATGTATTCCCATGAATAAATTACCAATACAATTCATCATGTTACCTTATTCATTGATATACAGCAATACATTGTTATGTTACATTTGACAATGAAAACGCACTCTACATGCACTCTTATGGATGGGCCAGGTACAGCCTGACCAATTTGAAAATCTCAACTTAGTGATAACCAATGAAAAAAATCAACACAGAAATTAATACTTTTCCAGAAATACTATCCTCTCTGACGCAATATGGTTTTATTTTATATTATAGTATACTATAGTTATCAACAGAAGATAACAAAATGATTAATGGACAAGACATAGATACATTGCTTGATTTAGATGGGGTGATCATCGAGCAAGTAGGTGGCTGTTGGACTAAATTTGAAGTTAGACGGATATCACAACCCACGGAAGAAATACCTCATGGCATCCGTTATAGCCTTACTTTGCATGATCGTCGTGGTGAACGTCTGATGGGTTTTGACAATGCACATGCAGTTAAATTAAGAAAGAACAGTAAGCATCAAGGTAGAAAAACATATGATCACCGCCATAGACATTCAACAGACAAAGGAATTCTTTATGAATTTGTTGATGGACATCAATTACTAAAAGATTTTTGGTTGGAAGTTGATAAAACATTACGTGCACTTGGATTAGACGAGGAGTAATCATGAAAATGAGGACTATAAAAATTGGCATTATGTCGCAGAACGAAATTCGGGAGCGAACAATCGCAATCGCACAAGGCAAATACAAACCTAAACCGGATGAACCTAAAATCTGGTTCACTTCAATAAGATCGCTGGCTGAAGTGTTGAGTGATGAGAATCAAATACTATTACAGATTATAACTGAAAAAAAACCTGGTTCTATAACTGAATTAGCAGAGATCACAGGACGGCAGGTAAGTAATTTATCTAGGACATTAAAAACACTATCTGCTTATGGGTTTGTAAAGCTTGAAAAACATAATAAAACTGTTTGTCCCATTGCGCAGGCCACAAAATTTAACGTAATTTTTGGTGAGCATTGGGGGCAAGATGTTATAGGTAAGATTGCATAGCGCAGAGTTAGATGTTAAAGAGAAATAAAGAATGATAACTAAGATCGGTAATTCCCTAATAAAACAATTGATTCCAGGTGAAAAAGTATATGATGTTAGAGACATTAACTTAAAAGGCTTTTTAATCAGAGTTCATCCTTCTGGAAGCATGAGCTATATTTGCCAATATAAGAGAGGACGTCGTGTTAATCTGGGCAAAGTAGGGGTTATCACAGCAGCACAAGCACGTGAAAAAGCCCTTGAGATATTAAGTAACATTAATAAAGGAATGGAGCCAACAGTTCAAAAAGGAATAAATAAGCCAAAAACATTAAAAGAATTTTTTGAAATTGAATATCAGCCCTGGGTCTTATCTCATCATAAAAGAGGAAATAAAACTATAGCGACTATTAACCGATGTTTTTATAAATTCTTTTCAAAACCACTGATCGAAATTACTCCTTCTATTTTAGAACAATGGAGTATCAAGCGCTTAAATGAAGGTATTTCTAATGCAACCTTAAATCGTGACATTGGGACTTTGAAAGCTCTTATGACGAAAGCAACGGAATGGGGATGTTTAAAAGAAAATCCATTGATAAAATTAAAATTGTTTAAGATAGATCGCTCCCCAAAAGTAAGGTATTTATCTTCAGAAGAAGAAAATCGAATACGACAGGTATTATCTGATAGGGAGCAGCAATTAAAACAAGATAGAATAAGAGCAAATCAATGGAGACAAGAACGTAAATATCCTTTATTACCTGAATTTGATGAAGAAATGCCCTTTGATCATTTAATGCCTATGGTATTGCTATCTATGAATACCGGATTACGTCAAGGTGAGTTGTTTAATCTGACTTGGAATATGGTGAATATACTCGAACGGTCAATTATTGTATCAGGAGAGGTCACCAAAAATAGTAATTCTCGATATATTCCTTTAAACGATGAGGCTTTTAAAATAATTAAGCAACTTAGAAAAAAAAATACTGATGCTATAGGATTGGTTTTTCCGAGTAAAAATAACCAACCCTTTAATAACATAAAACGTTCATGGTCTTCTGTTTTAAAAAAAGCTCAGATAACCCACTTCAGATGGCATGATTTGCGACATCATTTTGCAAGTAAGCTAGTGATGGCTGGAGTTGATTTAAATACAGCTCGCGAATTATTAGGCCATTCAGACATTAAAATGACACTTAGGTATGCCCATCTAGCACCGGCACATAAAATAAATGCAGTTAACAAAATTTGTTGGACACCTTAAATACACAATTAATGTTAGGATCCAGTTTTTTGTTTCACGCATTTTGTATGCCCGATTCCTGTGTTATTTAAATAAGTCCACGCCGTAATCAAGCTACCGTCATGCCCTACTTCTGTCACTGAGATGCCGGTTTCTTCTGATTTTTTAGGGTTGATAAACCCTGTAGATAAGCGAGATAAATTTTTGTCGTAAATACCAGTTCCACTGTAGGAATTACCATCAGAACAACTTGCTTTGGAAGCGAAGGTTTTACCTGTCTGCTTTATCGTCATCTCGCATTTGAAAGTGGCATTTGTACCCACTTCATTGCCTATGCATTCGTACGTTCCTTCAAGTTGGTTGGTTTGTCCAAAAGCATAAGAGCTTAATGAGAAGGATAATGCTGTAACTAAAAAATATTTTTCATGAGGTTCTCTATAATGTACAAACCAATTTTTAAGCTTATCACACAACAAATATAATATTCTTTGGTGGACAAATTTCAGACCAATACCCGTGGCATCTATAATAATCGCAATCATCATGCTTCCTACTCAGGCTTTTTAAACTTCCACCGATGCCAAATAATCGGTGTTGCGGCTAAAATGTGTTTTGTAAAAATAACCGGCTCTTCCGTTTCAGTTTGAGGGTTCAAACATACCAAAGTGTATCCATTTTTTCTTCTCATTAAGCGACGAAAAAAAGTTCCTTCGTTAGTTTCTACAATGCAATCATGCCCAATACATTCGTTTATTTTTTGGGGAATTAAATATTGCGTTCCGCCAACGAAATCTCCTGGGGCATACCGTGGTTCCATGCTGTCATCCGTAACCATAATGACACTGGCGTTGGGGTTATTTGTTCTAAAAAAATCAATTTCTTTTTGAATAGTGATTTCTTTATCCAATAAAGGAGCAATATCTTTATCGAGTAGAGGATAGGGAGTAAATTCCGATTCTACCAAAGCTGGACTTTTGCCAGAGCCTTCCATGAGCCACTGCAAGGAACAGCTAACTCCTATATTATGAAATATTTCAATTAATTTTGATGCTGCTTTATCAGTCAAGGGGTTTCTACCTAGTTCCCATGACTGAAGAGTGTGCATACTAATTCCATATTTCTCTTCTAAATCTTTGCGCGAGAGACCTGCAAGTGTCCTTGCCATTTTAATTCGACGCCCAGCACTAATTTTGGGGACATCATTTTTTATTTTTATCATTAACGTAGAAAGCCCTTCTAATCAATACGTGATTTAGGTATAATTATATATAAATATACGCGATACAAGTATAAGTCTCTAAAATACAGATCCGATTATGACACATGGAGGAGTTAGATGTCTCGAACCAGTTGTATCTCTCATCCAGAGGGTGAAAGATTAATTTTAATTCGTAAATGGCAATTAGAAGCTTGTAGCCAAGATGCCTGTGCTGCTGCTTTATTAAATCTATTTGAGTATTGGCACAATATTAAGCTTGAACAGAAGTCTCAATCCAAAGGATATAACAAAGTAGCTGGTAGACACGGTGAAAATAGTACTCAAATTGAAACATTATTGCAATGGCATAAATCACAACAATTAGAAGTTTCTTTATTAAATATTTTTAATAAAAGACGTATTCAGGCTGCAATTGAATTATTGGAAAACTTAAAATTCATTTCGGTGCATCGCAACCCGAATCCACGCTATGCTTTTGATAAAACCAGGCATTTTTTATTTCATCCTAATGTGGTTACTTTGTGGCTGAAGGAGTATTCGGCAAAAAATGATTTATCGATAGCTCAAGATGAGTGTACCGATGGTGACAATTTGCACCTATCAATAGAGACAAATTGCGCTTACGGTGATTACAAAAATGAGCAGCCGTCGACGCAATTTGCGTCAATCATTGATGCAAATTTACCCCAGCAATATACAGAGAATACATACCAAGATGACTTACCTAAATTACCAAACAAAACACACACAGTAGCGTGTAAAGATTTTTCATTTCCATCTTCATTGTTTGATCTTTTTTGGAAGAAATGGATTGTAATAACTCAAAAATCATTGAATAAAAGAAAATCATTTGAAATTTTCTCAACTTTGGTCAATGACGATAACGAGTCTTTCTTGCATAAAATGCTGGGTGCATTAGAAATGCAAGCCAAAGAAAAAGTACTTCGCCAAAAATTTAATTTATTTATTCCGCAGTGGCCCAACCCATCAAGCTGGCTGAAAGAGGCACGCTGGGAGGATGATGTATGTTTGGATGAAGCATTTTATAGAACCGAACAATTAAGAAATCATGCTAGCCCAAAACAACATAAACAAATCATTAAACAACAAAGGGAGGGTTACCTCGATGACCAATATCAATCCTCAAAGATCCCCCCATATTTCATAACAAAAAAAGTGGATAAGTTATTGAAAAAAAATTAAAAAGGATCATTATTCTCACTTTATAAATGAGGATGACGAACAAATGAAAGCTGAATCAGCAAACA
>JACCWN010000128.1 GCA_013697625.1 Legionella sp.
GTTCCTATCATTTCATCTAACATCTCATCTGTAATAGCCATATTACTATCCTTAGTGCTTGGTAATATACCGATAGCGCGATATTACCGGATTATGGCTACTTACACACTTAAAATGACAGGCCCAGATATTAGGGCTATTTTCACTTCTAATTTTAGAAATGGAGTAATTTGAATATACTTCATCCCTTGGTACTTGTTAATAGTAGCTCTCCGACCAAACTAAACTATAAATGAATTTATGCTGCTATACTCAATTTTATACATATATACTGCTATTTATGCAACTATTTTTTGCTTCTAAGGAGGCATCATGAAAAAAATAAGTAATAATACATTTTGCATAAGAAAGAGTTTTACCGCTTTGAAGTTACCTATTTGCAACGGAGCCCTTTAAATTTATCTGAGGGCTTCTTCACCGCTTTTCAGAATAAATTGCTGACGTTGCTAATAATGATATCGGCATTGGACAATATAAAGAGCCTCATCTGTTTGCTTATAAATCATGCGATGCTCTCTATCAATACGGCGTGACCAATAGCCTGACCAATTATGTTTCAAGGGCTCTGGATCACCGATGCCATCAAATGGATGACGTTGAATGTCTTTTATAAGAGAATTAATTCGTTTGATAATTTTTTTATCGACGGCTTGCCAATAAAGATAATCTTCCCATGCATTTTGAGCCCAAGATAAAATCATTCTTCAATAATTCCATGTTCTTTTGTTTTTCCTGATTCTACTTCTGCAATTGCTCTACTCAAGCGCTCTGCATTTTTTGGGCTTGCCATCAAATAAGCAGTTTCCTCGTAAGATTTAAAATCTTCTAAAGACATAAGGACTGCTGGCTTCCCATTTTGTCTGGTAATTAATATAGAGACATGGTCTTCATTTACTTTATCTAATGTACTTGCCAAATTATTTCTTAAAGCGGAGTAACTCAAGATATCCATAGTAAATCCTCATTTGAAGGTTATCTGTACTTATTATTGTACCAGTACTTATTGTTGTACGCAAGTTGTTTTGAGAATTTGTGTTAATAGTTTGTTATATCGTTTGAGATAGATAACGTGTACCTTATCCATCACAAACAGGGTGAAACCGAAGCTCTTATATTGGGAAGCAATTTTAAAATCCAGAGGAAAATTCTTTTATAGAAGTGGTTGGAGTTCTGGGCCGGAACCGTACGTCAAGAAAGATCATTAAATATATCAACGTAGTTTATTGATACTAAGGGAAGCCAACTATTCCTCACCTTAATCTATCTGTTTTAACAACAATCACAATTGAACTAAATAAACGATATCCAAAGCGCTTAGCGAACGTTCGGGCCTTTGGAGTCAAAAGTATAAGGTTTTTTCATATACCATCATAATTCAAATATGCGTAGTGCAAATATGCGTAGTGCATTGTTGCACGCAAATAAAATAGAAAGTATACTTACCTATGTAATGAAGAAAAAGGACACTTTATGAATTTTAGAAATATGTTTCCCTTAGGTAAAGCCTATGGCAAAGCATTTTGCAATCGATTTAATGAAACTAAAAAACTGGTTGGGAACATAGAAAGTGGGAAGCACACTGTTTTAGTTGCACCACGTAGATATGGTAAATCAAGTCTCTGTGAACATGCTTTTGAACAGTTGAATTTTTCATGGTCTAAAATAGATTTTCATCTAGCCATCAATGAAACTGATGCTGAGCGTATCCTGATTAATGGCGTCATTGAATTAATTGGCAAATCAATTGGGTCGGTTGATAAGTTAATCCATATTATTAAAAAACAAGCAAAAAAATTACAACCAAAATTTGCTTTTGGTTCTGAATATATGAAACTCGAATTAGCAATATCAAATGATAGCAGTCCCGCAGAAAACATTGTAGAAGCTCTGCTTATCCTTGAGAAACTTCTAAAAGAAAAAAATAAGCAAGCCGTTTTCTTACTGGATGAATTCCAAGAAATTGGGAGGATGAAAGATGGCAGGGCTATCGAAGGTGCTATTAGACATGTTGCCCAAGAAACCCAACATTTAGCATTTATTTTTTGTGGGAGTAACCCCCACTTACTCAATACTATGTTTGAAGATGAAAGGCGGCCATTATATAAACTTTGTCGTAAAATAGTATTAGATAGAATTGGCGTAGACCATTATGAGCCGCACCTCAATCAAGTATCACAGGCATTGTGGGGGTCAAAATTAGAAACTGAAGTGTTTAATAAAGTGATGGAGCTCACGGAACGGCATCCTTATTATGTGAATTATCTGTGTGATGCACTTTGTTCAGATTGCGAGAATAAGCCGACCATAGCTGATGTAGAAAAATCTTGGGAGACAGTTGTTGAAGAAGAACGAAGTGACCTTATTAAGGATTTTTCCTCCTTATCAAGCAATCAACGTAGGGTGATGATACAGATTGCTAATCACGGTGGTTTAAATATTTTTTCATCTGAGGTGGCAAAAAATATGGATATCTCTGTAAACTCAATTTCTAGAGCGATTTCAACTTTGATTGAAAAAGACTATACAGAAAAAACTAGAAGTGAGTATCGTTTAATCGTACCAGCATATAAACAACTTTTATTGATTTAATAATTCAATGCTTACGAAGGAATGGGGTTAATACCCTTATTAGGCCTCTACCATGTAGGGTTTGATGGATCATTTGTACATACACCATTACCTGTTTTAAAACTTTCCGCTGTTTGAGAACATAAAGTCCCTTTTTTGCAGGGGTTCCAGTAATTACACTCATCTCCCATTCCTCCTGCAGCCGCCTGGCTTATAGCAAAAGGCGTACTAACTATTAATAATAGAATTAATTTTTTAACTAAAATAAAATTCATTAGACTCTCCTGGTATGTCATGTGTCATAGTATAACCTGATTGTCTTAATTATATACTATTTTAATCCAAATCAATTATCCTAAATTCCCCAAGAATTAGGCACTAGGATCGCCTCAGGTTGAAGGTCGGTTAATTCAAAGATTTTCTTATGAATTTTTGTTTTTTCCTGAACGATAATTTTATTATCGTAGACCTTACATTTC